>NZ_CP062065.1:0-64986 GCF_001758625.2 Janthinobacterium sp. HH102
TGGAAAGATCTGATGCTGAAAACAAGGTTGTAAGATTTGTTGCTGGACATTACCTTTCATCTACAAATAAATCAACGGGGAAGGCTAATTACGATACTCTTTTTGGCGCGTTAGATAGACTGAAATCGACAACAATTAAAACTAATATATTAACCGGAAAAGTAAGAGTAAAAGACAGTTTTAGCATTATTGATAGGGTAAGGATTATTGAAAAGTCTCCTCTTGATGAAAAAATGGTTGCTATAGAAGTTACTCTATCTGATTGGTTTTATAATGGCATTAAAGCTCGTGAGGTTCTTTGGTTAAATCCGCTATATTTTACGTTGAAAAAACCTCTAGAAAAAAGACTGTACCTTATAGCTAGAAAGCTTTGTGGCGATAAGGGTATGTTTGTATTGGGTGATGAAATTTTATTTGATAGAACTGGGTCGCGTGACGATCCAAGGAAAGTAAAGTACCAAATAAATAAAAGCGCAGGTGAGGATAATATTCCTGATTATCGCTATAGTTATAACGCAAGAAAGAAACAATGGACTATTTATAGTAAAGATCAAAAAAAGGTTGCGTTGGCCTTAGCAAAACTCGGAAATAAGAATCTTAATAAGTAAGATTTCCCAAATGCAATTTTGTCGTTGATAAGCCGTATTCTTTACTCATTCTCGGTCGCCCCATTGGCGCACCTGCTGGCCGGCCTGCAGCACGCCACTGCTCGACTATCCGCGCCCGCCTCGATGCCGTCCGTATTGGCGCGGGCGAATTTCTCGACCGCTGGCCGCTGCTCCCCTGAATCTGGTAGACCACGCCGCGAGAGGCCTGCAGGCCCGCGCCCTGGCCTTGCACCAGCTGGTGCGTGGGAGCGCCCTGCCGCTGGCTGGCGCCCGCCGCCGTGCTGGTGGCCGTCGATACCTCGGTCGGGCCGCGCCCGCCTCGATGCCGTCCGGATTGGCGCGGGCGAATTTCTCGGCCGCTGGCCGCTGCGTCCCCTGGATCTGGTAGACCGCTCCGCGAGAGGCCTGCAGGCCCGCGCCCTTCCCTTGCACTAGCTGGCGCGCGCGGGAACGCCCTGCAGCTGGCCAGCGCCCGCCGCCGTGCTGCTGGCCGTCGATGCCTCCCCGCTTTACCTGTGGATTTTTCTCGGCCGCTGTGGGCCGGTGCCGCTGCAGCTGATCGCGCAGCCGGCGACGTGCGCCAGGCCCGCGTCGCTGGCCCACCAGCTGGCCAGCCTGCAGCACGCCGCTGCCGGTGGGGCCGCGCCCGCCTCGATGCCGTCCGGATTGGCGCGGGCGAATTTCTCGGCCGCTGGCCGCTGCTCGCCCTGGATCTGGCAGACCGCTCCGCGAGAGGCCTGCAGGCCTGCGCCCTGGGCGTGCACCAGCTGGCGCGCGCGGCAGCGCCCTGCAGCTGGCCAGCGCCCGCCGTCGTGCTGCTGGCCGTCGATGACGCCCCGTTTTACCTGTGGAATTTTCTCGGCTGCCGTGGACCGGCGCCGCTGCTGCTGATCGCGCAGCCGGCGACGTGCGCCAGGCCCGCGTCGCTGGCCCACCAGCTGGCCAGCCTGCAGCACGCCGCTGCTGGTCGGGCCGCGTCCGCCTCAATGCCGTCCGGATTGGCGCGGGCGAATTTCTCGGCCGCTGGCCGCTGCGCGCCCTGGATCTGGTAGACCGCTCCGCGAGAGGCCTGCAGGCCTGCGCCCTGGCCGTGCACCAGCGGGCGCGCGCGGCAGCGCCCTGCAGCTGGCCAGCGCCCGCCGTTGTGCTGCTGGCCGTCGATGCCGTCCCGTTTTACCTGTGGAATTTTCTCGGCCGCCGTGGACCGGCGCCGCTGCAGCTGATCGCGCAGCCAGCGACGTGCGCCAGGTCGGCGCCGCTGGCCCACCAGCTGGCCAGCCTGCAGCACGCCGCTGTCAGCCAGGCCGCGCCCGCCTCGATGCCGTCCGCACGGTCGCGGGCGAATTTCTCGGCCGCTGGCCGCTGCGCGCCCTGGATCTGGTAGACCGCTCCGCGAGAGGCCTGCAGGCCCGCGCCCTGGCCGTGCACCAGCTGGCGCGCGCGGGAGCGCTCTGCAGCTCGCTAGCGCACGCCGTCGTGCTGCTGGCCGTCGATGCCTCCGCGTTTTACCTGTGGAATTTTCTCGGTCGCCGTGGACCGGCGCCGCTACAATCGATCACGCACAGTGACGTGCGTTATGGAATCTCACATGAAAGCGTATGAAATTTTTTGAAAATTTATGAAATATTTTGATAATGAATTATTTCTATTTCTTTTTCTTTATAAGTAAACCAATAGCGCCCAATGAGAAAAATAGGAAGACACAGACGCCAACAATTAATGCAGGGTCGAGATGCATTGGTGCCGCAACAATTCGAACAATGGCGAAAATGAAGAGAAGTATGAATATGAATTTCATTTTTTCATCCCAAAAATATTACATTATTTAATGGGTGGCAAAACAATATTACCACCCACGTTAATTTACCTTCTCATGCCTCTGCTAGCTGATTTCGGGCCAGCAGCAGATTGTTGAGTGCTTGCTTGATTTTGCAAGCTTGCTACATTTTTATTTTCAGCTCCGGCAGCGATACCTGATCTCCCTAACTGATATGGATTTGTAGCTATCACAAGAGTAACATCATTTGACGTTTTGAGGATCGCAGACGTATCTGTTTCTTTGCTGATTGGTTGAAATTTTTTCCCCTCATCCACTATATTTTGAGTATCAATTGTTTTTGGCAACTTACTATCTTGCAACGGTGGCGGCTGCATGCCCGGTAACGGTGGCGGCTGCATGCCTGGTAACGGTGGCGGCTGCATACCTGGTAACGGTGGCGGCTGCATACCTGGTAACGGTGGCGGCTGCATACCTGGTAACGGTGGCGGCTGCATGCCCGGCAACGGTGGCGGCTGCATGCCCGGCAACGGTGGCGGCTGCATGCCCGGCAACGGTGGCGGCTGCATGCCCGGTAACGGTGGCGGCTGCATGCCCGGCAACGGTGGCGGCTGCATGCCCGGCAACGGTGGCGGCTGCATGCCCGGCAACGGTGGCGGCTGCATGCCCGGCAACGGTGGCGGCTGCATGCCCGGTAACGGTGGCGGCTGCATGCCCGGCAACGGTGGCGGCTGCATGCCCGGCAACGGTGGCGGCTGCATGCCCGGCAACGGTGGCGGCTGCATACCCGGCAACGGTGGCGGCTGTATGCCCGGCAACGGTGGCGGCTGCATGCCCGGCAACGGTGGCGGCTGCATGCCCGGCAACGGTGGCGGCTGCATACCCGGCAACGGCGGCGGCTGCATTAAATTTACTGGCACGATAATGTTTTTCTCGCTATGAGAAATATTTTCGTTTACCGCGTCTAAATGACCGCCTAAACTTCTAATTCTTCCTTCAATTAAAACATCTTCTCCGAAATTTACCACTCCTTTTTTTTGTAAAGAAGCTCGTTCTTCGGACAAATTACTGATTTTTTCTTCTATTTCATTTTTTCTCCCAATTAGTTCCGGTGATACTTCATTTTTAAAATCAGCCGAATACTTCGTCTCTTGCTCAACAATTTTTCCGCGATAATAATTTTCAGCGTTTTTCGACGGCGCAGATTCCAAAGCATCTTTAAGAGCTTCAGACAACGTTCTTTTATTTACCTCTAATGTTTCGGTATATTCAATGTCTACACCAGAACCGTTAGTCCAATATTTAACCCCATCTGCGATTTTCTTTTCTATTCTTTCTTGGGCAACTAGCGCCTGTTCAATATTGGCGTCATATGAATTTGAGTGGCGTCCGAAAAGTACCTTACTTGCTTTCTCCTCACCGATTAGGGCCGTGAGAGCTATCTCATTTTCTTTTTGACTGACTGACATGCTTCCAGACCAGCTATCTAATCCCACTTTATAAAACGGAGCATTCTTTTTCTCAAAGAAAGACGCAACAGCCGCATCCCTAGCCGCTAAGGTATCAGCTTCCGTAACACCGCGATCATATGTAATTACTGGCACACCTGTTGGAATAGCCGCATCACTTGGAAGAACGAGGGTGGCATTTGGAACAACCATACTTTTATTGTTATCACCAGCGATCCAAGTATCCGCTTGACCAAATCCTGAAGGAATCTGACCATTTTCAAACGTATCCATCATTGGAGAAATAATTACTGCCTCCCCATTAAATGACCCATACGAATGGTTAGACACAACACTGTTTTGAGTAAAGTGAAAAGTATTTCTTTTGTCGCTCAAATGAGTCAGCGTCACAGCACCATTTTCAATTTTTGAATTATCGAAATTATCTTGAACTCGTACCAAGTAAAGGTCTTTGGAACTGAATTCCATACCTGCTAAATCTACTTTTACATCGGCAATTTGACCCATTTTCCCTCCTATTTAAATATAACAAATTTACCATAGGAAACACTTTAATTCAAGATATTAAATGTTAACTATGAAAATATACTTATTTATTATTTATTGGGAATTTATACCGTAATAAATTTTTGTATCCTAGGGAACAAAGTTCTTGCGCAATGCTGCATAGAAAATGTATCATTAAGCATATATATTATTTTAGTGGGAATGCACAATGTATCTAACGAATAGATTACCAACTGCACAGATGTATGAGGAATTACAGCAAGCATACGATCACTTTAACGATGATTTATTTTCAAGAGAGTATGGAAAAAGTCTTCCTGGGGCGATGATAACACTGCAAAGAAAACATGGAACGATGGCTTATTTTTCCGCAAGTAGATGGTCAAAAAATGAGAAAAATCCCGAATCAATCCTTAAACGAGCTGATGAAATAGCCCTGAATCCAGCTTTTATAACGGTAAAATCAATTGAAGAAACATTACAAAGTTTAGTTCATCAGATGGGGCACCAGTATCAATACCACTTTGGGAAACCTGGGCGCGGGAGATATCACAATGCAGAACTAGCTTCAATTATGGAAGGAATCGGCCTTATTTTAAGTGATACAGGTAAGCCGGGCGGAAAGAGTACGGGTGACTCAGTTTCCGAATATAAAATTATTGATGGTAAATTTGACCTATCAACAAAAAAACTTCTTACGCGAAAGTTTGCTATCTCTTGGCTTGACAGATTTCCGGTCACTAGAAAAGAGTTAGCAGATACATTGCATCAACATGTGGAAGAAACTGGAATATGTTTAAGCGAAGAAGAAATTAAGCATTTAGACATTCATATAATCGAGAAGCAGCAGAAAAAAAATCAACAGTAGCATATCAATGCCCAACCTGCTCAATTAAAACATGGGGTAAGCCGTCATTATTAATTGGCTGTTTGAAATGTAATCAACAACTAACAGAGGAGTTACCAGAATGAAATTTAGATACTTTCCTATCAAGCTGTACATTTATCTTTTTGGCGCTGCAGGAATGGGATATACAACATGCCAGGCTATGCAAGAGCCCACCACAAAAACACTAATTTTTCTATTCATATTTAGTTTAATGATGCTTTCCGGTCATTTTTTCATGCGCCCCATGATAAAAAAAGCTAAAGAGGAAATTTCTGAATTATCAAAATCGAAACTTGAAAAAAAGGAAGATAAATGACATTATTATTTCGTCTTTTTATTACAGTAGTGGCTGGCTCACTTATTTTTATTGCGATGCATTTTACTTTGTATAAAACACAAAATACAACCATTGCGACCATAAGCAAAAAACAAAATTTCATATATCGCGGTATTTTTTCTTCAACCAACAATACTGGGAAATACAAGATATCAATTTCTGAAAATGGGAATTCTACAATTACTTTCGCTAGTGCAAAGGGAAAAGTTGAAAGTTATCGCGGACAAATAAAAGACAATAAGTTCATTTGGATTGAAGTAAAAATAAATAAAAAATGGAAGAAACTAGATAAACCTAGCATTGAAGAAATTAAGGCTATTTCAGTGGATAAATTTATTATTTCAGAAGGTGAGTTCTCAAAATAACATGAAATCCTTTGCCATTCCTTCGATGCCGCCCGCGCTCTGGCCTTGCACCAGCTGGCGCGCGCGGGAGCGCCCTGCCGCTGGCTGGCACCCGCCGCCGTGCTGGTGGCCGTCGATACCGCCACGTTTTACCTGTGGAATTTTCTCGGCCGCCGTTGACCGGCGCCGCTGCTGCTGATCGCACAGCCGGCGACGTGCGCCTGGTCGGCGCCGCTGGCCCACCATCTGGCCAGCCTGCAGCATGCCGCTGTCAATCGGGCGGCGCCCGCCTCGATGCCGTCCGCATGGGCGCGGGCGAATTTCTCGGCCGCTGGCCGCTGCGCGCCCTGGATCTGGTAGACCGCTCCGCGAGGAGGCCTGCAGTCCCGCGCCCTGGGCGTGCACCACTTGGCGCGCGCGGCAGCACCCGCCGCCGTGCTGGTGGCCGTCGATACCGCCACGTTTTACCTGTGGAATTTTCTCGGCCGCCGTGGACCGGCGCCGCTGCTGCTGATCGCGCAGCCGGCGACGTGCGCCAGGTCGGCGCCTCTGGCCCACCAGCTGGCGTCCGCACGTGCGCGGGTGAATATCTCGGCCGCTGGCCGCTGGCCTCTGCGCCTCTGGATCTGGTAGACCGCTCCGCGAGAGGCCTGCAGGTCCGCGCCCTGGGCGTGCACCAGCTGGCGCGCGCGGCAGCGCCCTGCAGCTGGCTGGTCAGTTGCTGTACAAGCGCAGATTAAGAGAAGAGCTACAAAACAATTGCAATGGTGCGATTTCACACCTATAATGATTCACATGGAAGCGCAATTCAGCGCGGCTAACCAACCCGGAAAATCAATTTTTTATTATGACAAAAAAATTAGGAGCAATATGCGAAATGTATTTTGGGCAGTTTTAGCGGGATTGATGTTTGTTGTGGGATTCCTTATGAGTATTCTGCCGTTGGTAAAGCCAGTTGTATATGAGGCAGCAATGAACAATCCAGAACATAGTTTCGCTTTTATAAAGTGGTGGTTTTTATCCATAGCATCTATGTGCGTGGGTGGTGGAACTTTCTACAAATCATGGTATGAGGCACGCCATAGCTGATGCTGTTCTACTCAAGACTCAACTAACCCGGAAATCCCGCGCCGCCTGGCGCACCGAGCTGGCCGAACACCAGTAACTTGAAAGGCCGCCTTGAGCGGATCAATAAATGAAAAAGACTGTCTTTGCAATCTGTTCGACTGTTCTTGCAGCCGTTACCGCGTATGCGCAAATGCCTGGTGTAGATAGCGTGAATGTGCCGCTGATGGTTTCGAAGCAGCTTGAGGCGGTGTCAAAACCTATGAGATTTCGTCTAACGATGACTGACGGCAAGATCGAGCGAAATGAGTGGGAACTGATGACCTCAATAGGCAATCCAGCCGTGATATCCAGCGTAACCGCCTATCCGTTCGCCAAGGATTGTGGTTTCGATCCAGCGGGGAAAATGGTGATTACAACTGGTCAAGTCGACGCAGGGCTAGTAGCTTCGGCCACACCGATTCAAGAATCGCAGGGCGAAGCTTCAGTAAAAATTGATTTGAATTATGTATACCTGAAAAACATGGCTCGCCAAGAAGCGCAAGGTGGCTGCACTGTAGATTTGCCGCAAACCGATGAGCAAAATGTAAATGGCTACGTAGTACGTTTGCGCATAGGCCAGAAGATGAAATTGCCATCTGATGCCCGTGACCAGTACCGCTTTACAATCCAACGCATCTAACCCAACGGAAAATTAGATATGGAATTCGTTACTTCGCTTCTGAACAATCCAACATTTGCATTGTTCGTGAACCCTCAAGTCTTCGTGGCTGTGTTGCTCGCCTTGCTGGTGTACCGTCTTGTGTCGCCAGTCATCGACTACCTCAACCCATTCACCATGCTCATCAATGCCGTACACGCGATTAAGACTGGATTGTTTCGCAGGTCACTGGACAGAGGGAAGGCATGCTTCGTTGGCGGAAGCGGTAGCGCACTGAAACAGTCCCAATAACAGTGGAAAAGACCGGCGCCACCTGGCGCCACCGCCCCGGCCGGTATGCGGCAGGCACTACAGTCGATGCATATTTCTTAAAATAGATCGGAAATCGCCAATAACTCAAACCGGCACACCAGCCGGTTTTTTTTCGCCTCGTGCCGGGCCCGCCTCAATGCCGTCCACCCTTTCGCGGGCGAATTTCTCGGCCGCTGGCCGCTGCGCCCCGTCGATCTGGTAGACCGCTCCGCGAGAGGCCTGCAGGCCCGCGCCCTGCCCTTGACCAGCTGGCGCGCGCGGGAGCGCCCTGCAGCTGGCCAGCGCCCGCCGCCGTGCTGCTGGCCGTCGATGCCGCCCTGTTTTACCTGTGGAATTTTCTCGGCCGCCGTGGACCGGCGCCGCTGCAGCTGATCGCGCAGCCGGCGACGTGTGCCAGGTCGGCACCGCTGGCCCACCAGCTGGCCAGTCTGCAGCACGCCGCTGCCAGCCAGGCCGCGTCCGCCTCGATGCCGTGCGCATGGGCGCGGGCAAATTTCTCGGCCGCTGGCCGCTGCGCGCCCTGGATCTGGCAGACCGCTCCGCGAGAGGCCTGCAGGCCCGCGCCCTGGGCGTGCACCACCTGGCGCGCGCGGGAGCGCCCTGCAGCTCGCCAGCGCCCGCCGCCGTGCTGCTGGCCGTCGATGCCGCCCCGTTTTACCTGTGGAATTTTCTCGGCCGCCGTGGACCGGCGCCGCTGCTGCTGATCGCGCAGCCGGCGACGTGCGCGAGGTCGGCGCCGCTGGCGCACCAGCTGGCCAGCATGCCGCTGCCGGGCGGGCCCGCCTCGATGCCGTCCGCCTTTGCACGGGCTAATTTCTCGGCCGCTGGCGGCTGCGCCCCCTGGATCTGGCAGACCGCTCCGCGAGAGGCCTGCAGGCCCGCGCCCTGCCCTTGCACCAGCTGGCGCGCGCGGAAGCGCCCTGCCGCTGGCTGGCGCCCGCCATCGTGCTGCTGGCCGTCGATGCCGCCCTGTTTTACCTGTGGAATTTTCTCGGCCGCCGTTGACCGGCGCCGCTGCTGCTGATCGCGCAGCCGGCGACGTGTGCCTGGTCAGTGCCGCTGGCCCACCAGCTGGCCAGCCTGCAGCACGCCGCTGCCGGTCGTGCCGCGCCCGCCTCGATGCCGTCCGGATTGGCGAGGGCGAATTTCTCGGCCGATTGCCGCTGCGCACCCTGGATCTGGTAGACCGCTCCGCGAGAGGCCTGCAGGCCTGCGCCCTGGGCGTGCACCAGCTGGCGCGCGCGGGACCGCCCTACCGCTTACCAGCGCCCGCCGCGATGCTGCAGGCCGTCGATGCCGCCCCGTTTTACCTGTGGAATTTTCTCGGCCGCCGTGGACCGGCGCCGCTGCAGCTGATCGCGCAGCCGGCGACGTGCGCCAGGTCGGCGCCGCTGGCCCACCAGCTGGCCAGCCTGCAGCACGCCGCTGCCGGTCGGGCGGCGCCCTCCTCGATGCCGTCCGGATTGGCGCGGGCGAATTTCTCGGCCGCTGGCCGCTGCGCCCCTGGATCTGGTAGACCGCTCCGCGAGAGGCCTGCAGGCCTGCGCCCTGGGCGTGCACCAGCTGGCGCGCGCGGAACCGCCCTGCAACGCACCAGCACCCGCCGCGGTGCTGCTGGCCGTCGATACCGCCCCGTTTTACCTGTGGAATTTTCTCGGCCGCCGTGAACCGGCGCCGCTGCAGCTGATCGCGCAGCCGGCGACGTGCACCATGCCCACGCCAACTGCGATACTGTCAATAAATAACATTAATATAGTATCTGGTATATGGCTGCATCCGAACTGGCATTCCTCTAGGGCCCCAAACAACCATGGTTGAACATTCTGTGGGTGGAGGGCCCCATTCTCCGCCAGGACTGTCACAGAGGTATTGATACCAATCCATCCCCGCCTTCCCCCAAACCCATGTGGTTGTTAATGGAGAATCATATATCGTTAGCGATTTAAAATGTTGGCGTTTTCCATTCACGCCTAATCTGGAATCAAATGCGACCGTTAGTCCTTGGCCACAATTGTCATCAAGACGCGTTACGGCAACGCCATCAATAGTATTGGGAGTTAGCTTACCGGTGAGTAAGCGAGGGTCCCATTTAGTATAAATAGTATCTCCATTACCTGTAAAGCCTCCCAAGGCATTGCAATGATTATTGCCCATGGATGCACCAGTATCTATAATATGAGTATAGGGACGTCCGCCATTTATTGGTGGATCAGGAATTATACAATCCCCGACCTTTTTCCACGTATTACCTCCACTAGATGGAGTATTGAGTTTCTGCCACGTACCATTATTTTTTCCAGCCTTGTCAGTATCATTAACACAGAGAGGCTTCCATCCTTGCGCAAATGCCGAAGGTAAAAGGAAAAGGGAGATGATGAATATAATAATTTCAACAAATTTTCTCATAATTTAATTGCACACATATAAATTATTATTGGCGTCACGCGCTATCGCACCTTGATTACCAGCGCAGCCAGCGCCACTGACTGCGATCTGCCCTGGTGTAAGCGCTTGAGTTACAGCAGTATTCCCGTACACAGTTTGATTTCCGCCAATAACCTGTGCTCCTGCCACTGTTTGAGATCCAACAGTCGCCATACCTGCAACCGTCAAACTACCATTGGATTGCAACGTTCCAGCTTGTACCTGCCCACCTGTATAAACTCCCTTATCGTTCACTGTTCTTAACCACGTGCCATCGCTCATATACATACCACCTCCCCATTTATTTGAGTACCAACCAGCATCACCGTCAGTCTTAAACCATCCACCAGTTCTAACCTCTTGAGCTGCGTAAGCGGTACTCGAAGATAAATCGTTGGTAACAACTGAGCGGGACGAAGCAGTACCACCTGCATTAATATTATTGACCTGATTAATGTCACCGGAACTACCATCGTTACGCTGGATATAAATTCCACCTTGTTGACGGATAGCAGTATTTAATTCATCAGAATAAATACTATTTACACCGAGCGCAAGACTGGTTCCCATAGGCAAAGCTAGATGTTTTGCCGTAATATTTTTCGCGTCTTTGATAGAGTTTCCACCCATTTCAAAGTCCGCTAACATTCCTTGCTTACCAGCACGATCAACAAACTGAGCGAATACCGAGGAACCATAACCATTGATGGCCATCAGAGTTCCTGGAACATTAAATGGATTTGGCCTATCCCAGTTTGCCCCACGGATCGTCCCAGGCGTAGAAGCATCAGAGTAGCCGGCATCACCTGATAATTTTCCCATTGCTGCCTCAAGAACCCTTGCATCTACATTTCCAGTTTCGCTATTAAGAACGGGAAGTTTGAACACTACTTGCGACGTAAGACTACAGTTAGGAGCGACACAACCGCTCGGCTCACTGGAAATCCTAATAGAAACACCACCTAATGGCGAACTATCACTAAAATTAGCACCTAAGAACGAGTTAAGCTGAGCAATACTAACTTCCGTTGTTGGCGCCAAAATCAATGTTGCAGCATTTTGAATTTGATACAAACCGACAGCGTTGTTTATTTTTAGCAGAGTATTCCCATACGATTCTCCTTTTACCTGTGCAGCCTTAATAATAGTTTCTCGGGAAACTCCGATCATTGCTATAGCACCAATTGCCAGCATAACCATCATAGCGGTAGCTGAAAAACCACGCTGCTTCGAAAATTTATTAAAATTAATCATTAGTTAAACTCTCATTGATTTGCTCATGAAATTAGAGCCTGCTTCTTGCGCTCCGATCATTTGAGCGGCAACGGAATAGGCAAATAGAAGACCGAGTAATACCATGCATATTCCATTCGCAAATTGAGCTGATTTTTTAACAATGGCAACAACATCACTAAGGGATTTTTCCCCCATTTCTGAAAGAGCTTCATCCGGTGATCTTGTTCTAAGTGAATCAGCTAAACGATCAATAATCTGTTGAGAAAATAATCCAGTCTGAAACATCTTAATTGCGTTATCAGCATCTTTCCGCATTCGCCTCATCATGATATTTACGTGCCACAATAAGTAAGGAGTACACATAGAGGAACTTGCAATACGCTTTAGTGCCTCATCAACAGTCAGTCCTGATTTAATAAGACCTGCGAGAATAACTAATAATCCACTCGCAGTTTTATCCCGATACATGGAGTAAGGAGGTATTTTATCAATTACCTGTCTAAATCTTCCTGTCCAATTTTCCAATGAGTAATAATATAATGGCAATGCGATAAAGCCTAGAAACATTAAAAACCAATTGCCAGCAAGCCACATATCAAAATGAATCAGTGGGAGTGCCCAACTTGGCCAATACTCTTCCGTGAAAGAAGACATTAATTCTGGCCAAAGCCATTTACCTAAACATACACTGCTAACAACCCACCCCAAAAAATTGAACATGGGTTGAAACATTGCTCCCGAAACCGCGCCGCTCATTTCAGCTGTTGCTTTCTGTGATGTAATTGCGGACGTCAATGCATCAGATAGTCGATTAGAGGCCTCCCCGGCGT
The DNA here is from genome assembly GCF_001758625.2 of Janthinobacterium sp. HH102. NCBI lineage: Bacteria > Pseudomonadati > Pseudomonadota > Betaproteobacteria > Burkholderiales > Oxalobacteraceae > Janthinobacterium > Janthinobacterium sp. HH102. Next base: position 12,460 of record NZ_CP062065.1, read on the forward strand.
TGATTAGAAGGGCTTCGTCGCCAGGAATAAATCCTTGCAGTGCACTTGAAAACATTTTCCCGGAACGTAACCTCTGCTCGATTGCTTTATACACTAAAGCAATACTTTCCTCCCTCTCAGAACTTCGCTTGGCCCAACTACCAAACATTTCAGGAAGCGTTTCGACACGCCTACCGCCAGCATCTGAAATCTGAGCGTTAATAGCATTATAAATTTCGCCTCTTTTTTCAGAAAATACTTTCTTTGCCCACCAAACTTTTAATGAGAAAAACATCATTCCATCCCTTCAAATATCTCGTATGTATCGAATGCTTCAAACTCAGATTCAATGTCACGTGGATCAATTATGCCTTGACTTGCCTTGTACAAAGCGTGTTCAAAAGCAGTTTTCCCTGTCATGTCTGGATTTGAAAAACCAGTTTTCCGAGACTTTCTCCAAACATTTTCAGCATCAACCCAGTTCTTGTCTCTGATATGTCCGCGTAACTGCGAATCGGGAACAATAATTTCCGCAGCCACTGTCAATCCTTTTGTGCCACCTGAATCAATCCCTTCAATTCGACATTCAGGGCATCCGTTTTCTGATGAGCAATAAAAAGACTTTGAATCTATTTGAAATTTTTTCTGTATCAAAGAAAGTTTTTCAGCGCTCATAATTTGAGCTGCTGGAACACGACACTCGATGCATAATTTCGGTAATAACTTCTGATATACAACTGCTGTCAAAAATTTTCGGGTACTCATGATTTCGGCTGGTATTGCGATTAATTCCCCCGTCATCCTAGACATTACGTCAATGCCACCGTCCCCGTGTACCGTAGTAAGTACCCTATGACCTGTTTGTACAAACTCACTGACGATTGACCCTGTTTCACTATCACGAATTTCACCGACCATTAATACGTCGGGGTCCATCCTAACCAATTGCCGTAAAGCTGCAATGAACTTTCTTCTTACTTCTTCATCATCGTCATCGACTCCACGTTGTACCGAAATTTGCCTGACCCCTGGCATAATATACTCTACCGGATCTTCAACAGAATATCGTTTTAAACTATCTTTATTTGGCAGTAAGTTCATTGCAGTTTTTAGAGCGGTTGATTTCCCCGAACCAGTACCGCCAGAAAGCGCGATTAAACCGCTGTTTTTCCGTAATGCAGGAATAAGTTGATCTCGGATCTGTGACTCAGCATAGCCAAGCTCTTCCAACGTTAGAATAGTTCCATCACGCGGATTACTTTCCAGTAGTCGGACAACAACATCAAGACCAGTTATAACCGGATAGGTTGAGAACCTACCATTTACGTTTGTCTCACCAATGACATGCTCTGTCATTGTAGACAATGGCCTATCAGGCGACCATGATGGGCCTGTTGCCGTTCCTGATTTTGTCTTAGAATTAAATCCTGAAGCAACAGCCTTTAATAAGATTTCGTAATCGTATGATTTCCACTGTCGCATACGTCCATAAAGACGCAATAAAATATTGCTCTTGCCAATGCTATTCAATTCAAAATGCACATCTGACGCGCCTATCTCAAATGCGCCTTCCACAATATCATCATAAAGCGTAACACTACGATCATCATCATTAACAACAAAGCCGCTTGAGCTATACTGTTTTGTTTTGTTCGCCTCAACTAACGCTTCGATCTGTTCTTTAGTTGCAGTGCTTTCCGCCTCAACATTTAAACCTTTATCTTTAATTTTTTTCAGAAGACTACTTCGGGCGCCACTTGCAAAAAATTCTGGTATGGCAAGTACAAGAACATTATTATACTTACGATCTAATACTATACATTTTTCCGCATCCATTTCTGAAACCAAACCTGGAACAGCAGATCGCCAGCTTCCGATACTATCTTGAAATTTATCTAAGTCACTAATTCCTGTGCTTTTATCTACATCATCAATACTGTCACTACCAACTTTAATTGTGGCATCAACACTTTTAACATTATTAAGATTGTTGCTGATCCTCCGAAGAGGTGACGAATTAGCCGGGCTATTTTCCCCACGTCCTAAAAGTTTATTTAACATTATATTTTCACAATAGTTGGTAAGAAAAGGCGACTTGATTATTCAATCAGCCGCCTCGTTTATTTAGCGAAACTATCGGTTGAATGTATATGCAATAGTCACATTATCATTACCTTGATCACATGAGGTAATCATGGTTGCCTCATTTAGCGTGCCCAAGGATGGCTTAACCGGAGTTCCACCAACTGAGATTGCTGCGGCAAGTTGAGCAGCCTTAAGGGACAACTCCTTACACGCTGCGGATGTGATACCTGTATAAGTGAACAGCAAAGAGTCATTTGCAGTTGCAGTTGTCGCTGGAGCCACAGTGATTAAACCTTTCCACTGATTTTGAACAACACGGGAACCACTTGCGCCAGATACACGGTTGGACGGGAAAAAGTCCAAACCAATGATGGTTTCTTGGGTTACACCCGAAAAGCTTCCGTTATGATTCAACGCATAGCTCACCGTGCGCGCTTTCAAATCATTCAACTCGCTCAGGTCATTATTGACTTTTGCTGAATCAACCCAGCGAAGTAATGATAGTCCGCCAATAAGAACGAGCGCACCGACTAATACACCCAGCATGATTTGAATTGCCGAAATACCACGTTGCTTGAATTTTTGATTACCAATTTTATTGATCTTGCGTTTCATAATTTATTACCTTTAAATAATTAAAAAAAATATTAGATATTCGAACCGATATTTTACTATCTTTTACTGATTAATTTCTTTCTTAGTTTGATTTTCCTTCTCTTCTTTTCGCTGCCCATATGTCAAATTGATTTTTGTTTTCCCTTTTGATTTCCCGATTTCTTTCTCCAATATAACGCCTCGCTTGGCGATTTTCTTTACCACCCATCCGCCCGGCGTGACATTGCCCTCAATATACTTTGCTTCGAACCCGTTCTCATTAATTTCAGCGGTGAGGTTGTCGGCAACCCCATATATTGCCAAAATCAAAGGTAATGGAACCGTTTTCTTACTACTATCAGCGCCTTTCCCTTGAGCGAGATTTGCTGCATTCGAGCCTATCGCGCCCATAGGCATAATAGGAGGGACAGTAGGACTTCTCGAACCGTCTACATTTCCCATTGCTGCGGTAATTTTTGCATTCCCTTCCGCTAGAATAGTTTTTCTGCTCATTTCAGATAACTCATCAATAGTTTGTGCGCAAACGCTATTCCCAATAAGAATCGACAAACAAAATAATAATTTACTTTTTAACATATGCAATACCTTTCATACTAAACGTTATCTCGTTCCCCACAGATAAATCAAATGATTCGATTGCCATATTTCTTGGCAAATCCTCCACTGAATCTATAGCCCACCATGGAGCGCTTTTTATTTCCCAAACAGCTGCCCACGTAGCTAAGGGCATTGATGCAGCTAGCTGTGGTTGAACCGAAGGTGGAACCCCGTATAATCCTGCAGGAAGCATACTGGCATCAAATTTTAACGTTGAGTATTTTTGCCATTTACTAACAACAGAAATTATTATTCCTTTCTCTGTAGGCCATTCCTCTTTCTTCAATAACTTTTCTTTAGTTAGAACAATTGGCAAACTATGAGAGAGGCTTTGACCATCATGCGATGGCTCAATTTCCCCCCAGTCTTTCGGTGCGCTAGCAATAAACTCCGCGAAAGTACCAAATTTTCTATTCCATCGCGCAACACAACCGCTATTTGAGTTGCAAGATATCTTATCAAGACGCCATCCTACCTTTTGAGTAGGGAACGCTTTTAGTTCCTTACCTAGAATTTTAGCTGCCATTGATGCCACCAACACGTCACTATTAAGTAGTTGATTTACAGAGTCAGCATATAACTTTGCTGGATCAGGCTTCTGATTATTCAACATTAATCGCTGCAACCTGTCCCTCTCATCTGACCGTACCTGCGAATAGTAAATCCCACAAATTACTAATATAAGTACTAACAGAAGCCAGAGTAGCCATGAAGGTAGGTCTTTGTTCAATGGCCGGACAACAACTACTCGTGGTTTTTTATAGAATTTACCGATACCAGTAATATTATTAACTGGCAAAAGATTACTCCACAAAAACTCTTGGTCTACTTCATCAATGGTTATCGCCTGGCCCACAGTCAAATACTCTACATGGGCCCTTGTACATTGATCTAGAAACTCCTGTCTTAATTTTTGCACATGACTGGATTTAACAAAGGCATCTAGTACCACGTTTCCGTTAATCAATCCCAATACGGCAACATCGTTCTCGACCTGGCCGCCGTCAGCATGATTAGCATCTTCAAGAAGCACTAGAACAGATTTGCCAATGAAACGTTCATGCAAAGCTAGCTGTCCAGCTCCTGATAAAACTTTTATCTTTTTTGGTACACTTAATTTTTTAGCATATCCAATATTTTCAGACCCATTGATTTTGAATGTTGCGAGCCATCGTGCGCCATAATCTGTTCTTAGGTCTGATAGTTGTTTACCACGCGATATTATCGGATCTAAAGTTACCCATTTAAACCCGAATGCAAGTGCATATTTGTCATCAACCTGAATAACATTTTCCATGATCACATCCCGGCGTGAACTTTTGGGGTGACAATAATAATTTGCATTTCCCGCGAGCGTTGATTTGCAGTAGAAAAACCTGTAACGGAGGTACGTTTATCACCGTTAATACCATCGCTCAGTCCACCCATGATTATCATGGACTCGCCGTTACGCAAGCTGGAAGAATGATCGGATTTATATCCTTCAATCTCGGGGTTCTGAATTTGTTGCAGTGTTTCACCTGATCCTGTAGTGATTGAATTCATGCGAGTCAAGCTGCTATCGTCGATTGACAATTTAAGGAGTACGCTATCATTCTCCATTGCAGTAGGTAGTGCGTTCAAAAAGAATCCAGTAGTAACAGAACCTGGCGTCAATCCTGGAACACCTGCACCGCCACCTGTGCTGCCACCGCTGGATGGTTTTGTTTCTGCAAGATATGAAATGGTTTTGAACTGGCTTAATGCAACTTGCTCTCGATTCATAGTTGTTGCGCTTCGCGTCACATCAGAAACAACCGTTCCAATTTGATTCAATGTATTCAATAAAACCGTTGAACTTTTGAATGGGCTATCAGGCTTGAGGATGCTAAAAGCCAGCTTACCGGCTGATGTACTTGCCAAGGTACTAGGCGCCGTCATGCCTAAAGACCAATCGCTGGCGCCATTTGCAATCTTAGTGTAAATGGCATTTGCATCGGCACCAAAGGAGCTAGTATCATTTATTGACACTTTCAAAATACGTACAGATAAATCAACTTGCTTGTTTAATGCTGAATTCTGTATCGCAATATACTCCGCAACCAAATCGGTGACCTCTTTGGAGTCTTTTACAATAACGAATCCTCCAGCCTCATCAATCGAATGAGTGCCAGCTGGAGTAAGCATATTTTTTACTGCTAGATCAATAGATTTCCATATTGAAAATTCATGCTTCATAGTTGATGTGGAGTTTGATGAAATAGATCCGCTTGCTCCCCCCCCACTACTAGCGCCACCAGAACTAGCTTTCGACAACGTAGAGCCAGATGACGACGACCCTGGACTCAGTTTCACTGGCAGTATCCTCGTAACCAGTCTAAACAAAGTAATAGTGCCTTCTTTATATTCCCAATTGATTCCCAAGCGAGCGGTTATATTGTCAAGATAACCGGATAACGATCCCGAGTAATCCATAGGAAGATCAGTATCATAATCATCGAATTTCTTTGATGACAAAGTATCCGCATTGGAAAAACTAGGCATCATGAAATTTTGCTTAGGAATTGACCCTGGCAGAGCTTGTGCATTTTGCTCCTTGGAGCTAATACCACCCGAAACTAATGTTGCCATCGGAATAAAAATATCCGGACGAAGACGCACAGGAATGCCGGTAGCGGCGAAGATTCGCTCACCTATCGTCGTCAAGTTAGTACGGCCATTGAAATTTAATGTCACGTCTCTAAACACTGCCGGCAAAGTAGCATCATATGCCAAAGGTATGGTGGCACTTCCTAAATACGGTACGTCGTAATGTTTAACCAACGGCTCGGAAACTTTGTTATCACGCTCTTTAATTTTATCCGAAATCGTCTCTGACATTTCTCGTGCGCGATTATCAACCATTTCTTGCGACACATTTGCACAACCACTGATTGCGATAATTACCAAGCTAAAAATATAATTCTTCATCATCTTCCTTTATTTATCCAAACAATCTTTTGATTTATGAATAATGCGAACAGCATTATTATTGTAAAAACACGCCCGCAAAGGATATTGAGAATTTTTCAGACTCGTCATTACACCCAATATTCCGTCTTCAAATTCTCCTGAATAATTAGCTTCAAAAATTACAGGAAAGTCTTTCTTGTCTGTTTCCCATTGCAATTGCCATTGCGCATCTTTTGACCAGCGGCTCAGGGCTTTAAAGATACTGCCATCTGTTTTTCTGATGCTCCATACCTTTGCCATCTTTTGTTCAACCGGATACTCTTTCACTTCTCTTTTTTTATAATCGACAGCGGGAATACTCTCCTGAACTATCGTAATTACTCTTTTCTTTTTCTCTACTTCTTGGCTTTCAACAGCATCATCTGTCAAATATTTATCTCCTGCTGCAGCTGTAGTTCTTTGAGTCGCACTATCACTACGACCACATTTTCGATTACTTGTTGATTCATACTGTCCGGTCTTTTCGTTCTTCACGCATATGGTAGCCGCATAAGCATTCATGCCAACAGCTGACAAAGCGAGAACCAATAATTTCATTGTTTTCATTTTCAATACCTATTTAATATCAATGTTAAGACCACTATTGGCCACGCTATTCGTCATCTTTTCTCTACCAGCAGCCTTTAGGTGCAATGTTTTCTTGCTTACATTCGCGCTAACTTCAATTTTTTCCTTTTCGGCGCCAGTTGCAAGTGCATCTAACCAATATAGGCTGCCGTTATATCTAATACGGGAGTCGAGATTTACAGCAGCGTCAGAGAAAACTTGATAATCTTCAGGAACATACTTTTCTATAACATCCACTAGTTTAGTTTTTATTGGTGTCAACGTTAGTATTTGTCGATGAACAGAAATACTCATATCAATTCCAACATCGAAAAGCGACTTACTCAAAGCATTCACCCACGCGCCGCCTTCCTCAAACTGGATGATAGTTTTAGGGTCGATCTCGATATCAGGAAGCACCTGAAAATTAGCAGGCACATCCTTTTCCAGAACAGCATCAAGCGTCGTTTTTTTGGAAGTAGCTACCAGCGCAATTTTTTTTGTCGTGGTAGCTACTTCGTTTTCTTTCGGGTTAATCCGATTGAAATATGCCGCTATACGTTGCTGGTCATTCAGTTGTGTCTTAACATCTGAATCACTGCGCACTCCGATAGGGATAAAGGAAGAACATCCAGTCATGCATACAACTAAGAAAACAACGTATCCAGCTTTTTTTGTAAAAATCATCTTTTTCCTAAATTAAATATCTAAATAAATTCTTCCATGATAATTGTATGAATCACGGAAATGCCTAACTGCTCTATCTAGACTAATCCAAAGCCTGGAAGCTTTTGTTCCATGAGAAATCATCAATATTTCGTTTTCATTCAGTTTGCTTTTTACCCATAACTCGTAACCCACTTTATTTGCACGTTCAGCAGGAGACAATCGCAAATATTCAATAACGCCAGCCTTACAAAATATTTGCAATTGCTTCTCATGCACTGTATTTGATACGTCCATAACTTATATCCTTATGTATAGAATCATATTCGTAAATAGTGAATAATGCAATTACGAAATGATATTTTTCGTTAGTAGTATATGAACCAGCGGGAACGACTATTTCTCCTATAAAAAATATAAATTACTCAACTGATTAGTGCCAGCCTCTGCATTGGGTCATAATAAATTGCCGTAACTCTCCGTTTGGCTATATCTGACACAAATTCAATTTGTACCACTACATTTACCGTCATTTTCAGGAGTCGCATAATTGTTTCCATGTCCAATGATTTACCTCCTTCAGACATTAGGATCAGTAGTGCGAGGCGCGAAAATGCGGCCGTAGGGGTGTTAGCGTGCGTTGTCGTTATTCCTCCTGGGTGGCCACTATTCAGAACGCCAGAAAGATAATAAAGAGTTTCATCCCCTCGTAATTCTGCTAACAATACTCGCTTAGGCGTCTTCCTCATTACTGAATGCAGTACATCTTTAGCAGTGGCGCCCTCCTTGCTATTTGGATCTTTTTTGTATAGAAGTCTATTGTTGTTCGGGTGGTTTGGTAAGGGCATTTCTGGTGTGTCCTCTACCGTAATAATTCTATCGTCAACATCAATCATTTCTATAAGGGATCTACAGTATGCTGTTTTACCACTACCTGTAGCTCCCGAAACTACGATGTTTTGGTAAGTAGGAACAGCGTATTGTATGAATTCCTCCCATTTATTCTCTTTCGCAAGTTTCCAAAGGTGCTTCTCATCGTCTGTCAAATGCTTACTATATAAGCTTCGTTCTTCCTCCGTCATTGAAATTGCATATTCATGCCTAACGTTTTCGTAGTAGCCCTGTTTTGTGAGGTCTTCATGCTTGAAAGCGGGCCCAGTAGACTTCCGAAGATTCAAATAATGCAAGCCTTCTGGCGCGGTTGGAGGATGAGTCATTTCCAGTCGTTCCCCTTCCGGGAAATATCCTGACAAGCTTGTATTTTCTCGGTCATATGGTTTATTGCAAAAATTAGATAATGCTCGACCGATTAAATCAAGATAGTCATAAGTTATACCTTCTACCTTTTCTGGAATCCATTGCCCATTTTTCCATAACATCAATTCCCCGAGCCTATTTATTGCAATCTCTTGAACTTCCTTATCGTCAAGATACGAATCAAATAGTTTAAGATGAGTTTTAAGTGCTTCCAGTGCTTCTTTCTGCTCGGTATTTAATTTATTCATTTTATTTTACTTTTAATTTCAATCTATATACTGAAGAGAAATCAACGTTACGTGCGACTGTAATTGAAACCATACTGCCATGAGCTTTGCTTAATGTTGACTTTACATCAGCCCCCTGCTTCAATATTTCGCTTGCCGCAGATGTTCCTGTGGCCTGGGTATTGGGCATAACAACGACAGCCCCACCACTGGCAGAATTGGATGCTCTTTGTGCCGCGATAGCAGTCCCATCTTGCAGAATAGAATAAAGAAAAGCACCGCTAAATCTCTGCCAATATTTATTGTCCACTTCGCCATCTAACCCAGCCCGTCCCAAGCTATCGGTTCCTGGAGAGTCCAGATTTACATGCACACCCTTTGGTGTAAGTGCGTCTGTCCAAAGTATAAAAATAGCATTTGCACCTCGATCAACGCCTTTTTGATACTCGCCGTTGATTGTTGTTCCTCGCTCCATCAAGATCACACTTCCGTCCATGGACATTACGGGAAAATCTGTGATGCAGCTTACAAAGCCCATCTGATCAGTTTTAATAGCTGTGTCTGTTGTGCAGCTTATTAACGTACCTTTCTTCATGGTTAAATGTTGATTTGTAATGTAAGACGCTTTTACCGATTGGGTTTGTGTAGGAACTAGTTGCGCCGCTATAGCACCGCGCGGTTGCGGAGATGCATCAGATTGCTCTCCCATTCCGATAAGGCTCCTCGGTTGCTGGTTCGCCAATGCCGGAGCTGCTGCCTGCTGTAATGCTACAACTTCCTGCTTTTCATCCGTCGTTGATCCATCTAATGTTCCATTCAACTTTCTTGTAATGGAGCTTTGATATTCGGTGTTGCCTTGCGAACCTGCTGCAGCAACCCCCTGGTAGACTGATCCCGCTTCCTCTATTGGGGGTACGTTCCTTTGATCGCCGCCATTGGCAATTAGGCCAGGCGGAAAAGGTTTAGAGTCCTTTGCAGCCGTACTTTGCATCCCGCCTCGTTGTGCTGCTTCATGCTCCTCGGATGAGTCAATACCAAAATTCAGGGGTACGGATACTTGTGGCTCACTTGAAACCGTAGGGGCCGCCTGGGAGCTTTCTACGGCCTTTGTAGCGTCTTTTGATGCAGTTTCATCAGGAGCTATCACGAACTTAAACAGTACCGTGCCGACAATAATTAGCATGGACACAAAGGCCGCCAGGAACCCGATTAACTTTTGACCGGGTGTTGCACCTACGGCCGCAACTTTTTGGAGCCTGCTGCGATCATCGGTAGGCAGTGACTCTTTTTTTTCAGACAAAATCATTTATTCTTGTCCTTTAATTTCGCGTTGAACTTCATCAGAGATCGTGTGAGTTGTCGTATTCGGCCCTGTTGGAGCATAACTTTCATTGGTAATCGCCGCTACAGATGATCCTCGTTTAAGAACTAGCCGTTGAGCCACCAAATGCACGATTAACATATCGTCTTCCAAATGGAATCCTACGCGACGCTCGTTCCCATCTGGTTCAACCACAAAAACCGCCGGCATTGGCCCTGCAGAGTGAAATGTCAAAACGGTATGCTCTCCATTGTCAGCGATGGATGTTGGAGTAATATCCAAAGGCCCGATTACGGAATAGTTACTATTTATCACTCTCTTTATTGAGATAATTTCTTTAGATGGGTTTTTCCCCAACTTCTCCTCAATCGTAACTGTTTCTGTTTTCAAATTTGCAGCGGCTATAATTTTTGGATCTATCATAGGAACTATAGCAATAGGTGGCGGCTCAGGAGGATAATTAAAACCTATGTGCCAAGTAGATTTGGTTTTACTTTCTTCCATTGCAATATCAAACCAATATACTCTTTTATTTGTTGTGATTTTCAAATTTGTATCGGCAAATTTGGCTTTTGGCTTTAAGTAAAAACTGTGCGTCGCTACTTTAATTACCCAACCTTCTTTATCCCCGATAGCATATTTAATATCGGTTTCGGAAGGATCAAATTCTATCTCTAGAAATCTTCCGATTTTTGCTGATAGTTTAACTATATCTGTTGAATAGTTAACCGTCCTAAATCTTTGATCTACAACCGATTCATTACTTTTTTGCTTTTGCCTAGGTGCTGATTCAGCATTGCAAAAAATAAAGAAGTTTAAAATACAGAATAGCAGTATTTTCATTATCGCCCACCTTGCCCATATATTCCTTGTTGCACAGCATTGGAACTAATTGTCTTTTCTTCTGATTCTTTATCAGCCCTATAATTTACAACCGTAAAACCAAATGGATTGATAACCAGTCCCTCAATTTTCTTTGGAACATTTGACGTGTTATATGAATATGTCAAAGTGGAAATCATCCTTTGTGTGGTTGCCGGGTTTGATCCCTTCCGCCTTTCTTTATCGTACCTAATTTGCGCAGTCTGAAATCCCTTAGTATCTGTTGGATCAGATGGCAAAAATGATACGCTCAAATTTGTAATTTTAATTTGATCTGTAGCCGACATAGTGACCATTAACGCACGAGGATTTAGTTCCGCTTTAAATTCTGCGTCCCATGCCCCTCGTATACTTTCTGCACTCATGTACCAGACTGTTGAATAATTATTTTCTGCTTCACCACGAGTAAAACCTTCTCTTGCCTTTACATATCTTGCAACGTCTGCAGTTATCATCCCTTCTTTTTCAGGATCTTTTATATCAATCCGTTGCTTACCCACATTGACTGAGGTATTTCCTGTCAGTCTATCGACGGTGACGATTAAGGGAACGAAATCATGTAATGCAAGCAAAGGAATGATACTAATCACTCCTGCAATTGCCAGCCCCCACCCGGCAAACGAAAAGTATTTCCATCCCGTTGCAGCCTCTTTTAGGGCTGCTCGCTCTGATTTATCCCAATCAATACGCTCTGTGAAAAATGTCACTAATTTACTATTATCATTCATATAATTCTTTCATATTTTCGATTATTCTTACCTTAGAACTTGCCGCCGCTTTTTATGGTCCGCACCATTTGCATAGCGCCAGATCCAAATGATCCACCGCTTCCGCCAGTAAGGCTCGCAACCAGCGTTCTGAGCTCCTGCGCAACAAAGAACATCGGTATGAAAACCAATACCATCTGAATGGATATTGATAATATATTGAATTGTTCCCTAACAGCATTCTCGTATGCTTCTTTAGCGCCTCCGCTCACTTGCGCAATAAAAGCCTTTCCGATATTAGCAAGAGTCACTTCTAGGAAGCCATTTTGTGCAGCAATTGCACCCATGAGTTTTGACATGAAATGATTTGCAATATTAATAAAAAGAACCATAATCATTGTTGTCAGCACCGTTAGAAAAACAAAATACAAAACGGTGTTTAACCAGGCATTAAAATAACTTTTTGTGTGAGGCCATAACAAGCAAAGAACAAAAAATGGCCCAATTCCTAAAACTATCGAAAGCCCGATTTTTGCATATATCATATTAAACAAACATGATATTTCCAAAAGGCATCCAGCTGCGGCAACAAGCAACAGGGATAATGTCAACATTAATGCACCACCAAAATTCCAACTTTGTAGTGCCTCTAGTGCGCCCTGGCCTATTCCCATAATTAATTTGTTTAGGCTATCGCTCAACGCATCTAGTGCCGATGTTGCCGACGTTGCGCCGCTCACTGCACTGGCTAATGCATCGGGCAATGCAAACAACGGCGCAGATATCCAGGAAGAGTAAAATTGACCTGCTGCTGAAAGTATTAGCAGTGCTGATAGTCCCTTTAGTATCCAGTCATTCATGGGAGTTTGAATTCTCCCTTCAATAACCATTAAGGACCATACAAGGATACTAATTGCAAGCATGATCCAGCCAACAGGCAATATGTAATTCGTCATGCCCTGTGATGCGCTAGAAAAGCTTTGGGCAATTCCCGTATCAATATTTCTCATCAAGTCAGTGAATATGCCTGGCATGATCAGAACCGAATCTGTGTTTCGGTTTGCAGCATTTGTTGTGACCGATCATGTGAATTTCTTCGCTGCATATCTTCCTGCGCCTTCTGTGTCATTTGCAAAGTCTGCAGCTTGATTTGCTCATTCTGCATTTTTACCTGTTCGACTGCTATCCGTGCCTGCAAGTCTTGAAGGGATTTTGGATCTGGAGAGGTGCCAATCTTATTAACAAACGCTTCTAAATTAGCTATGTTCTGTGCGGCTTGCTTGTAACCTTGCTCACCTACAAACTGATTCATTGCCAATGTTTGCCAGGCTTTTTTGCAGGACGCTGTTGTGTTTGCGTCACATTCTTTTGCCTGGTAGGAAGCTGCGATTTCGTTTAGCGAGCCGCTAATACCTGAGAGTGATCCGGCTTTTCCTGCTTTAAGAAGGTCATAAGCTTTTTGATAATCCGCCGGTAAATACTGTTTAAGCAAGTCGTTCTTCATCATGCTTCCAATATTTCTCAGCCCTGAAATACTGTTATATGTTGTTTTAGCCTGGTCAAGCTGCATTTTCAACTGTGATAGTTGTTCGACATACTTTGCGAGATTTGCCGCCTGATTGGCAACCGTTTGGCTATTCATCGCCACATCTGTCACTGGAATCTGAGCAATAGAAGTTCCATAAACCATCATTCCAACCATAAAAGCCGATAACTTTGCAAACATTACGTTCTCCTTTTATAAAATTCGGGAATCCAATCTTTCGGATTTGGGCCAACTTCGTTAATAATTTGTCGCGCAATAACGCAATTATCTTCACTACCTGACAGTATGGATAAAATATTATTCATACCGCTGAAATCTGCTTTCACAACTACGGATTCAGCGCCCTTCTTAACTAAGAATGTACCCGGCGCCCCACCCATTCCTGAGCGAACTAATTCGAATTCACGCTCACTCAATTTCAAACCATTAATATAATCTTCACGTGATGCCGTGCTATCTGGAAAAATAAACAATGTAGGAAACTGTCCTTTTAATGTCGCTGCAATAGGCCCTGTGCATGCATCTGATGCATTTTGAAAGCTTAAGCCAATAATTCCGTCAAGTTTTCGTACTGTCCTTGCTTTATCGTCGATCATATTCAGAAGAAAAGCATCTTTTAATGCGGCACTTGCCTCATCTATATCAATTGAAAATGGGCTCCCGATAACAGCGCTATTAATTTTAAAAACAATGTATGAGAGTATTGGTGTTCGTGCTTCAGGGATGCCGAGAAAGCTTGTCATATCGAAGCCAAAATCATTACTTTTATTCAGGTCGAAGCGATCAATCTGATTGTCAAGTACCCAGGCATACATGCCTGCTCCGGCCCACCGTGACAACGCTTCATGTAACGATCCGGTGCCTTTACTTAAGGTATCCAGAATCCGTGCAAATCTTCTTTGATTGCTTGGTAGTGTGTAAACAATTTGCACTGCCCTAAGAAGGTCAGCCTCATCTTTCGCTTTGAAAACATATGCCTGATCTTGTTTTGCACACCATAATGCCTGTGTGACAATCCATTGATGCGAGGCTGTATCGTCAGGCAAAGAAAATACATTAATTCCTGAAGGTTGACCTGGGCTGAATTTGAAGTATTCACCTTGCAATGCCATGATTGGTAGCTCTTGTCCACAATCTTTATCGAAGGTAAAACTCTTGTATGGCCTGGCTCCTTTCATATTTTTCTTTCTTGTCAGCGTCCTTATCGCAGCTTGGATCGCCGTTTTACCAACACCATTTTTCCCAATTATTTGATAGTTTCCACTATCTTTTCTTTGCTTCCGATTATTATTTTTATCGAATGAAATACTTTCTGAGCCGACGGTTATTTCTCCTTCTATTGCATCCCCTGTCTCATCATCTTCATCCTCTTCATCCTCTTCAATATGCTCCAGATCCATCCCTTGCTCTTGCAGCGCTTTTCTACTAACGTGGTAATTTAAAAAATATGGTCCATCCCCGCTAGTTTCAAACATTGCCAATGGCATTCCCCATTGGCTTCCTTTTGCATTCCCGATTGGAAAATTATGCATAGGAAAAAATTTACTGAAATTATTCGACCCTATCGGCATAGCGCGTAACCGACCCATCTTGAAATTTCCTGGCAACATGCTGAAATATTGACTTATTAACATGCCGCTATTTTCTCGTACTATCTCAAGATTTTTATTACTTAACGCAACATCAATTTCGCTTATTGACTTACTCAACTCATCAATAGAATCACTGCTTACCGACAAAATGAATTCGTGATTCCCCATGCTCCATTGGCCATTCCCAAGCTTGCTAATGGCGGTTTCCAATTCATCAATAATCAGCTTATTGTTGCTCGTTGTCTGTACTTGCCCCAACTGCTTCTTAAGAAATTTCTCTGCAGTCGCTGTAGTATTGAAAGTTAATGATTGACTTAAAATATATTCACACGGCACTGACAACAAACCGTCAATTATATCTGCCTTCACCTTTTCAATTCCATATGGGGCTTTGATGCCCAATACCGCTACGAATTTGTTTCCTAATGGCTTTTCAATTTCAATAATCTCATGCCCAAAATGTAAATTATTTCTTTGAATTGCATACCTTACAGAATGTTGATTAACACACACGGCAGCGCTTTCACCACCATTGAGTATTCTTGAATATAGCCTTGCCGCTTCCGATTCAATATTACCTTGCTCATTCATCTTACATTCAAGCAACGTTGGTTGATAACGCTTCAGACTTAGCATTAATTGCCGCGTTATCCTTTCCATATCTTCGTTGCCTGCAGCAATCATTTCCTGTTGGCTTTTTTTCTGTCTCGACATTTTCCTGGCTACTTTATCAGCGAGTCCTGGAGCAGTTCTAAAAACAGGAGAAACATAAAGTTCATTTATATAAAAATCTTTATTTTCGATCCTTTTTGAAAGTGCTTGATTAAGCTCGTTGGAAAAGTAATTATCGAATTCAATGCTGCTCATGTCGTATCTCAACTTTCGTCGGATAAGATGCGTCCATAGACCGGCGTTCGTGTATTTAGTACCAATACTGTTGATTGCAGAAAACCAGTCCCTTTCTAATCCATTAATCTGTTCGTTCGACATTGTTTCAAATGACACACCGGCCACCTGAATTGTTCGAACTAAATCACCGTCTTCTGTAGCGCAGGTAAACTCGTCCACAGGATAAGTATAAGGAATGTATTCTGTCGCTGTACGTTGCTTGTTATTAGAAGATGTCGGCATAATCGTTTTTTTCTACCTTGATTGGACTGGCTGTGAAAGTTAAAACACCCTTTTCACGTATACCAATATTTGATTTCGCATATCTGAATTTCCTTTTCGCGTTTAGGGCAGTTATCCAGTGAAAATCTGAAGATGTTCTAATCACAAAATATAAATGTATTGGTAGCAGCACTACTACCCAAAATTTTATGAAAAAGAACAATAGCAATCCCACCATTATTTCCGCAATAAAAACAGACAGTGGAATATAGGCGATTAAAGCCGGGCGTTGCCCGGCCCTTAGAACCGTGCTCTGGTCTAATTCTTCCACTTACACACCGGCAATACCACCACCAGAACTCACCATTGTTTTAATGGCCTGAACAATTCCCACTGTGCCAAATGCAAGGCCAGTACCAAAGCAGGCGTTCAAGAAATATTTCTTTGGATCTTGCCCCACGATTCCGCCAAGCTTCCAGTTGATGCCGGCTGCGAGCACGCAAATGCCGCCGATAACACCGACTAAACTGTAAATCGTATTGAAGATACTTTCGCCAGTGGCACGCAAACTTTGCGCCGCTGCTGGCGAGCTTGCGATAGTAAATACCAAACCAATTGCCAACATTTTCATGTATTCTGCACGTTGGTTATTTTTGCTAGCTTTTATTTGATTGTTCAACATTTAATTACTCCGTTTAGTGATGATTTTTATTTCTTTAATGTTTTCGCCGAATATTTCAATTGATGCTTTATAGACGCTATCCAGATTTTTCCATGTTCGGCACGTTCCTGGATAATGCCTAGTTACACAATGCTCTGATGCGTCCTCCCCTGCGCCAAATGTAAAATGTATTTCCCATAATTCATTTTCATCCTTCTCAAATCTCAACTCCGAAATTGCTCCGCGCAATTGCGGAATATCTTTAATTCTCATCTTCTTAAATGCCAATCATATTTTCTACTGAGAATGTATTATTATACCTTCCGCCATCTTCAAGTCAATAAATGGCAAGGTAGTTTTTAATTAATCACCGAATATGTCGCCATTCGAAAATACATGTTTTTTGTCGCCCTCCCTTTCCTTAACAGCTTCTGTATAAAATATATCGTTCCTATCTTGATAATCTTCTGCTTTGACAAATTGAGAAGTTTTTTTAAAATCTTCTGAATTTTGAACTTCCGCCCCTCGCTTTACTATTGTTCCTTCTGTATTTTCAATTCTCGACAGTATTGATGCTGCATAAGAATTGCTTATTGTTGACGTTATTTTTCCTGAGTTGTATCCCCTTAGTGCGGCATATACAGCATCGCGCCCCTTAAATCCTGCCTTCAATGCTTGATTATGAAAGCTTACTAATATTTTTTGGCCGTAAAATATATTAGTACATGGATCAAAAGCTTGCTCCAATGTTAGCCCGAATCTCTTTACATTTTCTATATGAACTTGAGACAATCCCACTGAAAATTTCTTTCCCTTTGCCAATAGTTCTTTTGTTATTGATATAGCTTCAGTTCTATTTTTCGGTTTTTTAAATAAGTATTCTTTCCCGTCTAGTCCTATGGCGTTCGGATTAAAAGTAGACTCCTGCTGCATCAACGAAGTGGTAAGCCTTGGATCAAGCAATGGAGCGCAGTCAAGCAATGCTGGCATGAAATCCATTTTTATCACTTATTGGTTCTGATTAAGACTATTCAGCCGCGCAGCTTCCTCTTGTTGCTTTTTCCACACCTTATAATCCGTTTCGAATTTTGGAGAAACTTGCGTTGCCGCATTTTCCGATAATGCTTCTGTTACGGAACCTGAATTATTCCACCATACGCGAACGTATGGCTCATCATTTATTTTTACTGTAATTACTCCCGCATAAGGACAGAGCAATTGTTCTGAATCCCCATTTGAAAAGTAGTAGCGATATTGTGGCGGGCAGTTTTCCCCATTGGCATATTGGTTTCTAGCTGAGTTAGCACCTGTTGTACTGCCGGAGTTCATGTCACAGAAAGGAAACCCCTTCCCTTTCGCAAGCTCTCTGAAAAGTTTTTTAATTGGTGCAACACATTCGGCTACAGCTGTTGGGCCTTTTGGGTTGGCAAGGCAGAGAACTACGGTGCATGGCCAGTCGTCGGCCTTTGCGACTTGCACGCTCAGGGAGAAGATTGACAAAAGGATAATTTTCAGCGTTTTTTTAAGTGGCATATATGGAAAGTATTAATTTGTTATCGTAAAAGTCATGTTATGCAATCGCAAAATGCACATTATATTCCATACGGCAACTAATATGTCGATCAAACAATTTTTTTTCATAAATTCCTAGCAACCTCCTCCCATGGCTATTACCCCTCCCTATTGGGTCGATCCCCCGCAAGGCTTGCTTGACCGCGACTTGGTAGTGCACCACAGCTGGCGCGCGCGACAGCGCCCGCCGCCGTGCTGCTGGCCGTCGATGCCGCCCCGCTTTACCTGTGGATTTTTCTCGGCCGCTGTGGGCCGGTGCCGCTGCTGCTGATCGCACAGCCGGCGACGTGCGCCTGGTCGGCGCCGCTGGCCCACCAGCTGGCCAGCCTGCAGCATGCCGCCTTCGATCGGTCGGCGCCCGCCTCGATGCCGTCCGCATGGGCGCGGGCGAATTTCTCGGCCGCTGGCCGCTGCGCGCCCTGGATCTGGTAGACCGCTCCGCGAGAGGCCTGCAGGCCCGCGCCCGCCGTTGTGCTGCTGGCCGTCGATGCCGTCCCGTTTTACCTGTGGAATTTTCTCGGCCGCCGTGGACCGGCGCCGCTGCAGCTGATCGCGCAGCCAGCGACGTGCGCCAGGTCGGCGCCGCTGGCCCACCAGCTGGCCAGCCTGCAGCACGCCGCTGTCAGCCAGGCCGCGCCCGCCTCGATGCCGTCCGCACGGTCGCGGGCGAATTTCTCGGCCGCTGGCCGCTGCGCGCCCTGGATCTGGTAGACCGCTCCGCGAGAGGCCTGCAGGCCCGCGCCCTGGCCGTGCACCAGCTGGCGCGCGCGGGAGCGCTCTGCAGCTCGCTAGCGCACGCCGTCGTGCTGCTGGCCGTCGATGCCTCCCCGCTTTACCTGTGGATTTTTCTCGGCCGCTGTGAGCCGGTGCCGCTGCAGCTGATCGCGCAGCCGGCGACGTGCGCCAGGCCCGCGTCGCTGGCCCACCAGCTGGCCAGCCTGCAGCACGCCGCTGCCGGTGGGGCCGCGCCCGCCTCGATGCCGTCCGGATTGGCGCGGGCGAATTTCTCGGCCGCTGGCCGCTGCTCGCCCTGGATCTGGCAGACCGCTCCGCGAGAGGCCTGCAGGCCCGCGCCCTGGCCGTGCACCAGCTGGCGCGCGCGGGAGCGCTCTGCAGCTCGCTAGCGCACGCCGTCGTGCTGCTGGCCGTCGATGCCTCCCCGCTTTACCTGTGGATTTTTCTCGGCCGCTGTGGGCCGGTGCCGCTGCAGCTGATCGCGCAGCCGGCGACGTGCGCCAGGCCCGCGTCGCTGGCCCACCAGCTGGCCAGCCTGCAGCACGCCGCTGCCGGTGGGGCCGCGCCCGCCTCGATGCCGTCCGGATTGGCGCGGGCGAATTTCTCGGCCGCTGGCCGCTGCTCGCCCTGGATCTGGCAGACCGCTCCGCGAGAGGCCTGCAGGCCTGCGCCCTGGGCGTGCACCAGCTGGCGCGCGCGGCAGCGCCCTGCAGCTGGCCAGCGCCCGCCGTCGTGCTGCTGGCCGTCGATGACGCCCCGTTTTACCTGTGGAATTTTCTCGGCTGCCGTGGACCGGCGCCGCTGCTGCTGATCGCGCAGCCGGCGACGTGCGCCAGGCCCGCGTCGCTGGCCCACCAGCTGGCCAGCCTGCAGCACGCCGCTGCTGGTCGGGCCGCGTCCGCCTCAATGCCGTCCGGATTGGCGCGGGCGAATTTCTCGGCCGCTGGCCGCTGCGCGCCCTGGATCTGGTAGACCGCTCCGCGAGAGGCCTGCAGGCCTGCGCCCTGGCCGTGCACCAGCGGGCGCGCGCGGCAGCGCCCTGCAGCTGGCCAGCGCCCGCCGTTGTGCTGCTGGCCGTCGATGCCGTCCCGTTTTACCTGTGGAATTTTCTCGGCCGCCTTGGACCGGCGCCGTTGCTGCTGATCGCGCAGCCGGCGACGTGCGCCAGGCCCGCGTTGCTGGCCCACCAGCTGGCCAGCCTGCAGCACGCCGCTGCTGGTCGGGCCGCGTCCGCCTCAATGCCGTCCGGATTGACGCGGGCGAATTTCTCGGCCGCTGGCCGCTGCGCCACTGGATGAGGCGAATTATTTTTTGGAATTTAATTTTGAATTAACTACTTTTTGAACGTAGCCGGTTTTAAATCCAGTGTTGAAATTTCCAGACTGATAGCAAGAGATAGCCGCCCGCAAAGCGACTTGTTGATCAACGTATTTAGGCAATGCTCGGGAGTAACACTCGGCTAATATTTCGCCACCAACTCTAATGTTTTCACAAGCACTAAATATAGTATTTATATTCAAATTGTATTTTTTGAAATTTCTAGAATTTACCTGGGCTGCCCCGGCATCAAAATGATACCCATGTTCCATAAACCACGAAGCCCAAGCAATAGCTTCATCGCGGTTCTTGGGTTGGGAGGTCAGCATAAAAACAGTACCATCATTTTTTACTATTTTATAACCAATCGCATTTGGCCTTTTGAAACTTTCAACATTGACAATGTGCGACATAGTGTCAGGGGAGACATTGGAAGGCGTACATGACACAATAAGAGCTGCAAAATCCATTTTCAAATTCCATAAAAAAACCCGTCAAAAGTGACGGGTAATCAGCTTTAACAATATCAGCCAATAATTTTGCTTCGATTGTTTGTTTTGATACGATCATTCAGATCAGTAATCTGCTTACTGATATTATCACAAACAGTTTTTTTCAAAATTGGATCAGAGAATAATCCAGCATCATTTGGGTAACGACTAAAAAGGGAAGCAGCTTTATCGTCACTCAAGCACGCACTGTTGCGATAAAAATATTGAATCAAATCCGTCGCAATGTAGTTTTTCACGTATTCATGAATGACAATCCCGCCAACAATTATATTTGTGCCATCAGCATTCTTTTGAGCCGTCAATTCATCAAGAACAAATGGATAAGAATCATCAAATCCAGCGCCTACCCATTTTCCGACATTGATGGAAATATTTTTTCCATTTACACCGGAAAGTGGAAACGCATTTTCAGAATATGAAGACAATACTCTTGTAACTGTTTTAGATGGCAAATCATAGCGGACCCCGAACCATTCAAATGCTTTTAATACATCAATATACGTTGAGTTTGTATCCGCCAAAGAACCAGGGTATGTTTTAAGTAAACTCATACCGATACGAGTATCATCCTTCAAGATAATGTTTGGCGAACTAATGCTCAAAACCGTATTGTTTGATGCAATAAATGCACTGTTTAATGTTGCGCCTTCTTTTGCTTTATAGGAAACAAGATGAGATATGATACTGGTCAAAGGTGTGATCACCAGATTATCTGTATCACTAGTCAAGTACGGAATAACAATTTCCAAACCAACATTTTCTTGTTTTGCATTGTCTACCAAGGAAATAGTGGAACCACCAGCGCTTACCAAACGCAGCATTCCACTAGGTATCTTTGAGAACTGAATCTGAAATTTACCAGACATATCGCTTGGTTGTGAAGTACCGACTAAAGCACCATTGGCACCGTCTGCCTGTACGACATATGCGTTTACAATTGCACCATTCGTATTAAAAACAATGCCATTCAACACGGAAATTGCAGATCCATTAGTCGGCAAATTTGTATAAGGATCAATCGGATTTGCTGACACAGGGGGTACTACTACAGGGGGAACGACCACAGGGGGTACTACTACAACAGGAACATCAGGGGTAGTCTGCGAACCAGCACCACCTCCGCCACATCCAGTCAATGCGACAAACAAGATTGCTACAAGAATTTTATTATTCATCTTCATACGTTCTCCAAAAAATTATTGATGATAATGTGGTCATTTTTTTCTGACCAAAAAAATGTCTATAGGAAACATTATAGGTGTGAAATCGCACCACTGCAACACATTTTTAAAATATCGTCTGAGCCTGAGAATTATTCCGTCTAGTAACCGTTGGGATGTTTGGTAATGCTCCCCAATAGTAGATCAAGCATCCGATACCAAATAGTCATCCGCTGCTGTTCGGGACGGGCCGCCTCGATGCTGTCCGCATGGGCGCGAGCGAATATCTCCACCGCTGGCCGCTGCTCGCCCTGTATCTGGCAGACCGCTCCGCGAGAGGCTTACAGGCGCGCGCGGGAACGCCCTGCAGCTGGCCAGCGCCCGCCGTCGTGCTGCAGGCCGTCGATGCCGCCCCGTTTTACCTGTCGAATTTTCTCGGCCGCCGTGGACCGGCGCCGCTGCTGCTGATCGCGCAGCCGGCGACGTGCGCCAGGCCCGCGTCGCTGCCGGCCAGGCCGCGTCCGCCTCGATGCCGTTCGGATTGGCGCGGGCGAATTTCTCGGCCGCTGGCCGCTGCGCGCCCTGGATCTGGTAGACCGCTCCGCGAGAGGCCTGCAGGCCTGCGCCCTGGCCGTGCACCAGCTGGCGCGCGCGGCAGCGCCCTGCAGCTGGCCAGCGCCCGCCGCGGTGCTGCTGGCCGTCGATGCCGCCCCGTTTTACCTGTGGAATTTTCTCGGCCGCCGTGGACCGGCGCCGCTTCTGCTGATCGCGCAGCCGGCGACGTGCGCCAGGCCCGCGTCGCTGGACCACCAGCTGGCTAGCCTGCAGCACGCCGCTGCCGGTCGGGCCGCGACCGACTCGATGCAGTCCGTATTGGCGCGGAATTTCTCGGCCGCTGGCCGCTGCGCCCCTGGATCTGGCAGACCGCTCCGCGAGAGGCCTACAAGCCCGCGCCCTGGCCGTGCACCAGCTGGCGCGCGCGGTAGCGCCCTGCAGCTCGCCAGCGCCCGCCGCGGTGCTGCTGGCCGTCGATGCCGCCCGTTCTATCTGTGAAATTTTCTCGGCCACCGTGGAACTGCGCCGCACACATTTCAGCTTTGCAAATTTCCGCAATATCCTATTTAAATGAGAATTGGCGTTTTTCTTTTAATACCTCTTGACTTGATGTTTTAACTAAATTATCCGGCGAGCGAACAATTGCCCCATTTAATTGCTCACGTTGAAGTCTAGTAGCCATTATCCTTTTCTCCAAATCATCACTACGAAGCTCCAGTGCAGCGTATTTTTTCGGCTCCCTAGACATAACTTCACCAATTAATTTTTTCGAATCAGTGTACAAGCCTAAGTCATCTTTTGAGCGCGATATTGCAACGTAAAAAACAGCACGATTACTTGTTAAGCTAGATGTATCTGCATCAATTAAAACTCTTTTTTCAGTCAGCCCCTGAGAACTATGAACTGTCGTAGCCCAACCATATTGAAGGTGAATTGGATCACTACGTGGAATAGAAGTACCGTTATCTAGAATTACAGCAGCATCAGTTACACTTTCAACCTTCGTCCGAAAACCATTAACCAACGAGAGATTAGTGTTATTTCTAGTTATCCGAATAAAATCGCCCTTTGCTAATGCAATTTCAGTTTCGGCAAATATTGATATGGATTGCTTTTTAGCCGGATCAAAACTTACAATATTTCCATCTGGCGATACAACTTCAATTTTATTTTCAATAACATTTATATCTACAATCTCGTATTGAGTATTTCTCTTCAATCCAAAAGATTCCTTACCCTCAAACATTAATATTTGAGACTTACTAAAAAGTGAAGCAATTTTCTTTTCAGCCTTACTCATATCAATGCTTTCCAGATTTCTTACCATTATTCCTTCTTCTATTTTTAGATTCGAACGAACCTTAGAATTGATGCTAGATCTGGCAACATTAGTGCCTGTCACGATCAATGTCTTTTCGCGCTCCAACTCAGGCAAATCGGTAAAATCCTTCGCCAATTTAGTATACCTATCTTCAGGATCTACTATTTCAATGGTACGCGATTCTAGTTTTTTTGCAGCTTCGGCTATACGTCCATTTGCGGCACTTACCACCGCGCTTTTAAGTTCGATGTTTTTTTGCCTTTGAATTTCTGTAATGTGTGCAACACTCATTCCTGCGTCTTGTAACTGTTCAAACGGCTTACCTGCCTCAACTGCCTGAGTTTGTTTTCTATCACCTGTCATAACTAATCTGGCATCCGCTTCAGCGACTAAATGCATTAGATCCCTCATTTGATGTGCTGGAACTACACTTGCCTCATCAAGAAATACAATGGTTTTATTATTTAATTTCGCCTGATCCGAAGGGCGCATTAAAAATGATGCTAATGTTTGCGATTTCATTCCTAAATCTGCCAATGCCTTGTTCTGGGAGGCATACGGAGCTAAGCCGATAACATCATACCCCCTCTCCATAGCATTCTTCATAGACTCTTCTTTAATTACTTCCACAGCTTCACTAAGCATATGGCTTTTTCCTACGCCCGCATATCCTTGAACTCCTACGAATCTATTATCTGAGGTTAATATAAGCTCCACAGCATCAAATTGCCCTGCATTTAAGGTTGTACCCTTAAACATACTAGATACTTCTTCTTTGGACTTGATGGGCTCCACTCTATTACGACCATCGACCTCCATTCTTAGGATGCTTTTTTCAGCATTCAACATTTCACCAGTAGTGAAACGCTGTTCAACTAATACAAGACGACCTTTAGAAATGGAATCCTCAACGAACTTTTCTACCTCTGCTTGTGATTTTCCAGTTTTAGCCATTGTTAAGGCGACCCACGATGATTTAGTCAGCTTTTTTAGATCTTCTTCATCCTGCCTAAAATTATCTGCCTGAAATTTGCTTTTCTCCTTTTTGTCTCTCTCAAATGATTTTGCACTTTGATAAAGCGGCAATTCTGCAATCAAACGTCCATCAGATTGGGCTTTTAAAATCTCATCTTCAATTTCCTTAAATGCTCCCAAGGCATGATTATATGAGCTTTCAAGAAGTTCCCCTTTGGTAAAAATGCCCTGGCGCTCCATCAAATGTTCAATGGCAAAATTCACAGCTTTTACAGCGGAACTTTCTTTTGGCGATATTTCGTCATTCAAATAAACATCGGCCATTTCGCCATTTAGTATCTCTGCCCTGGATTCGCCTTCCAATGACGTATCACCTTGGCTTACATATTTTCCACCATCCAAATTAACATATTCTTCATTTCCACCTTTTTCCTTAACGAAAGGCTTATCTGTTTTCTTCGCCCCCCCCTCTTTTATGGGTTTTATTTTTGCAGTGGTTTTCCCAACTTTAAGAGAGCTGTTTTTTTCGTCCATAGATACAACAACCTCACTTAGAACTCTTTTCCATTCATCCCGCAAAACCGTCCTATCGGTTTCCGTCTTGACTGGGCGAGTTGCTAATGTCAGCATTTGTTTTAGCTCTTGACTCGCTGATTTTCTATCCTTTCCATACTTCTCCAATGCTTCTTCAATTTGCTTACTTCTTTTGCTAAAAACCTTTATTGCTTCATCAGATATTTCTGAAAGTTCAAATCCATTTTTTGTAACCCGTATTTCATATCCTATCTCTTTCAATTTCTCAGCCAATATTCCTCGATAGTAAGCCCCCCCTGTTTTTACGCTATTTAGAATTTCATCATTAGTTAATGCAACCCATTTTTTATCATCGCGCATGGTCAAGTTCATCATGACTGCATGAGTATGTAGTTGTGGGTCTTTGCTTCTTGATAGTTCATGCCGGAATGTCGCCACAGTCAAATTACCTGTATGCTGACGAAAACTATTCCCCTTAACCTTCAGCCTGGCTACTGCCTTGCTCTCAAGAAAAGTAATAGCCTCTGATACAGCTTCATCATGTGCTTTAATAATTCTTTCGTCGCCATTTACTAGTGCCGCTATACTTACACTTTTTGGAGCACTAAAGGTAAAGTCAATACCTAATCTATCTTTTGACTTTTTCCCATTTCCTTGATTAGTCGTATTCGACTTTCTAATTATTTCACCGGAGGGTAAATGACCTTCTAAAATCTTCTTAAATTGTTTACTTGTTATAGTTCCATCAAGTCCCAACAATTCAGCCCCCTTCCCTTTCCACTCTCCTTTTGGCCCTTCTTTCGCATAGTAGTCATCATTATTTTCGAAATAATGGGCAGCACCTCCGGCGTCGCTGACAAATTTAAATGACAGCACTTGCAACTCCAAATTTCAGTCTATTTTTTGCAGCTGTAGTTAAATCAGTTGTCCATTTATTTTTGATAATTATCATTGGCTCCGTAACTGAAACTCTTTTCTTATGCTTCATTTGAATTCTAGCCACTGGTATATCTCCAGCTAATTTCAAATATCCACACAGATCTGGCAACCCGCTAATCTCAGATGGCTTCACCAATCTTTCTGAATTTGTTTCTATCGAACTACCTGCTTTGGCTCCCATGGTTCCGCCTGATAATGATATTTTTTTCCGTAAGACTTCATGCTCTCCCAAACCTTTTGAAACTTCTTCTGTGGTGAATGTATCGCCTTCGCTCACTCCCAAACAACCGAAGTTACGTAGACTATTCCGCAGAGTCAAGGCATCATTTTTACCGTTGGTTTCATCAAGTTGGGCCAAGGATTGGAAACCAGCAAATATTTTGAACAGATGCTTACGCCCTTTTGTGGCGGCCTGGATAAGATAGTTCAGTTTAGATAATGAATCAAGTTCATCAATAATCAGATGCATATCCTTTGCGGCCTCGACATTAGATGACAATGAGCTAGCGCATATAACATCAATCCAGCAAGATATAAGTGGCTTAGTGGCTTCCAGCATATCCTCACGCCAGGTAATCCATAGATTACCTGTTCCGCTCTCAAGCCACTTCCTAATGGAAAAACTTTCCTGCCCTGGTTCTACACTCAAAAATTTATGAGGAACCACATAGCGTGTAAGAACGGCTCTTACGCTGCCTAGCGTTTCTTCGGCTCCATGGAACATACCTGCAGCGGAAGTTCCCGCCAACATTTTTTGTAATTGCTCATTTGTTGCCTCTACTAACCAATATACAAGTTTTTCAGTTGTTCCCTCCCTAACCCTTACCAACTTCAACATTACTTCTGCAACAATAGTCCTTGCCATTGCATTCCATTGCTCCCCCTCTGTGGTTGGGCTTTTTGGAATCATACTTACTGCATATTGCTCGACATCATAAGCCGTTTTTATTTCATTAAAAATTGACCAAGACTGCGTTCGTGCATCAAATGGATTCAATATAAAATCACCTTCTTTCCAAAATTTTTCCATGAATCCACCGTTGGGATCTACGCATACTGTCTGATCGCCTCTTGCATGGGCGCTTTCAATATACGCACTGATTGCTTGTGATTTACCTGTTCCGGTCGATCCTGCTACCGCATAGTGTTGATTTTCTTTTGAAGTAGGTACGGGTATTCCCATGAACGATAATTGCTTTTTCCAATATTCCTTAGTAATGTCCTTTAATCTTGCAGCACTCACCATATCAGGGCCCCGCAATTTTGAAATAAAATCCCCCCCGTTAAATCCCGTCTTATAATAAATATAGAATTGAACGGCGACTATCATTCCAAATACAATCCCAAACAAAGGCGGCAGCCATAGCTTGATATCAGTCAGCGTTGCTAGCAAGGCGTAGAAATATCCTGCAGCAATTTTCTCTTTCGGTATTGAGAATGTCATATTTACCGCGTACACCCACATAGCAGCAGCAATTACTATTATCAAGAAGAACAATGCAGCATTATTTCTATCATCACGTCTTTTTTGTCCAGCACTCATAGTTAATCCTTATTTTTTATTTAAAAAACTTTCAATTGCTCTAATATCAATAGATTTATTAACTCGATGTTGAATAGATTCATCTACGGAGTTATACAACATTACAAATACACTAGCAAGCATTGACAATTCAATTCCATCATTCTTATGACTTAAAATTTCTCGTATCATTTTTTGTTGTTGTCTATTCCCCTCAATAAGATTTTCTATTTGTTTGTTGAGTGCACCAATACCAGAGCTATCGGCCGAATCTGTTGATAAAGAGACACGTCTCATGAACGTACTAATTGCTGTATCGCCGGTCAAAACCATCTTTGCTCGAATGATTTCCTCATCTTCCGTGTTCAATCGAACACTTATCATAGCCATGTGTGACATTTCCTATCATTAAATTTCATAGAATCAATAGTTTACATTGATCTGTCATACATTTCAAATTTTGTGTCATACAGCGTTAGCCTTAGTTCATGCGGGTTTGCAGTGCACCTGTAAGGTGCGTATGGTGTGGCACTCTAGGACGGCATTTCCCCCCCTGGCTTTGGCTCTACCCACCAGCTTTTGCCTGGCTAGGACGCATCGAAAAAGCGTATTTCTCCCCTGCTTTTCCTCCGAATCACCACAAAAATGGAATAAATTGAAAATTTCTGAAATTTTTTGCAAATACCCTCTTTTTTAGTGAAATAAACTGATATAATATGCAAATACTTGGTAATGCATGCAATTACATGTGATAATTGCAGCTCGACTAACACATTGGAAAGACTATGGAACAAACGGAACTGGATATGCTGAAACTTGCAGTAGAGCAAGCCCTGGCAATGAAGCTATCCTTCAAGCGCGCGATCATTCATCACATTTTCCCGCAGATAGAAGCCTGTGCCCGCAAATATTCCCATGAGCAGATTGTCGAAGTTCTGAATGAGGCTGGCGTATCTTTCACGCTACGAACATTCCGCGTAACTCTCTCGCGCGCTCGTTCTGAACTCCGAGATCCGACCCCCGAACAAAAATAATTTGTATCTTAGGATACAATTGAATCATAGGATACAAAATGAAGGAAATTGATAAAACGGCTCCATTGCATGACTCTGTTAGTGAGTCATTGAAAGAATTAAAGCCAAAAACGAAGTTTGCCGAATTCACAACGCTTTGGCCAGAAATTAAGGATGCTATTCAGCGCCAAGTTAAAATGAATGCAATCTGTAAAAACTTGAACTCTTCGGGATTCAACATTCCATATGTTACATTCACCCGCTACGTTCAAAAAATGACGCTGCAGGAAAATGAAAATGTCCATCAACCTGTGGTCAAGAGCCAGGGAGCGGCGCCATTCTATCCAGTGCAGCAACTTGATTCGCTGGAGCAAGATATGTCAAATGCCGTTGCTTCCGAATCTGGATCAGCATTGGAAAAAGCTCAACGTGCAGCATCTGTTGACTATTCGAAAATTGCTAGAAACGCTGAAAAAAATAATCGGCAAAAGTAGTACATTGATTTTAATCACCAAAACTCAACCTTAACCACCAGAAAGAAAATGAAATGAGCCAATATCAAGAATTGAAAATTTGCGTTCTTAACCTCTCCGGCAACGTCGGAAAAACTGCAATGTCTGTTCATCTTCTTAAAGCTGAACGTCCTTCCGCCCAATACATTTCCGTTGAATCAATCAACCATAGCGAAGCGTCCGATGTTGATAGTATTGTTGCTGACCAGTTCAAGGGCAGCCAATTCAAACAGATTTACCGCGAATTGATGACAAATGATGATGTTATCATTGACGTCGGCGCCTCTAATGTGGCTGTGTTTATGGAAGAGTTGACGAAATATCGTTCCGCGATTGGCGAATTTGATATTGTCGTAATCCCCACTGTCCCCGCTGAAAAACAGCAAAAAGATACGATTGCCACAATTGAATGGCTTTCCAATTTGGGCATCCCTGCTGAAAAAATCCGGGTTGTATTTAATCAATATGGTGCAGTTGATACCCTCAACGAGACTTACGCTCACGTTCAAGGTTACGCATCATCCGTGGGACAAACCAAAGCGTCCTGGTTGCCCCATGTAATCATTAAGAACAATGAAGTGTTTGAAATGGTGAAAGCAGTTCGTGCAACTATCCGTGAACTGGCCCTCGACAAAACAGATTGGGTCGCTACACGTAAACAAGCCAAAGCAGACAAAGATATGGATGCCTTTGAAAATGCTTGTGATTCCCAAATCCGGAAAGACCTGGCAATTTCAGCGTATTCG
This sequence comes from Janthinobacterium sp. HH102, assembly GCF_001758625.2. Taxonomy (NCBI): domain Bacteria; kingdom Pseudomonadati; phylum Pseudomonadota; class Betaproteobacteria; order Burkholderiales; family Oxalobacteraceae; genus Janthinobacterium; species Janthinobacterium sp. HH102. The sequence continues at coordinate 42,655 of NZ_CP062065.1, forward strand.
GATTTGCAGCAAGGATATCAGGCCCTTTTGACACCATATATTAAGAAGGCGAAGAAATAATGAACGGCCCACAAACGACAAAAGATGCTCAATGGCGAATTCTTTTGGGCGAAGTGGGCCCGCTTCTCGATAAGACAGAAGCGTTATTGGTCAGTGCAGAATCTCTTTCTAATGTAATGAAGGAATCTCATGAACTGATTACCGCTGATCTTCAAAAATTCGGGAAAAAGGTTCACGACTGGGAAATATCATCTGATAATGTTTTACAGCACGTAACTCATCTTCTTGAAAAGGTGGCGACTTCCCAAAATGTTTCGCCTGTGCTTCAGAAAAATAGTCAACCGTTCGACGGCAAGAAAAATCTTGTCCTTATTGTTTCTTCTATGTTCTGCTGTAGTATTTTTACCGGTATTTTAGTAGTTCTTGGTATGGTTTCGTTTAATGCCAAAAGCAATGATTATGAACATGCCCGTATCGGTCGTGCAGTTGTTCAAGCGCTTCCTTTATTGGAACCCGCTACACGAAAAAAAGTTGAAGATGCTCTTCAAAAAGCTGCTGCAGCGAAATAGTCAACAATGCCGGAGGCTGGTTCTAGCTCCGGCATTGCCCTATTGAGCAAACATTAGACTTAGCTCCCTTACTTCCCCTCCCCCGTGATTTTCTCGGCCATTTCTCCGGCTGCTGCCTGCCCCGCCTCGATGCAGTCCGCATATGCGCCCCCCCCTGGATCTGGTAGACCGCTCCGCTAGAGGCCTGCAGGCTCGCGCCCTGGGCGCGCGGCTGCGGCCTGACGATCGGCAGCACCCGCCGTCGCGCTGCTGGCCGTCGATGCCTCACCGTTTTACCTGTGAAATTCTCTCGGCCATTTCTCCAGCTGCTGCTGGCTGGCCAGCGCCGCGCGTGGTCGCGCTGCGCCTGGCGTAATTTGACCGGGCGTTGCGCCTCGATCCGCCCTACTTTTCCCCGTGATTTTCTCGGCCGTCTTCCAGCTGCTGCTGGCTGGCCAGCGCCGCGCGTGGTCGCGCTGCGCCTGGCGTAATTTGACCGGGCGTTGCGCCTCGATCCGCCCTACTTTTCCCCGTGATTTTCTCGGCCGTCTTCCAGCTGCTGCTGGCTGGCCAGCGCCGCGCGTGGTCGCGCTGCGCCTGGCGTAATTTGACCGGGCGTTGCGCCTCGATCCGCCCTACTTTTCCCCGTGATTTTCTCGGCCGTCTTCCAGCTGCTGCTGGCTGGCCAGCGCCGCGCGTGGTCGCGCTGCGCCTGGCGTAATTTGACCGGGCGTTGCGCCTCGATCCGCCCTACTTTTCCCCGTGATTTTCTCGGCCGTCTTCCAGCTGCTGCTGGCTGGCCAGCGCCGCGCGTGGTCGCGCTGCGCCTGGCGTAATTTGACCGGGCGTTGCGCCTCGATCCGCCCTACTTTTCCCCGTGATTTTCTCGGCCGTCTTCCAGCTGCTGCTGGCTGGCCAGCGCCGCGCGTGGTCGCGCTGCGCCTGGCGTAATTTGACCGGGCGTTGCGCCTCGATCCGCCCTACTTTTCCCCGTGATTTTCTCGGCCGTCTTCCAGCTGCTGCTGGCTGGCCAGCGCCGCGCGTGGTCGCGCTGCGCCTGGCGTAATTTGACCGGGCGTTGCGCCTCGATCCGCCCTACTTTTCCCCGTGATTTTCTCGGCCGTCTTCCAGCTGCCGCTTCCGGGCCTGCACCTCATAGTTTTTCCAGCCTTCCAAAAATCCGCGGCCCCAGGATGCCAAGCGATTCCATATCCTGTATTTGTAACCATAGTGAATTGCAGCCATCTCCTCCATGCAAACACTCTCGCATGCAGCCTCAGTAGCTTTCATTATTTTCCAAGATAGCATTTCTAAACTCCAGTATATTATTCGTTGGCCTTCGGCACTTGCTGAAAGCCATCCAATCACAGTTTAGTCATACTCTGGATTCATCGCGTCTTTTCTTGCACTCTTTTGCCCCTCTTTCCACGATGCCAACAAGTCAGGTTCATCACGAAAATCAGCAGGCGGTGTATATACTCCACTTCCATAATCGTTATAACCGAAGAACTCAGCATCACTCAAGGCAATTGATATTTCCAATTTTTTATCTTCGCCATCAGCCATTTTCCGTGCATTCGACAAACTATTTTTCACATTTTCTACAGTCATTTTGTTCTCCTAATTAATTATCCAATAAAGATATTATATCAATAGGTCACAAAAAGGTCAACAAAATATTTAAAAAAATACGATTAAATCATCCCATGCCTATGAGCCAGATCCAGTATAAGTTTTGCTGTTATACAACGCCATTCTCCATCAGGATTAACTGGAAAATCATACGTTTTATTATTGTCATTCCAAGTGGCGCCCATTGCAATGGCGACCGATGAAAACTCACCAAACTTAACACTTCTTACGCAAATTGTATTTTTCCCAATAATAAGAGTAGTCATCATTTTGCACCAGTGAATTTTTCAAGAAAGGTCACAACTATTTCGGTTGTAAAGCGATCAACCCCAGCTTTTTTATCATGTGAAATTTTCGTCTTCAAACTTCCTTCTATATAAATCAAGTCACCTTTTTGAAGATTCTCACATGCAGATTTAGCAATATTCCCATCCAATTGCAATCTATGCCATTCAGTTATTTCTTTACCGCCCCCCAAGTAATCATTAGTGGCAATCATCAGATTTGTAACAGGCGTGCCATTATTAAACTTGCGAAGTGTCGGAGATTCTTTAACATTTCCAATCAGAATTACTTTGTTTAAGCTATTCATTTCCGCTCCTATTAACGATTAATTCAATTATACATAAAGGTCACAAAAAGGTCAATATTTAATTTACTGAGAAGATACAGCACTTTATCCCGTTGCCATTTGAAAGCCTTTTTATATAGACGCTTTTAAACGTATGAAAACAAGCACCTTTATAGAGCTATGTTGTGCCTTGAAACAGAGTCCGGGGGACTCTGTTTTGCGGCCGGTAGCCCCCCGCCGTGGTAGCGGTGCGCGTAAGCGCAGGGGCGTATCCCGGCCGCAGCACATAGCGAAGTGTTAGCATTCGCATTTCGGCATGCCAGCTCGACCAGGGGCGGCAACCTGGGCAACGACTGCACCGGAAATCTCGCCCGGGGCAGGGCGGCACCACCGGCCAGCTCGACCAGCGGCGGCAACCTGAGCAGCGACCGCACCCGGAAATCTCGCACGGGGTAGGGCGGCGGCGCCGGCCAGCTCGACTAGCGGCGGCAACCTGGGGGCGACTGCACCCGGAAATCTCGCCCGGGGCAGGGCGCGGCCACCGGCCAGCTCGACCAGCGGCGGCAACCTGAGCAGCGACCGCACCCGGAAATCTCGCCCGGGGCAGGGCGCGGCCACCGGCCAGCTCGACCAGCGGCGGCAACCTGAGCAGCGACCGCACCCGGAAATCTCGCCCGGGGCAGGGCGCGGCCACCGGCCAGCTCGACCAGCGGCGGCAACCTGAGCAGCGACCGCACCCGGAAATCTCGCCCGGGGCAGGGCGCGGCCACCGGCCAGCTCGACCAGCGGCGGCAACCTGGGCAGCGACCGCACCCGAAGACCGCCTATTCAAATACCAATAATTCTCGCTGGCACAAAAATTCGCGCTCCATTGATACTTGACAAAACCATTGGCCCGCCATCAAACTTACGCTGATCCTCAGGAAGTTTAATAAAATCGTCCACGTGTATCGAAATTTTGTTAGAATCTTGTTTCATTTCTTGCCCCTGAAAATGTTAGATTTGAAGAAGCGCAGTTGTCTGCAAACATACTGCGCTTCACTACTTTTACTGTTCGATTAAGTTACCCATTTTTCAATTTTTTCATTTCTTCCGCCAAACTCCAAAGAGTTCGGTTCAGTCGTACATTCTGGTCAATCCCCTTGACCTCTCTTGTTTTTGTTCTGGTGAATTTTTCAGTCCGGATCGGCACCCCCCCCTTTATCATATTTTCTTGGACTACATTAAATGTAGTCCAAAGGTCTGTTTTCACATCATTTTGTCTCCACGGCCGTAAAATTTGTTCTGCGGTTATCGGAGCAGGCTTGTTTTCAGTTTCGTATCTCAGTTCTAATGCATGCCGTGCAAAAATGATTTGCTCCTGTTTGTCGAGGACAATGGACTTCATTTCTTCCTTGTGTTCGTCTACTAACGCAAACTCTTCAACAACACGAAACGCGCCTTCAATTACATTATCAATAACATTTCCACTGTGCCGGATCTTCACATCGCGGTTCCCTTTACCGCTGACCAGACCATTTGTGCACACCACACGGAATACGCCTGGAATGATTTGATAGCTTGATGTACCGTCATGGCTGTTAATCAAGATGATTTCGTTAACTTCTTCGCCACGATCAGCATTGAACTGGTTTGCTTGCCGCATACGAATCATGTGTTTTGTATGTTCTTTTTTCTCAACACTACGGGTTCTTGCTTGGCTCACCATAAACGGTTGAAAACCTTCCGCGCGCAATGCAGCGACAACTGTAGAAGTGGGAATATAGGTATATCGCTCTGAGCGACTTTCATGCGCCTCCGTGGCAAAAATCGAGGGCGCGATACGCTGCATCATTTCGTCGGTCAGCGGTTCACGTCCACGATATGCGGTTTGAGTTGCGAATCTGCTCATGAGGTTTCCTTAATCTGTTTTAAAAGTAAATCTTCTTATTTGCCACACAAGAAGTATAACAAAAGGTCACACAAATATCAAGCGAAAAGATGATAATTCGTGAAATATTTTGCAAATTTCGTATATTTTTTGATTATTTCGCATATTTTTTGAAATAATTTGAAATTTCTTGCGAATGCAACTACCGGCTTTTGCCGGCCCCCTGTTTCTATAGACGCCTTTGAAGGTTCGCGTATCGGTATCGCTGTAGAGCTATGTTGCGCCTTGAAACAGAGTCCGGGGGACTCTGTTTTGCGGCCGGTAGCCCCCCGCCGTGGTAGCGGTGCGCGTAAGCGCAGGGGCGTATCCCGGCCGCAGCGCATAGCGAAATGTTGACAGTGGCGTTTCTATGTTTTGCGTGCCCTCCCGAAGGGCTAATGCGTGAGGTGCCTGGAAGGGTGGCCCGGTATTTTGGGCCAGTCCCGAAGGGACAGAGCGAATAGCGATCCCTGCAAGGGACCGGCCCCCTTTAGGGGGACACGTCCAAGATCTGACATTTAAAGAGCATGCTGAATTAATTATTTAACATTAATATTTCAATTTAAAGACCATCTTTAAACAGACGTATTTTTTTAAAAAGAGGTATTGTTTAAAGTTATTTATGATGTTATGCTTATTCCCGTTGTAGAGATATCCTCATATAAGGATGTTTTTTAAAACCAATCACTAATCATTGGATATAAAGCATGAAAACATACGATCAGTATCAAAAAGAAATCATCGAAATGAAAGCCCGTCATGCTACGGAGCTGGCAGAAATCACCAAAGCTGCCGAGGCTGCACATGCTGCTGCGTTGAATACCGCGCGCGAGCAAGTTGCCGTAATGGCTGCGAACCTGGGTATGTCTACCGCTGATTTGCTTGGTGCATCTGGTGGTAAGAAAAACAAAGGCGTGAAAGCTCCGTCGGTGGTGCCGGTCAAGTACAAAGATCCTGAAACGGGTAGTACCTGGACAGGTCGGGGCCGTCAGCCGAAATGGCTGGAAGGCAAAAACCGCGAAGACTTCGCGGTATGAAAAAAGGGCGCCAACGGCGCCCTTTTTTCATTGAAGCGTAAGCCCGGCATGGTGAGGCATGTTGGCTCATCCTTCCTTGAGGCAAGAAGAAAGGGAGCGCGTAGCGCTCCCTTTCTTCTTGCCGATCCAATCAGCCTTGGCTTTTCCTATTATTCATCGGGGAAAGAGATATTTCTACAACACCTGATCTATGCTGAATTTGCTTGACAACCAGCGCACCATCCTTATTTTTTGAGAAATTTTCATCAACGACAAAACGTACAGGTAATGATATATCCAATTTGCTTAGAATAATACATAGTTCCGATCCCGTTATAATCTCCTTTTGTTCAGATGATAATGAAGTGTGTTCAGGCATATCCCCGACGTCGATCAAATAGTGCTCTGCGAGTATTGATGGGTCTACTCTGTATCCGTTTTCAATGGCCGCTAAAATATGATTTTTATGAATGTTCATGACGGCGAGTATGTCGCCCTGGTCACGATAGTACGGATTTCCAATTTCCTGCACTCTGAATTCGGTTAAGCTCATCTTATGGGGAGCTTTTACAATTTCTGACATATCCATTTTTTCTTTCATAAGCGTCATAAGCGGGCCATAGGCCCGCTCGTTGACAAATTATTCAGGTTTCAGAAATTCAGGAATCCAACGACGCCCAATCATATTCTTTTCCGCCGCAGCGGAAATTTCTGCCTTCTTCAAGGAGTTCAACGGAGAAGCAATGTCCATTGATACTTGTCCAGCTACAATTTTAATTGTTTGCGACTTTGGCACACGGCTAAAATAAGATTGACTTGTTGGTGTCCACCAGTCACACATATCAAACGATATCGCTTTTTCAACTTGTGCAACATGGCTTTCTTTTTGCTCGTCACTTTGTACGGTATTGATACTTGATGCTGTACAAAATGCCAATATGTCTAATAACATTTTTTCATTTTGCAAGAGCAACCAATCAAATAAACTTCCTTCATCATTTTTAGGAAACAGATTTTCTAATTCTTGTTTTTTTTCTGCCATTTTTATAATGGCCGGAGATTCACGCAAATCGTCGCCATCATTGACCAGATAAGGGGTAGTAGTGGAAACTTGGACTAAGCTTCGTTCACTACGGAAGCCGAATACATCGCGCACCATTTTGTGCACGAGAATCGCCAGTGCTTTTTGTGGCTGGTCGATCAGTACAGCTTGAATACCTGCTGTGCGATGAGCTGTAAGCTGCCGAATCAAAGGGGCAGAATGAGGTGATTTTTCTTTCTCTTCCTCTTCCTCAATTTTGTTACTATCTGCGTTATCTTCATCTGTATCATCCGCACGCCGTACCCGATTTTCAAACTTGACCAGATTTCCATTTCTGTCAATAGATAATACCGTTCCAGCTTTAGCTAAATCATTCTCATCAGGAACAACATGGGCTTTTTCAATCAGATCAATTTGCTTCTCTATATCAACTATCTTTCCGGCGATGATATCTGTTTTTTCCTCATAATCTATCGCATCGTTATCGTAATTATCTATTTCATCCTGGAAATCACTGCATGCTTGCACAAGCATTTCCACCAATTCTTTAATTTCATCGCTGTATTCTTTCTCTGCCATCTTTGCTAACCGATATTGCTGCAAGTAGTCATAATCGGCATTTACGGAGATATCTACCCAACCTGCATTATTCTCGCTGTGCTTACTGGCTTCTTTTTCCAGTTTTTGCAGTGCAAGACTATGTAATAGTTGAGGGTCTTTTAAGAAACAATTTCCGTCATCGCTAAAAAGGTCACGGGTAATAGCGCCGCCTGCAGCCTCATACTGACTTACCGTTACAAATGCTGCTAGTGCTGCGCCAGATGGAATGTCGCTTTGTGTAAGTTGATTGCGAATGTGTACAGCGTAATGCTGAGGTGCGGTATTCTGCCATGCAAGCACTTGGGTTGCATGGTCGTCAGACAAGGCAAGTGCTTTTAGTTGATCTAACTTTATTTCATCGGAGCGATACAATTTCATGAACATAGGGTCAAGATTTGCAAGGCGCAAGCGACGGCTGACTACAGATGCTGTGACACTAAACATGGATGCAATTTCATCGACAGTATGTCCTTCGTCCACCAGCGCTTTAAATGCAGTGCATTCCTCTGCTGGATGCATAGGTTCATGCTCGTTTTCCATCAGACTATAAACCACGGCCAATTTTTGGGGAATAATCAATACTTCTACCTCTTGATCTTCCGAGTATTCGCCAGTTTCAACCAGATACTGCAGTGCGAGAGTGCGGCGGCCACCCGCACAAACGCCCTTACGGTTCGTGTATTTACCTTTTTTCTTTTCTTTGTAGCCTGTCAAATTCTGAATCAAGCCCTGTTCTTTAATCATTTTCGCAAGCTCTGGAATTCCTTTTTTGTTCTGGCGAACATTTTCTTCAGCAACGAAAAGGTTTTTGATTTGTACCATTTCTTTTTGGTATGGGCTATTTTTCATTTTCAACATCCTTTATATAGGGTATCTGTAAGGGGGGTGAGGCCATCTGCACCTCGCTGCGCTGCTCTGCAATACAGATATTATAGCAAAAGGTCACATAAATATCAATGAAATGATGAAAATAGTAGATATTTTTTGAAAATATTTGAAAATTACGTACATAAAATGAAAATTCATGCAATTTTCTATTGCTATTAAGACAATCTACTCTTTCATGTTGGGGCAAAAACCGTCTTTCTGGATAACGGTTTTGGACTATGAATAGAGTTCAGCTGCAGCGCCATGCTGTGCCTTGAAACAGAGTCCGGGGGACTCTGTTTTGTTGCCGGTAGCCCCCCGCCGCGGTAGCGGTGCGCGTAAGCGCAGGGGCGTATCCCGGCAACAGCACATGGCAAACAGTTGCGTATGCGGGTCAGCTGAAAAGATTGAGTTGCCCCATTTCTGGCATTGCATTGACCATTTTGGCGGGCATTAGTAATGGCACTTTTATTTCCGATATTGTCTCTACTAAATTTGTCCCTACACGATATTTCCAGCCTCCGATTATATGCGCCGGTGTACTCCAGTCAGACCACGTTTTCCCCGGATTCAGGCTGTTACAGTGGATAACAATTGCTGGAATATGCAGTATAGACAATTGTATATATGTCATATGAACCGCCGTTTCATCAATATCTTGTGCTATAACATGTAAATGTTCTTGATAGTTAATTCCAATATCAATCATAGACTGTGCCATACCAATAATCATCCCTCCGGCGCCACATGTAGGCTCATTAAGTTCGATATATCCTTTGCTTTTAACCTTTTCCTCAAGCCCCGAAAACGTCATTTTTGCCATCATATAAGATATGCTATATGGCGTAAAAAATTGTCCTTTCCAGCTGTCGCCCAAATTCATGGCCATAAATATCGAACCTAAACAATCATGATATTTATCCGCCAATGAATTAACCACTTCCGCAAACATTTCAGGAAACAAGTTAAATTCTTCTTTCTCATACTTTTTCAGAATTTCAAAATATCTACTTTCTCGCTTCTCAAATTGTCTTTTATCCACAGCATTACTTAGAGCAATTGCCATTACTTCACAAAAATCACGAAATACTTCATGTTTTCTGTGGCGTCGTGAAGCTTTTTCAATTAGTTTCATGAAATTTTTTTGATGTGAATCAATTGACATAAATTTTCCTTTTTTTGTGTATCGGGTTACATAGATTTTTTAGCGGAATCGTTCTGATGAACGGCAGTTTCCCCTTATAAATCTGTGTATCGGTTCACATGAGTTTCGGCGCGGTATGGCGATCGAAATTAAGTGTAGGAAGCGATGCAAGGGCATCTACGAAAGCCGCAGCTAAGCGAGCCTTGGCGAGTCTGAACGGGTGTAGTAGATGAGCGTAGCGATCCCTTGCATCGCTGACGAACTTGATTACGATTTGCCATGTAGCGCCGAAACTCATGTGTCCGGGTCAGCATTGATAGACGCGGCCGTACAGCGTTGGCGCGCAAGCGCCCTTTGCGCGCTTGCGCGCGCTCTCTAGGTCGTTGAGTGAGGTGCCTGGAAGGGTGGCCCGGCTTTTTGGGCCAGTCCCGAAGGGACAGAGCGAATAGCGATCCCTGCAAGGGACCGGCCCCCTTTAGGGGGACACTCCCAGGGGTTGCTTGTACGGGTTAAAAATGTGCATATCGAGCGTACCAAAATTAAAAGATATCATTTCATATCGTATCTTGATATTGTATGATACTATATTCATACATTGACCTTAATCGGAACTAACGCCATGACTAGCCAGCAATCAATATCGAAACCGGGTCGTATCGGCATATCTTATGAACAAGTTGCGTCTGAATGTGAAAGTATTCTAGTAAGGGGGCAGCGCCCGACTCAACGATTATTAATTTCCCTGTTAGGGGGATCGGCAAGTACGATTCAAGGCCATTTAAATAAGTGGAAGGAAAATCGTTCTGATAAAGCCACACCTCCTGTTGCCTTATCAGAACAAATGCAACGAGCATTACTATCTGAGATTTCAAGAATCAACTCAGATACTGTCCATGATATTAAAAATCAATTATCGGATACGATAGGCGATTTAGAGGCACTTACAAGTGAGTGCCAGAAATTGAATAATGAAATTGAAGTTTTGCAAAATGAAAAAGCTGAGTTAAATATCAGTTGTCAAATTCAGTCTAAGGAAATTAGCCAACTAAGAATCGAGAAAATAGAAATCGAAAATGAAATATTGAAAGAGCGGGCCATAGGCATGAACTTGGCAATTAAGATCACTACTGCTGAAACTCGTCTGGAAGTGTTGGCAAAATCAGAGAATGAAAATCATCAATTAAAACAACAGCTTGATGAAATGAGGGAGTTGCTTTCATCAACGAATATTCGTTTTGCAATAGTAGAAAAAACACTGGCAGATTGCCAGGAAAAGAATGTGGAATCTAGCGAACGAATTTCTAGTTTAAATAGTCAGGTAGCAGATCAAGGCAAGACGATAGAGTTGCGAACTAAAGAGTTATTTTCTTCTGATTCGAGAGTTGAAGCCGCAAATGCACGATTGGAAAGTGCGGCTAGGGAATTGAGTAACGCAAAGGAAAATATTGCAACGTTGCGGCAATCCGAAAGAGTTGCGGTAGAAACGGCAGCAGAACTACGTGGTCAATTACAGATATTGAAATTACCGAAGCCCGTACTGAAAAAGAAAGATTCAAATCAAGATACGAAGGAAACCAAATAGAGAAATTTGCTCCGGCACACCATGGCCAGAGGGCGGCGCCATCGGCGCGGCACGGCGTAGCGGCGACGGCCGCCAGCGTGACGCCGGCCAGCGGCGCCACGGGCCAGCCAGTGCGCGCAGCGCGCGCCTGGCGAGGCCTGCGCGGCAGCATGGCCAGCTGCACCTGGGCGCGCAGGCCCGGAAAAATCTCACACGGGAAGAGGGCGGCGCCATCGGCGCGACACGGCGTAGCGGCGACAGCCGCCAGTGTGTCGCCGGCCAGCGGCGCCACGGGCCAGCCAGTGCGCGCCACGCGCGCCTGGCGAGGCCTGCGCGGCAGCATGGCCAGCTGCACCTGGGCGCACACGGCCGGAAAAATCTCACGCGGGAAAGAGGGCGGCGCCATCGGCGCGGCACGGCGTAGCGGCGACGGCCGCCAGCGTGACGCCGGCCAGCGGCGCCACGGGCCAGCCAGTGCGCGCCACGCGCGCCTGGCGAGGCCTGCGCGGCAGCATGGCCAGCTGCACCTGGGCATGCACGGCCGGGAAAATCTCACACGGGAAGAGGGCGGCGCCATCGGCGCGGCACGGCGTAGCGGCGACGGCCGCCAGCGTGACGCCGGCCAGCGGCGCCATTGGCCAGCCAGTGCGCGCCACGCGCGCCTGGCGAGGCCCACGCGGCAGCATGGCCAGCTGCACCTGGGCGCGCAGGCCCGGAAAAATCTCACACGGGAAGAGGGCGGCGCCATCGGCGCGACACGGCGTAGCGGCGACAGCCGCCAGTGTGTCGCCGGCCAGCGGCGCCACGGGCCAGCCAGTGCGCGCCACGCGCGCCTGGCGAGGCCTGCGCGGCAGCATGGCCAGCTGCACCTGGGCGCACACGGCCGGAAAAATCTCACGCGGGAAAGAGGGCGGCGCCATCGGCGCGGCACGGCGTAGCGGCGACGGCCGCCAGCGTGACGCCGGCCAGCGGCGCCACGGGCCAGCCAGTGCGCGCCACGCGCGCCTGGCGAGGCCTGCGCGGCAGCATGGCCAGCTGCACCTGGGCATGCACGGCCGGGAAAATCTCACACGGGAAGAGGGCGGCGCCATCGGCGCGGCACGGCGTAGCGGCGACGGCCGCCAGCGTGACGCCGGCCAGCGGCGCCATTGGCCAGCCAGTGCGCGCCACGCGCGCCTGGCGAGGCCCACGCGGCAGCATGGCCAGCTGCACCTGGGCGCGCAGGCCCGGAAAAATCTCACACGGGAAGAGGGCGGCGCCATCGGCGCGACACGGCGTAGCGGCGACAGCCGCCAGTGTGTCGCCGGCCAGCGGCGCCACGGGCCAGCCAGTGCGCGCCACGCGCGCCTGGCGAGGCCTGCGCGGCAGCATGGCCAGCTGCACCTGGGCGCACACGGCCGGAAAAATCTCACGCGGGAAAGAGGGCGGCGCCATCGGCGCGGCACGGCGTAGCGGCGACGGCCGCCAGCGTGACGCCGGCCAGCGGCGCCACGGGCCAGCCAGTGCGCGCCACGCGCGCCTGGCGAGGCAGCATGGCCAGCTGCACCTGGGCATGCACGGCCGGGAAAATCTCACACGGGAAGAGGGCGGCGCCATCGGCGCGGCACGGCGTAGCGGCGACGGCCGCCAGCGTGACGCCGGCCAGCGGCGCCATTGGCCAGCCAGTGCGCGCCACGCGCGCCTGGCGAGGCCTGCGCGGCAGCATGGCCAGCTGCACCTGGGCGCGCAGGCCCGGAAAAATCTCACACGGGAAGAGGGCGGCGCCATCGGCGCGACACGGCGTACCGGCCGGTCATCGGGCGCACGCTGCGCTTTTCTTTGTTAGGCTGGAACTAAATCTTCTGTCAGGGACAAAGTAACTCTCGTGCCGCTCTTGTGACAACTTGCCGCAAATTCTTGCTGCTCGGCCTCGGTGTTGAAGTAGTCAACGCCGTAACCGCAATCGTTGTCCCACGTCGCAGCGAATGGTTTCTTCAAATCCTTAGCTTTTCGTGCGGCCTCGTCGTTAGCGATTCGCTGCCGAAGACCCCACGATAAATTTGAACGTCGTTGCATGATCTTTTCCTCGTTAGAAACCGGCGTGCTCTGGCAGCGAGTCGAACTGATCGCGGGTCAAGAGTACGTCCGTTTTAGTGTACGTGTACTCGTTGTCGCTTTGCATGGATTCGGCATCGCCTGGCAGCATTACCATCCAGTCGCCGTCATACTCGACTCGGACGAAGCGCTCACGCTTGAATAGATCGCAGCTTTCAAGATGTTTCGGCGCTGGATACTGATGGCCAGCGATGACCTGAAACAAGCCGTCAGGTCGGCAAGCGGTCGCGCAATTGCAAGTGTTCATGGTCTGTTCCGCTCAAGGCGGCCTTTCAAATTCACCGGCTGACGGCCGACACGGTTGCGCCAGATGGCGCAGGATATTCTGTTGATTATTTTTGGCGGTTCACGCCAATTTTCTGAGCTGCGGTGCGACGGTCTTTCATCTGCTGAATGCGTTCCTCCACCGTACTAGGCTCCGGGCGGCCACGTTCTTTACCTTTCTTGAACTTGCCAGGAACGGCAGGGATACGATGCACTGTCATGACACGATTCCTACGATTGAGTTCCAGGACTCATCAAACACAGTACGCGGCGTCATCACTCGTTCGTGCTTCGCACCGCACCACAAGCACGTCCGCGTATCGCCGTCCATGCTGTAACGATCCGCGAAGCCTTCCTTGTGGGTAGGGTCGATGGCGCAGCGCCCCACAGTCAGGTAATTGCCCCAAAAGCCTTCCACTTCATCGAGCATTGATGCCATGCCAATGTGGTAGAAGCTCCTTGCCTCGACGCCGAGACACAGCACCGACATTAATCGAACGCCGGAAAAGCCACTTTCGCCAGGGCTATCTGGATAACCAATCATCAAAGTACCAGCGCCAATTTCGCTCGCAAGAACCGTATCAGGCTTGACACGATAGACCGTCTGCAGCACGCCACCATCCGTGTAGAAGTGTGCCTTCTTACGCATCCAGCGATGCAAATTAGGCGAGAACGACGACGAAACCGATGGAGCAAGCTGCTTGAGTGTCAAGGTTGGGTGTCCTACAGTGCGTGTTGAAGTGGCCATCAAAATTGTTTCCTTCTATAGCGCCCCGAAGGGCGCGGGGTTTTTAAGGCGTGACGCTGATCACATTAAATTGTTCTTGTTCACTTCATAGCGTTTGAGGCTTGCTGCCATATTGAACACGTTTAACAACATCGGAAATCCAACGATATGTGGTGAGATCGGGCCGTAGTCACCTGATCGAACGTAGTCAATTCCAGCGCGCGCAGCATGGGTACATGCTATTTCCTTGTAATTAACACTCCACTTATCGACCCCAAGCCCTACTAGGTCTAGTCGATGCATCGTATAGGCAACATCAGCCATCAACGGATGGTTCACGCTGGAAAGTTCGCGCCTTATCGTCGGTATTTCCTCGGCACACTCTATGGGCACAAGCTCCCCTAAAGTACGCGCCAGCTGCTCGTCCAAATCGTCGCTTTCGAACACTGTCTGATCCCAGTGTAATGCGTCGCTAACCTGCTCGCTCCATTCAGCGCGATAGCCAAGATGGCCGTTGAAATCAGCGAGAAAATATACCTTGGGTGGAGCGGGGTACTCGACCCATGTTGCATCAACAATCCATTGCATAAACTCACTTGGTGTTGAACCTGCCTTTTCTGCGAGTGATGTCAGCAAGTGGTTGCCCTCTGGCTCTCCAGACTCATCATTCCATTCATCGGTATAGATATCTGCATAGGCATCTGAAAATATGTTTGATAAAAATGAGTCGAAGGATGAACGGTAGCTCCCGGATTTGAAAATGTGAGCGGATTCGATATGCTCTGTTATCCCGTAGCTATCTGGCGCATTACAGTCTGAATTGTCGAAATACTCCCAATACAAGGGCCCTATAACTGGATGCAATGTCGCAACGATTTTCCCGGATAGAACCAATCTGCGACAAACCCACGTTTTGCGCCCTTTTGTTTGCTCACTGCCTTGTCGTGATGTATCAGAATTCTTTTCCATAATTGCCCTTGTGCTGGTGCGTTTCAACGAAATTTTATCTTGCCGGAACCGGCTACGCTGTAGTCACGAAGCGGGGGATTCCCGCGAACTACAATGCTTCCAGATCCCGCTACGCGGGCACGCACATCTTTGTGAACAAACGCCTCAATATCGCCGGAACCTGCAATCGACAGAGCAGCGTTTTCGGTTTTCAAATCACCAACGTCAACATCGCCTGAGCCTGCAACATACACATCCAAATGCGTGACGGTTCCGCAGGCAACAATATCGCCCGAGCCTTCGATTGCAAGCTCTAGGTTTACTTGCTGCACATCAAATAACGAAATATCGCCACTCCCTTTGATTTTGATCGTTGGGGCTTCTGGAAGTGCCACACACACGATTACCTTGTCTTGGCGAATACCTATCGCCGCACCGTTAGTCGAAAATGAGGTAACAGATCCGTGAAATACCATCCTGCCTCTACCAGATGCAATATTGATGACAATACCCTCTCGTTCAATCACCAGCTTGCTGCCCTTGTAATACGTTTTAACCGATGCTACGGCTTCAGCCGTCTCACCGACTACGATAAGCATAGGCTTATCGGAACGTCTAAATATCACGTCCACTGAACCCTTGCCGACAATCTTGCGAATTGGCTGAAGAGGGCGCTCTTCTTTGATCTTATGATCCATGCCATTCTCGCCAGATGCCAAAAAAACATCCATTATCTTTGCCTTCCCATCCGTGATGCGGTTACTGTGCGCCGGTCGGCCCGAAATTCTTAGCATTAATTATAGGTGCGAAATCGCACCAAGTCAAGCAACTATTTCCTATACCGATAGTGCAACCGCTGAGGTGCGCCGGGTCGGCGCCGCTGGTGGCGCACCAGCTGGCCAGCCTGCAGCATGCCGCTGCCGGTCGGGCCGCGCCCGCCTCGATGCCGCCCTGGCCGTGCACCAGCTGGCGCGCGCGGCAGCGCCCTGCGACTTGCCAGCGCCCGCCGCCGTGTTGCTGGCCGTCGATGCCGCCCCGTTTTACCTGTGGAATTTTCTCGGCCGCCGTGGACCGGCGCCGCTGCTGCTGATCGCGCAGCCGGCGACGTGCGCCAGGTCGGCGCCGCTGGTGGCGCACCAGCTGGCCAGCCTGCAGCACGCCGCTGCTCGACTATCCGCGCCCGCCTCGATGCCGTCCGCATTGGCGCGGGCGAATTTCTCGGCCGCTGGCCGCTGCGCGCCCTGGATCTGGCAGACCGCTCCGCGAGAGGCCTGCAGGCCCGCGCCCTGGGCGTGCACCAGCTGGCGCGCGCGGGAGCGCCCTGCAGCTCGCCAGCGCCCGCCGAGGTGCTGCTGGCCGTCGATGCCGCCCCGTTTTACCTGTGGAATTTTCTCGGCCGCCGTGGACCGGCGCCGCTGCAGCTGATCGCGCAGCCGGCGAAGTGCGCCAGGTCGGCGCCACTGGCCCACCAGCTGGCCAGTCTGCAGCACGCCGCTGCCGGGCAGGCCGCGCCGCCTCGATGCCGTCCGCATGTGCGAAGGCGAATATCTCGGCCGCTGCCCGGTTGCGCTCCTGGATCTGGCAGACCGCTCCGCGAGAGGCCTGCAGGCCCGCACCCTGGGCTTGCACCAGCTGGCGCGCGCTGCAGTGTCCTGAGGATCGCCAGCGCCCGCCGCCGTGTAGCTGACGGTCGAAGGCCCGCGCCTGGGGTCTGCAACAGCTGATGTGGCTTTTGAAATTATTGCGAGGATTTTCGAAATAGATGCGACGCCGATATGGCATGCTTAATGAATAGAGCCGCGTATACGCGGCTCTATTTTTTGCAGGTTATTTTCCGCTAAACTGCGATTACTGCGCATTAGACGAATCATCGTTGTTTGGTCGCGTTTGCTCCTCAAAACCACGTAGAAGATCTCCTTCTTCATCGTCTTTTACGATCACTTTTCCGGACTTATCGTTGTATGAAACGACTGTGCCTTTGATCTCGGTAAAATGGTCAATCAAGAAATATATTTGATCTCCAGGATTCATTAGTTTTCCTTGGCCTTCAGGCGTAGTGATTGTCGATGGCGATCAGAGCGGGAAAGCCCTCGCCGGATTCAATGTGCCTCTGAAGCCGCACTGCGAGATTGCCTGTCGGCGTAACCTCGTCCAGCTCACGATCTTCAGGATCATCAGGGCGGCCCGGATCTGCATCAATGAAGGCAGCTGCTTTATCCGCAGACTGGGCGGCTACATATGCCCAGTCATCGACCTGAAAAAGTTTGATGTTGTCGTTAGTCATGGTCAGTTTTTTCCTTCGATTCAATTAGGTGCCAGGGAGTAAAGCAATTCAGCGAGATCTGCTTGCCCGAGACTGCCATCGGCCACATCTACCATTATTTCTTCAAGCAAATCATCGCGGGGAATATCCACGCCTTGCAACGACAGATAGGTAAGCGCCGTGACCAGCGCCGTGCGTTTGTTTGCGTCGTTGAAAACATGTCCTCTAGCCAGTGCAACGGCATACATTGCTGCAATTTCAAAAACGTCATCCAGCCCTTCATAGTGAATCCGGCTGTCGATCCGCGCAAGCGCCCCCTCAAGAGGGCCAGCGCCGTGATCGCCATGCAACCCTGGCTCTTCACTGAGAATTAGATCGTGAATTTCAACAACTTTAGCGGCGTCGATCATCAGATTCTTTCTTAGCGATTGGCCAGCGCTTTGATGACCTTGGCATGCGTCGAGATTACGCGTTTCGCCGCGCTCAACACAACACGCGATCCGTCCTTGCCTCGTAATTCCATGGATACAGGGCGCTGTTTATCCGCCCGATGTTTCAGTGTCACGCCATACGTTTTTTTCATGATGACTGTTCCTTAGTTACGCCCGGAGGGGGCGGGATTGTTAGGCGGCGTCGACAATTAAGTTACGCAAATGGTCTGCCCGATTTTCGGCGTTTCGCCGCGCGAAATTGCGCTTTCATATACAACAGTATAGGTGTGAAATCGCACCATTGCAACTATTTTATAGCTCTCATCTTAGCCTGCGCTTGCGCACCAGCTAACCAGCCTGCAGCATGCCGCTGCCGGTCGGGCTGCGCGCGCCTCGATGCCGTCCGAATTGCGCGGGCAAATTTTTCGGTCACTGGCCGCTGCGCCCCCTGGATCTGGTAGACCGCTCCGCGAGAGGCCTGCAGGCCCGCGCCCTGGGCGTGCACCAGCTGACGCGCGCGGCAGGGCCCTGCTTGGTGGCCAGCGCCCGCCGCGGTGCTGCTGGCCGTCGATGCCGCCCCATTTTACCCGTGAAATTTTCTCGGCCGCCGTGGACTGGTGCCGCTGCAGCTGATCGCGCAGCCGGCGACGTGCGCCAGGTCGGCGCCGCTGGCCCACCATCTGGCCAGCCTGCAGCATGCCGCTGTCGATCGGGCGGCGCCCGCCTCGATGCCGTCCGCATGGGCGCGGGCGAATTTCTCGGCCGCTGGCCGCTGCGCCCCCTGGATCTGGTAGACCGCGCGCGAGAGCCCTGCAAGCCCGCGCCCTGGGCGTGCACCAGCTGGCGCGCGTGGGAGCGCCCTGCAGCTCGCCAGCGCCCGCTGTCGTGCTGCAGGCCGTCGATGCCGCCCTGTTTTACCTGTGAAATTTTCTCGGTCGCCGTGGACCGGCGCCGCTGCAGCTGATCGCGCAGCCGGCGACGTGTGCCAGGTCGGCGCCGCTGGCGCACCAGCTGGCCAGCCTGCAGCACGCCGCTGTCAGCCAGGCCGCGCCCGCCTCGATGCCGTCTGCACGGTCGCGGGCGAATATATCGGCCGCTTGCCGCTGCGCGCCTTGGATCTGGTAGACCGCTCCGCGAGAGGCCTGCAGGCCCGCGTCCTGGGCGTGCACCACTTGAACGCTGCTTTCGAGTGTCGATAGTATTTTTCTATCCTTGAATTTTTGCAGACCCCCTGTTTTGTAGACGCTCTTGAAGGCTTGCGTATCGGTATCGCTGTAGAGCTATGTTGTGCCTTGAAACAGAGTCCGGGGGACTCTGTTTTGCGGCCGGTAGCCCCCCGCCGTGGTAGCGGTGCGCGTAAGCGCAGGGGCGTATCCCGGCCGCAGCGCATAGCGAAATGTTGGCAGTGGCGTTTCTATGTTTTGCGTAACTATTTCCCGCAGGGAAATCTGTTCTTGGGTGTTGGGGGCCAACAAGCGCGTAGCGCGATTCCCCCCGCGAAAGCGGGGGGGTGGTTTTGGGTTGGTTCTATGCCGTTGTTTTTGAAGGTTAAAAGATTTTAATAAAGTTAAAACGCGCGCGCATGTTAAGGCTGTTGAAAAATGCCATAAGTTGTTGTATTTATTGGTTTTTTTCTGGCAGCCTGTCGCTAATAAACGGATTTTGTGTCTTTAATCCACCGTACTTATTCACATATCTCTGTCGTTGATTAACCGCAACTATTCACAATTTTTCGTAGTTTTCATGTGTTAAATTTACAATTTTGTCGCCAATAAGCCGTGTTCTGTTGCTGCGTTTCTTTGATATTTTTTTGTCGCTAATAAGCCGTACCAAAATAAACCGATCAAGTGGCCGCTACTCCCTCTCGCTCTGGCCACGCACCAGCTGGCGCGCGTGGCAGCGTCCTGCTGCTGGCCGTCGTTGCCGTACCATTTTACCTGTGGAATTTTCTTGGCCGCCGTGGACTTGCGCCGCTGCAGCTGATCGCGCAGCCGGCGACGTGCGCCAGGTCGCCAACGCCAACGCCGGCGCACCAGCTGGCCAGCCTGCAGCATGCCGCTGCCGGCCAGGCCGCGCCCGCCTCGATGCCGTCCGGATTGGTGAGGGCGAATATCTCGGCCGCTGGCCGCTGCGCCCCCTGGATCTGGTAGACCGCTCCGCGAGAGGCCTGCAGGCCTGCGCCCTGGTTGTGCAGCACCTATCGTTCGCCAGCTACTGTGCAAGCGCAGGCTAACATAAGATTTATAAAACAATTGCAATGGTGCGATTTCACACCTATAATGTTTCACATGGAAGCGCAATTCAGCGCGGTGAAATTGGAGGCCAACATGGCATTGACTGAAAAAGACTTGATTGAACTGCGTAATGAACGCCACACAGATTATGTGCATGAAGCAAGGCGCGAAGTAGAAGAAGAGGAGGGGAACGTACAATCCGTATTTGGCACCGTGGCCGCTGGAACCGCTATCAAACTTGAAGGCTACCCGCATACTTATTTCAAAACCAAGGATGACGGATGCTATCGCTACGCCGAAGATAACAGCACCAAAGTGCATATGGATTTCATTCCGTTCGCTTGGCCGGTGGAGATTGTCCCGCACGCTTAACTTTTCCGCGACCACAGCACCATAGCCCGCATTGACGGGCTTGCTTCAATGAGAAGGTCAGCAGGGTGCTGACCAGCGAGGAAAAATATGACCATGAAACAAGATCAACTGAATGCAGCTTACGGCAAGGTGTTTGACGCGCCAAGAGTCATCAAGGGCAGCAGCAAAGTCCGATTCATGGGCGTGTGGCCAAGCGGCAATGTGGCCGTCAAACGGGAGTCCGATCCCGACAGTTTTGGCCCAATTACTGTGTCGCCGGAAACAGCGTTGCCGCTGATGCAGGCTATCGAGCGTCGCTATCCGACGTGGCAAGCCTGAACAGATGTAAATGCTGCATACATCCTAGGAAAACAACCTGGTGCCGTATGGCGCCCCGATAACGGCCGGTAGCCGGTAGACTGGACACAACATGCAATTTGGCTTTTCTAACCCATTTTTAGCCTTCCTTGGCGCCGTGGTAGTAGCTGCGGTGGTCGTGTGCATATTCTTCCCGAGTGAGGTTCAAAACTTCCTGAAACGCCTGGATGCTAAGTCGGAAAAAAATATCAAAAAACAGTCCGATGAAATGCTGGCCGAAATGGACCGCAACGTGGCTGAGCGTAAAGCGAAACACGATCACTGAACGGCCAGCCTGCAGCACGCCGCTGCGGGCCAGGCGGCGCCCGCCTCGATGCCGTGTGCATGGCGCGGGCGAATTTCTCGGCCTCTGGCCGCTGCGCCCCCTGGATCTGGTAGACCGCTCCGCGAGAGGCCTGCAGGCCCGCGCCATGGCCGTGCACCACCTGGCACGCGCGGCAGCGTCCTGACGATCGCCAGCGCCCGCCGTCATGCTGCTGTTTCTACCTGTGGAATTTTCTCGGCCATCGTGGACCGGCGCCGCTGCAGCTAATTGCGCAGCCGGCGACGTGTGCCAGGTCGGCGCCGCTGGCCCACCAGCTGGCCAGCCTGCAGCACGCCGCTGCCGGCCAGGCCGCGTCCGCCTCGATGCCGTGCGCATGGGCGCGGGCGAATTTCTCGGCCGCTGGCCGCTGCGCCCCCTGGATCTGGTAAACCGCTCCGCGAGAGGCCTGCAGGCCCGCGCCATGGCCGTGCAGCACCTGGCGCACCTGTGAATTCACCAGCGCCGCCGCACCAGAGCATGCGGCAGGGGCTCAGCTGTGATGGTTGATATATGCAGTTAAAAACCTTAGACATTTTCATCTTCTTCCCTTATGATGGTGTGATATCGCACCAATACTTGCAAGTGAGAAAAATGGATAATGGACAGGAACTGAGAAAGACAATCGAATCTGCTGGAGTCACGCAGGTAAAAGCGCTAGAGCTATTCAACAAAGGACAAGCACGACCGCTAACGCTAGGTCAGTGGAAAGCTTATTTGGCTGCATCGGATAGTGTCCGCCGCTCACCATGTCCTGATGCCGTTCTGAGCAGAACAAAAGAGGTTTTAAGGAAGTGGGCTACGCAAAATACACTTGCGAAGTGAGTTATTTAAATTGAAATGTTGCATTTTACATAATGTTTATTATGCGAACGGGTTGCTTTTTTGACAACATTTCAAGCATCCGAAATGGCACTCTTAAAAGTTGACTTTTATGTGATCTTTAGATATACTTTAATTTATCGCTAAACGGTTCTCACTAAACGAAATTACTATGCCACCATCTAAATTAAAGCCAATTAAAATACCTGCTGGCATACAATTTCGCGCTGATTCAGCGAATAATGTAGATTATAAGAAAACTGTCCTCGTTGAAGAAATAAAGGAGGAAGTTACCTTTGAAAACATTGAAGATATTGACTGTCTCCAACCTGAACTAGCACTTATCGACTATGTAGATAGGAGAGATCAAGGAAAGGCGCCAAGAGTTTACATACAACGAGATTTTTTCCAATGTGATTTTTTTTCTGTTTCGTTTAGAAATGATTTGGCAACTACAGATGCGCCAATTTTTAGTTTATCAAAGAAAAAAGACTTGGAAAAATGGACGTGGACTAGTGCTGATGGAAATAGTACGGTTGAGGTCATACCTTCCATATTAGGCCGAGCAACTATTTATGATCAGGATGTATTGATTTATTTGGCAACACAGCTAACTCATGGATTCAATT
>NZ_CP062064.1:0-137594 GCF_001758625.2 Janthinobacterium sp. HH102
GTCGCGATCACCGATGCCTGCTAGGAAATGATGCCGCGCAGTAGTATTTTGGTGTTCATTCTTTGACAGGTAAGAAGTGGTCGCCGCACTTAGCAAAGCGGCACCGGCAACGCTCCCTCTGCTGCGAGAGCTTTGGCAGCATCGAAACTTTCCTTTCAGTCTCGCAGCGCATTGTTTAATTAGTTGAAACCAGAGGGATAAGCTTGGAAAATTCGGTAATGCAAACGGACGGCGGACGGCAGCAGCAGGTAATAACAGCTGAGACCCAACTCACTTCGGCAGCGGCATCCATCGATAGCATCACTCGCTCACAGCTTGAGCACGCGCTAGACGCGGAGCGACGCGGTCTTAAGGTGTATGAGAGCCTGATGAGTCTGAACGAGATCATCGGGACGCAGTACGGCGACCGCGTCCTCTTCGAGCTGCTTCAGAACGCGCATGACGCGCACGACGCTGGCGAGAAAGGCGAGGTCGCGATCCGCTTGGTGGTGGCCAATGACCAGAAGAGCGTATTGCTCGTAGCCAACAAGGGTCGCCCTTTTTCTGACTCGAACTTCGTGGCAATCCGCAACATCGGCACGAGCGATAAGGAGATCGGGGAAGGGATCGGGAATAAGGGCCTAGGCTTCAGAAGTGTCGAGGCACTGACCGACGACGTCCACATCTTTTCTGCCGGCTCTGAGATGCCTGCGCCCATGTTCAACGGCTACTGCTTCCGGTTCGCATCAACTGTAGAGATCGAAGCGCAATTGGCGGAGATTGGTGCTTTACCGGAGATGGCCGCTAAAGTCGCCGCCGACATTCCTCGCTACCTCATTCCCGTCGCCGTTACCGAGCAAACGGACGATGTGCGGCGCCTCGCCTCGGAGGGGTACGCAACGGTCGTTTGCCTTCCATTGGCTTCGTCCCGTGAGGTCGAACTGGCACAGAAGCAGGTGGCTGCGCTAACTAACGCGGCCGCGCCAGTCCAGCTCTTTCTCGATCGCCTCGCGTCGCTGGAAGTCTCGATCGTTCGAGATGGGGCCGAGGTAATGAAGGCAACGCTATCCCGCGCGGTTGAACCGATCTTGCGAGACCCGTCGTCGAGCATTCGGATGCAACGTGTCACACTGAGCGACGGAAGCGTTTTTCTGGTCGTCAAGCAGACGCTGCAAAAGGACGTCGTACTCGCAGCGGTAACGGAGAGCATTTTGGCGGCGCCGCCACTCAAACGTTGGCTTAGCTGGAAGGGTGAAGCTGTCGTTTCGATCGCCGTGTGCTTGGACAAGGCGGTCGCTCCGCGTCTGTACAACTTTCTTCCAATGGACGACCACGCGGTCTCGCCGATGGCCGGCCATATTGATGCGCCGTTCTTCGCGGACATTGATAGGCGTACCATCAAGCCCGACTTGCCACTTAACCAGTTGCTGATCGAAGCTGCGGCGGACACCGCGGCGAAGGCCTGCCTGGCGATCGTTGACGAGAACTTGGCCATTCCGCCCAGCGCAATCGTCGACATGGCTGCCTGGTCGGGTGCACGAATTGCGACGATTGTCGGCGCGTTCAAGGCGCTCGAACGGCCGATGGAATTCGCCGCGATCTGGCCGGCCACCTCTGGCCGAGGCATTATGTGGGTACCATTGAACGAGCTCTACGCATGGCCGGGTATCACAACAAAGCAAATGACCCCTTTACGGCTTGCGTCGATTGCCGAGGCCCATATCCTGACTGGAGTATCCGACGATCAGTTGTCTCGGATCAAGGCGCTCGCGACCTTCATGTCATTGCCGCTGGAGTTGCATAAAGCAGTGTTATGCAATTGGGTCGAAGCAACGGCTTCATATCTCTTGTCGAAGAAGAAAAACGCGGCCGCCACCAGGTGGGGAGAGTTCTACCAGGATGTACTCTCAATCTTCTCCGTGTCGAAGATCGAACTAAACGCGTTGGAGGGCAAGAAGGTTCTGCTCGGAGACGGAGACAAGCTTCTCGTCGCGACGGCGACCGGGCTGGAAGATGCGCCCCCTGTGTTTGTGCGGACAACAGGTGCGGGCGGACAGCGAACCCAGGGACTTCCCAATCCACCTTCGGCCATTTCGCGCAAGTTCCGGTTCCTGAATCAGCAGTTCGCGGTCCCGGACGAGGTCATCCACCAGTTCACAAAGGCCGGCCTTCTTCGACAGTATGATCCACTTGAGACGTTGGCGGCCCTCAGGAGCGCCTTGGAGTGGGGAAGTGATAGCCAGCGACAGGAAGCCCTGACGTGGGCCTTCAGAGTCTGGCTCGGCACTGGCGACAAGCCAGTGGAAGCCGTGTTGCGTCAGGCTGGTTTGAGCGTGCCGAGCCAAGGCGGCTGGATTCGTGCCGAGAACGCCCTGATGTCGTCGTCGTGGAGCTCCCTTGGGCGAACCCTCGAGCAGTATCTCGATGAGGCTTCATCCTTCTCCCTAGACTGCAATGAGCAGCGCAAGCGCCTACTCATCGACTTCTCCGACTGGCCCCGCGCCCGCGCTGATGATAGGCGCGAAGACTGGACCCGCTTCCTTCAAATTCTCAAAGTCCCAGACGGACTTCAGCCTATAGCAGCTAACCTGCCTCGTGCGGCCACGCCGAACGGCTACTGGAACTGGTTCCTGAGCGCCGGCGACCCCAAACTTGGGTTTGACGTGACCTGGATCAAGGAAGCCTCTCAGCATAAGCTGCTCTACCCGCAGACCGAGTACAGAGTACGCCATGAAGCTTGGAGAGTGCCGGGCCAACTTGAACACGATCAGCTGCCGACATCCGCGAAGGAGGCGCTGTCGAACTTCTTGGTCGCCTACCTGAGGGTCTGCGGATCAAGCCACTTTGAGTTCGAAGTCCAACACTGGCGCGGGTACCAGACAATCAGACTTTTCACGCCGCTTTATATTTTCCTGCGACACGGCGGGTGGCCGACTAGCACTCGCTCGGACGAGGTCGTCTTCGCACCACCATGCGACAGTTGGTCTACGAGGGTAGCCCGTCAGAACCCACCTCGCTTCGTGGCGCGATTTAAGTCCGAACCCGGCGCCCGCGAGGAGCTCCCAGCCATCCTCTTCGACCCCAAGGTCGGCCTTCGCGACTGGTCGGACGCGTCGAGCGCGCCAGATCGGTTGGCATCGCTTGCCGCAGTGTTCCTGGATCTTTCTACTGCCGAAAGACGCGACCTGCGCGACCAAGTTCGGCGTGCGTGGGCCGACATCGCGGTGCACCGAAGTGCGCTGCCTGCATCGCTTGAATTAATTGTGGAGCGGGCGGGAACCCCTGCCCAACCCGGTCGGTATCAAAACGCGCGACCAATTCCGCGTAGTACGAAGCGGCTCCGTCCGGTACGGCTTTGAGCAGCGTTAGACCCTTTGCAATCATCTACACGCCATGGACGGGGCCTAGCTCAATCATTATTAAAAAGGGTATGGTCCCGCCCGGAACTGCAACATCCCGCGTCGCGTCTATTTCAGAACCTCACAGTTCGGCCGGAGCGCGCGGAAAGCGTTGCGGCGCCAGAGGCGCCTGCCCGTGGCGTGCGGCGCTATGGGAGGATCCTATCAGGGACGGTGCCTGCAAGCTTGATTGGCAGTAAGCGTAAAGCCAGCGCCGTCTTTACCTCGACTACTCCTGCCAGCATGATTTGAGGTTGAGACACAAATCGATTGTGTCCACAAACTCGATTATGGACACAATAATTCAACCAGTCGCAAGACCCTCAAAACGTGGCAGCTACCGGCGCCACTCCGATGCATTCAAGCGGGCCGTCGTCGCCCAGTCGCTGCTGTCGGACGCATCCGTTTCGCGCATCGCCCGCCAGCACAACCTCAACGCCAATCAGGTATTCGCTTGGCGTAAACTGTTCGGAGAAGGCCAGCAGGAATCTGGCAATAATGTCTGCACACTGCTGCCGGTGACGGTGGTGGCGCCGGTCATGGCACAGCCCGTGGCTGAGCAGGCACCAGCGTGCGGCGGCATCATCGAACTGACCGTTGGCAAAGCGCGGCTGCGGCTGGAAGGCGCCGTTGACACTGCCGTGCTGCACCTGGTGTTGCAGCGGCTGCTGCCATGATCGGCCTGCCGGCCCACACCCGGATCTGGATCGTCGCTGGCATCACCGACATGCGCTGCGGCTTCAACGGCCTGGCGGCCAAGATAGAGACGACGCTGCAGGCCGATCCATTCAACGGCCATGTGTTTGTATTTCGTGGCCGGCGCGGCGACATCATCAAACTGCTGTGGTGGACTGGCGACGGCCTGTGCCTGCTGGCCAAGCGGCTTGAGCGGGGCCATTTCATCTGGCCGCAGGCCAGCAGCGGCACGGTCACGCTGACGCAGGCCCAACTGTCGATGCTGCTCGAAGGCATCGACTGGCGCCAGCCGGTACGCACCTGGCAACCATCGTCGGGCTTGTAAACGTCGGCGCCCTCGCGTAAACTTGGCCCATGCTCAATTCAGCCGATCTGCCCAACGACATCAATGCCCTGAAGGCGTTGCTGCTGGCGGCCGAGCAGACGCTGCGTGAGCGCGACACCGTCATCGCCGCGCACGACGAGCTGGTGTCAGGACTGCGCGCGCAACTGACGACGACCGAGGTCGAGATCGAGCATCTGAAGCTGATGATTGCCAAGCTGCGTCGCATGCAGTTCGGTCGCAAATCCGAGAAGCTGGACCACCAGATCGAACAGCTGGAACTACAACTGGAAGACCTGCAAGCGACCGAGGGTGAGGCCGAGCGCGAGCGGCCGCCTGCAGACAAGGCACCGCGCACCAAGTCGGCGCGCAAACCGCTGCCGGAGCACCTGGCGCGCGACGAGCGCGTGTATCAACCGCAGGCCGAGGCTTGCCCGGCGTGCGGTGGCGGGCTGCGCAAGTTGGGTGAGGACGTCGCCGAGCAACTGGAGTTCGTGCCGGCCAGCTTCCGCGTGATTCGTCATGTACGTCCGAAGCTGGCGTGCAAGTGCTGCGACACCATCGTGCAGGCACCGGCGCCAAGCCGGCCGATCGCGCGCGGCATTGCCGGACCGGGGCTGCTGGCCCATATCCTGGTGGCCAAGTTCGCCGACCATCGTGTGTTACGAACACAGCCTCCATAGTAGTGCGGAGAACTGTGGTGCTTTATTGGAGATGAGGGTAGGCCCCTCGGAGTCGGTTTGCAGGAGCAGGCTCCAAACCACCTCAAGCTGCTGAGGTAAAGAGCCTTGGTGGTGAGCGTTGAGGAAAAGGCGTGGCAATGACTGCGTCAGGTATGTTACAGAGAGACGAATGAAAATGAACCGTCGATGTGGTGTCGAAACGATAAATGGTGTCGAAACCGGGCCTTGGTGGTTAGCCCGGGATGAAGGTCGAGGGATGCCTGCTGACTGCTCGACCGGCGCCCGGCATGAAGACGGCGTGACTCTGTATCAGGCTTCAGTAAGGAACGTAAGAACCTGTCGTCCCGATGTTAAGGAAGAAGTTCAAGTGGAAAGCCTCTGCGAGAACGAGAGTACCGATGCGGGGCACAGGGACGGAGACGCTCGTAGTAGGGTGGAAGGCTCTGTAATGGGGCTGGACCGAAGGGGCGTCGTCGTTCAGCCTCAGCATGGATACAACCTGGAAGGGGATGATGTTCATGTCTGAGGCAAAGTCATTTGATATTACCAAGCGGGAAGTTTGGGACGCATATAAGCGCGTTAAAGCTAATCGTGGCGCGGCTGGAGTTGACGGGGTTGGTATCATCGAGTTCGATCATGATCTAAGCAAGAATCTTTACAGGATATGGAATCGAATGGCCTCTGGCAGCTACTTCCCGTCGCCGGTCAAGCGGGTTGACATTCCCAAGGGGGATGGCAAAACCCGACCGTTGGGAATTCCCACGGTAGCTGACCGGATTGCGCAGATGGTTGTTCGGCGGCGGCTTGAGCCGTTGTTGGAGCCGGTATTCCATAAAGATTCTTATGGATACCGACCAGGGCGCTCGGCACATCATGCCGTGCGTGTTGCCAGAGATCGTTGCTGGCAGCGTCCTTGGGTGCTTGACCTTGACATCAAAGGGTTCTTCGATAACATCGATCATGACCTCCTGATGAAAGCTGTGCAGCGGCATACCAGCTGTCGGTGGACGGCGCTTTATATTAAGCGCTGGCTGACTGTAGATGTGGTGATGCCGGACGGAACTCGGCAAATGCGGGACCGGGGTACGCCACAAGGGGGCGTAATTAGCCCCTTGTTGGCAAACCTGTTCCTGCATTACGCGTTCGACAAATGGATGGAGCGACAGCATCCCAAGGTGTTGTTTGAGCGCTACGCGGATGACATCATCTGCCATTGCGCGAGCGAAGCTGAAGCGCAGTCTTTACTGACTGATCTGAAGGCACGCATGGCGCAGTGTCAGCTGGAATTGCATCCGGAGAAAACTCAAGTGGTGTACTGCGTCGATGCAAACAGACGTGGCGTTTTTGCAGTCAAGCGGTTCGATTTCCTTGGTTACACTTTTAAGCCTCGGAAAGCGATAAATCGACGAGGAGAGCTGTTCACCAGCTTCTCGCCGGCCGTGAGCGACAAAGCGGCGAAAGCTATGCGACAAGAGATGCGTGACTGGGGCCTATCGCGTCTGAGCCGATATGATCTCGGGGAACTGCTAGCGCGGATTGGCCCGAAGATTGTCGGCTGGGTGCGTTATTACGGGCTCTTCCATCCATCGACTTTGCAACGCTCCCTGAAAACACTGGACTTTCATCTGGTGCGGTGGGCGCGGCGCAAGTACAAGCGGCTTCGCGGCCATATTTCGAAGGCATGGGATTGGCTGTCCGAACTTCAACGTCGCGCTCCGGCATTATTTCCACATTGGGGCGCAGCGATACAAATGATTGGACGATAGGAGCCGGATGAGTTGAGAGACTCACGTCCGGTTCTGGGAGAGCGTAGGGGTGAGAGTCCCCTGCGCCACTCACCTGCCGCTGTACCGGCAGTCTGTCATCTATGCCCGCGAAGGTGTCGAACTGGAACGTGCGCTGCTGGCGAACTGGGTCGGGGCGGCCAGCGCGCTGCTGCGCCCGCTGGTCGAGGCGATCCGGCGCCATGTGCTCGCTGGCGCCAAGCTGCACGCCGACGACACGCCGATTCCAGTACTGGCACCAGGCAATGGCAAGACGAAAACAGCACGGCTGTGGACGTACGTGCGTGACGATAGCGCCTCCGGCGACACCACGCCAGCAGCGGTCTGGTTCGCCTACACGCCGGACCGCAAAGGCATCCATCCGCAAACCCACCTGGCCAGCTTCAGCGGCGTGCTGCAGGCTGACGCCTATGCCGGCTTCAATGCGCTGTACGTCGACGGCACCATCCAGGAGGCGGCATGCTGGGCGCACGCACGGCGAAAATTCTACGATTTGCACGCGGCCAGGCCATCTGCCATCACGACCGAGGCGTTGCGCCGCATCGCCGAACTGTATGTGATCGAAGCCGAGATTCGCGGCAAACCACCGCACGAACGACAGCTGGTTCGCCAATCAAGAGCGCGCCCTTTGCTCGACGACTTAGACCATTGGCTGCGCGCCACGCTCGAAAAACTGTCGCGCAAGTCGGACACGGCGGCGGCAATCCAGTACGCGCTGAACCTATGGCCGGCGTTGCTGCGTTACTGCGACGACGGCATCATCGAGATCGACAACTCGGCCGCCGAGCGGGCGTTGCGCGGTGTCGCCATCGGCCGCCGCAATTACCTGTTCGCAGGTGCCGACAGCGGCGGCGAGCGTGCCGCCGCGATCTACTCGCTGATCGGCACGGCCAAGCTCAACGGTGTTGACCCCGAGGCCTGGCTGCGCCATGTGCTGACCAACATCGCCGATCATCCGGTCAACCGGGTCGACGACTTCCTGCCTTGGAACTGCGCCGCGCAGCTCCCTTCGGCTTAAAAACACGCCGCTTCCCAGCGGTGTGATGCCATCATCTTCTAATTCATTGCCGGGCTCAAGACGGTGCTGGATTTACGCTTACGATTGGCAAGGAACGGAGTAATTTTGTCGTAAGAGATATGTAACCGTTCTCCAGCCGAGGGGCACGGGCTCTCACCCAGGCTTCTGATTCAGGCATTGAAATCGCAGCCTCTAGGTAAGCGGCCAACCATCCCATCTATGAATTCCTGATTGGCCTCGCCAAACTATCCTCTCGATCACTACGGGAGTTAAAGATGTCAAACGAGGACCGGCAGAAGATGTGGGAGGAGCGGGTGGCGCAGTGGCGGGCCAGCGGACTGTCGCAGAGGGCATACTCCATCGAGCATGGCTTTCCGATTCGCCAAGTTGGCTATTGGGTACGGCGTTTGGCCAAGGTGTCGTCCGTGCCCAGCTTGTTGCCGGTGCGGGTGGCGCCGGCGGCACCTTTGGTGGCTACGATCAGCCTGCGCAACGAGCGCGGCTGGACGTTGAGCTTGCCGAGCGAGGTGCCGGCCAGCTGGCTGGGCGAACTGATGCGCGCGCTGTGATGGAACTATCGGCCGATGCAATCTGGCTGGCGACAGCGGCGGTGGACACCCGCTGTAGTTCGTCCGGCGCCTTGCCGCGTATCTCGGCTTCGATCACATACAGTTCGGCGATCCGGCGCAATGTCTCCGTCGTGATGGCCGACGGCCTGGCCGAGTTCAAGCCATAGAAATTATGGCGCGCGTGCGCCCAGCACGCCGCTTCCTTTATCATGCCGTCGACGTAAAATGCAATGACGCGCGCATATGCGTCCGCCTGCAGCACGCCGCTAAAGTGGACCAAGTGGGTTTGCAGATGGATGCCACGTGCGATCGGCCGGCTCGGCACAGGCGCCTGCACGATCGTTTCGCAGCAACTGCAAGCCAGTTTGCGACGCACGTGGCAGATCACGAAGAAACTTGCCGGCACCAACTCGAACTACTCGACCACATCCTCGCCCATATGGCGCAGGCCTCCGCCGCAGGCCGGGCAGGCGTCGGCCTGCGGCTGATATTCGCGCTCGTCGCGCGGCAGGTGCTCTGGCAGCGGCTTGCGGGCCGGCTTGTGGCGCGGCGCATTGTCCACCGACTGGCGCCAGTCTATGCCTTCGAGCAGCATCGACAGTTGGGCTTGAGATAGCGCCACCGTACCGCTGTTAGCCTGCGGCCAGACTACGCGGCCCCGCTTGAGCCGCTTGGCCAGCAAGCACAGGTCGTCGCCGGTCCACCACAGTAGTTTGATGAAGTCGCCGCGTCGGCCACGGAAGACGAACACGTAGCCGTTGAATGGATCGGCTTGCAGCGCTGTCTCGACCATGGCCACCAGGCCGTTGAAGGGTTTCCACTATCCGGCTCGCTATCACATCCAATCATGAGCGGTACCAATCAGTCCCTATGCTGTCACCCAATGAGGAATGTAGGATCCTTTGGCTCACGAGTTTGCTATAAGGCAGGTTTTCCATCTGCACTGTTTGCGGAATCGAAGGGTGCTTTGCACTTGGCCTGGTGTGTTCGCGATAGTCGCCCATAAGCGCCCGCAATTCACGCAGGCCGAGTCCTGTCTCCTCGTGCATACTGATTAGGATCGCGGGAGTGACCAAAAGACGTCGCTTCCTAATCTTGCAAATTTGCGGCGGTTGTACACCGAGGCGATGAGCCAGATGACGGTCATACTTCAAACCCAAAAACCGCATGACTGTGTCGAGCAGTATCTCAGGACTGTAATGAGGATTGCTGAGTTCCACTACCTTTGGCGAGAATTTAACCAAGCTCATACCCAATAGCGCCTGGTTTTGCTCTCCCGGCGCTGCTGCGCCTCAATGCACAGTGTGGTGGTGGGACAGATCAAGAGACGATCCACTCCTATCGGTTCGCCTGTTTCTACGCACCATCCAAATTGGCCAGCTTCGATCTTCCTCATCGCTGCACCCACCTCCAAGATCTGTCGTGCGTCGCGCGTCCGATTCGATAACGCCAACTGGTGTTCTTCTTCGGCGCTTGCACGATCAATCGGATCAGCGACGTCCGAGCAAGACGCTATTTCGGTTGCCGCAGCACGCATCCGCGACTGGAGAATGTCTTCGATATCGATGAGTCGAGCACGGAAGAATGCGGTTTGTGCGTCGCTCATATATTCGATGTCTGTCATGCACACAATCTGCGCTTCAGTGAGCGCAACCTGTGGCCTGATGGTGATATTTGCGACTGCAGCAGGGAAGCTTTGTTGAGCCATCTTGTCGGTTGTCTGTTAATGGAGGTGTGGAATCAGGAATTGTCCCATTCACTTTCGCAATACACATATTTAAAGACGCGAAAAAAAGTGACTTTTTGCAATATGCCCGTAGAGGGCGACCTCAGCCCTTCATTCAGAATAGAAACAAATTGCTTTTCCAGTCAGGCAACTGGTGTAACGTGTGAAAATTTCGTCTTCAGCTACTTTCTTGTCCCAATCATGAGCAATGTACATCCGGTATCGATCACGCTAACCGGCGTGATCAAAACGTATTCGACCAACTTCCAGACCGCGAACCAATTTCAGCAAGGTTGGCGGTCAGCATTGAAAGCTGCCTACGGACGTGCGGAGGTGCGGTGCGGCTGCAGCGGGATGGGCGCCAAGCGCTTGGCTATTAAGCACTACGACGATACCGATCAGTTCTCACTGGCTAGGTTCAGCATGACCGGGGGTGAGCATGCTAGCGACTGTCAATTTTATAGCGCCAACTCTTCACAAACCGGGCTGGGTACGACCACCATCAATGTGGTTGACCCGCAAGCAGACGGCTCAGTATTGATCCGCTTAGAGATTGGAATGGTGGAGCGGGAAACATCCGCATCCCAGTCAGCGCCGATCAGGCAGTCTGCCGATCGCCCCGCTTCAGTGAAAAGGTCGTCAATAAAATTATTGGGTTTACTTCACTATCTATGGGATGCAGCCGAACTAAATCAGTGGAGGCCCGGTTTCACCGGGAAGCGTCGACCATCCCTCGCATACTGGCTTGTTCACAACGCTGCGGACGATATTTGGATAGGAAACGTCAAACTCGTTCTCCAGCTGCTACTTCCGACGTTTGGCGCCGATACGCGCGAAGCAGAACGGAATCGTGATCGCACAGCTTCGGCTCTGAGCGGAAAGAGGCGTATGCTCGTCATCGCCCCTTTAGCGGCATGGAACCAGGGCCGGGAACCCCAGATGGAACAACAGATGAAGATCGCCGGCTTTCACGGAATGCCAATTGTGTACATGCAGGAAGGGCTATGGGCATCTACGATGCGGCGGTTCGCAAATGCTATGTCGGCTTGGCGGAACGGAACTGGGGCCGTCGCCATCGCCCAAATAGAACTACGACAGGGAAAACACGGTATTTACGCAACGGCGATCGACGTGGCCATCATGGCTGTCACTGCGCAATTTATTCCTGTGGAGTCGAGTTATGAGCGGGTTGTGGCGGAGATGCTTGTTTCCCAGCACAGGTCGTTTTCTAAACCTCTGCGATTCGATGCCAGCTCCGAACAGGTCTTGCCTGACTTTCTTCTGACGGATACACCGAAGGAAGTACCGATGGAAGTGTTCGGCCGTAGTGACACAGAATATCTTAAGAGGAAGGCTGCAAAGAAGGTGTACTACGATGACAAATTCGGAGCGCAAGAATGGTGGTATTGGGACGCCGTTGGGAACGCGACAAATGTTCCACCCTTTCCGTCACTGCGTTGACCGCGGGGTAGGAGCGCTGGGAGGCATTTATTCATTGTAATTGACGCTCGAAGGGTTCCAACTCGCGTTTTCATATTCGCTCACGTCATCTTCTTCGGAATTGCACGATGCAGCTCCGGCGCCAGCGCCGACAAGCACAAAGAGAACCATTCCCAGCAACGTAAGATGGGATGGGTCCAGGCTAAAGAGTGCGGGCAGAAATTGCATAGGTTTGCTCTCCAGAAATATTGAGTCGTAAAGTAGGATCGATGTATCCATAATAACCGTGAATCCAGATGTCACAAGTCAACAAAAAATCTTCGAGAGCAGTGATGGCTGCTGGCGCTGGAATTATTGCAGTCGCCATCTTTGGCTTTACTTTCCTGGGCCCTCAACCGGGGGTTCTACAGCTCGACAGCCAGGCGCTGACATTGCTAACCCAACAAGGGGCTTTCAAAACATCAAAGGGTGTTGGCGAGCGCGCGATTCACGTCTTTATGAGTGCTGACTGCAAGTTCTGCCGCGAAATTGAGCCAGAACTAGCACAGCTTGAAAATGTGACAGTTTACCGCCATCTTCTACCAGGCCACAGCAAGGTAGGGCGTACTTCAGCTGTCGCAGTATGGTGCTCTAGTGATCGCGTGACGGCTTGGAAAAACGTTGCCGGTGGAATGGCAATACCATCGAGTACATGCGATGCAGGGCAGCTCGATACCAACCTGTCTCTTGCCAAACGTTTGGGGCTGACAACGACGCCGAGCATTATTTATGAAGACGGAACTGTTTCAGCTGGATTGCTCTCTGCAGGCGAGATCGTTAAGCGGATGTCAAAAGCAACGATACCTTGAAGGCGTCAGCAGGGATCGCGCACCAGGTTCATTCCAACAAGCCTGTCAACGAACCAGCCCTGAACCAAGTCCACATCAAGTCCGCGAGCAAAAGCAAACATTGCCTCAGACTCTACACCTTCAGCAACTGATTTGATTCCTTCACGCCGCCACTGAGATATAAGCATGCTTAGCATGCGGCGGGCATCCTGCCGCTGCATGCATGTGAGTAAAAATTCCCGATCGATCTTTACTGCGGTGACATTACGAACAGCATACAGGCGCTCCAGTCCGTCGCGGCCGGCGCCGAAGTCATCAAGTGCCATTTTCGCGCCCACATCGATCAGCTCATTGACCTTTTCGGCAATAGTTACACGGTCCGTGTATCCGCGCCGGCCTCGTGCATCTGGTACCCGATCACGGCGAGGTCAGCGCCCCGCTAGGCCATCATGTCAGGGAGGTGCTCACCCGGCGCACCGACGGATGGAAACCACCTAAGGGCGGTGGCCTGTACCGCTTCCTGAAACTCGCGAAACAGGAAACGCAGCGCGTGGTTTGGATGCTGCCAGAGGCGTCCCAGCGGCGCTTCATTGCCGACCACATGCCTGAGGCGGACGCTAATGCGACGGATCGGTTCATCGAGTACTTCAAGCGCCAAGCCCTGGCCGATCCGTACACGTTGCTGCAGTCGCTTCCCTCAGGGAAGGACGGTGCGCAGATCCAGGTGTTCAAGGGGTTGAGCCTCGAAGCGGCTTTGTATGTCGCGTCACTGACTGGCTCGATCATCCACGTCGACACGGAGGCGCACTGGGCGCAGCTCCTGATACACGCCCAGCCTGGCGGCACGCAGTCGCAGTCCAAATGGGGCGCCGTGCGACAGGCCTTGAGTGATATCACCATCCCTGTAGAATTAAACGCGCAGCAGGTGGCAAAACGGATCAATAGCGGGGACCGCCCGCCGATCCGAAACTTACTGCGACGGCTGGTCGAATCGATTTCAACCCCGGAAGGAGGGGCCGATCCTAGTGTGCTGGCGACGCAAATACGTCAGGTGCGCCGCAAGGTCGAACGGACGGGGAAACACAATGGCGACAGTACCCAGCTTCCGGTACACCTTGACCTGCATGTGCCACCGGCGGGGTTTGCCCGTCACGAGGTGCAGCGTATGCTCGTTATGTTTGCCGGCGTGACCAAACCCCAGTCCATTCCATGCGCGTTGCGGTTGGTGTTCGAGGAGCCGAAGGCGGACATGAGCGAGACGCCACTCCTACCAACCAATCAAGCAGCTGGCCCATCGGGGACCGCCTCAAACTAATGTCAGCTTTGGTTCCCTCTACATCGGCGTTGCATTAATAACCGCGCTGTAGGGGGTTGTAAGCCGGAACCGCCGAAATTTCCGTCACCCTAGCTCCAGCCCGTCCAAGAGTGCTGCCAGGTCGATTATCTTTCCGCCGTTCTGGAAGGTATAGTGGCCGTTGAGCAGGATATGCCGCCAGGCTGCCGGCGACAGCTGGGTAATCAGCTCAACGGCCTTGGCGTTGCCGCTCGCTTCGTACTTCGTCAGCAGGTGCGACAAGATTGCAGAGTTGTAGTAGATGATCGCGTTGGCGATCAGTCTGGCGCACTGGTTGCTAATCTCAATTTCGATGTCGGTGCGACCGGTCAATTCCTTCTTTCCACCGACCTGCGCGATGGTCGAACGTAACTGGTGGTAAGACTCGATGCGGTTCTGCGAGCGATGCACGTTTCGTTCCAATTGCGGATTGCGCAGATAACGCAGCGTGTAGATGCTGCGCACCAGCTTGTCGAACTCGAAGATCGCCCGCCGCGTCGGATTCGGCGCTGTGTACGTGCATAGCTTACGGATCAGCGTACCCTGGGTCATTTCCTTGAGGGCCAGCGTGGCGACGATCTGATCGATATTCGGCTTCTCTCTGACGATGAGCTGTCGGTCGATCTGGCCGACAGGACGAATCAGGCACTTCTCATACAGTGCCGGATCATCGGCGCAATACAATTCCTGGAGTTGGTCTTCGAGGTCGGTGAAACGCGGCTCGAAGCGCAATCCGAACCAGTGCAGGATAGCGAAGTTGGCCTTGTTGACGCTGTGCATGTCGCCGGTGATCGCGGTCGGCACGATATTCGACGTATTGCGATACCAGATGTCGAACACGTGGTGGCCTTCGTAGTCATGCGCACCGATCAGGTAGCCATTGAGCGGCACGTGGTTGCATAGCAGCGTGTAGGCGACTACGCCCTTGCCTCGCCCGAAGTATTTGCGCGAATGGCGTGCCTTCACGGTTGGCCGCTCGACGCCGAACTTCTGGCCATCGACGGCACCGTACAGCGTGCTCAGGTCGAACGAGTAGTAAGGAAAGATCGGCAGCGCGGCGATGACGTTGCTGATGCAGTCGTTGGCCGCGTTCAGCGACGCTTGCCGAAGGTACTGCTGGTAAGTTGACTCCAGCACATGGTAGGGAATGTCGCTGGTGCGCGCCATGACCTGGTTGCCGTGGTTCATCGCCTGCGCGATGATGACCGCCATCAGACTATCCGCGTCAGCCACCTTTTTCGCATAGCGTGGTTGCAACGGCGTCAGCGCCGACAGGAACTGGCACTGTCCGTTGACGAAACGGAACACATCGGCCACATCGCGGAACGGCAGTTGCTCGTAGAACGCTTGCTCGCGTGCTTTCTGGTTTTCGGCCTTGGGCCTGCGCCAGGTTAACGCCTGAGTATCCTTGTTGTATTCCATGTGCGTGAGCTTGCCCTGTTTCAGTTCACGATTGAACGCCAACCACTGCGCACGCAGCTCGGCAGTCAGGGCGTCGAGCTGCGCCTCAATCGGCTGGCGCAGGAACGGAATGTCCATTTCGACCAACATATCGACCTTTTCGTCCATCGAGACTAGCTCGTCGGAGAAATGGCGGTGTTGAAGGCTGTCATCGAGGTAGAGTTCGCCCGACTTGAAGCGCTTCCTGATTTGCCGGTAAAGCCAGAACTCGTAGCGGTCGGCATGCAGGCCCGTTGGCTTGCCATCGGTATCGAAGATTAACAGGTACGTACGCAACCGTTTTGGCAACGTGGTTGGCGGGCACTCTGCCAGCGGCCGTTGCGACAGACGTTGCTGCTTGGCGAACACGCTTCTGGCCCAGACAAGCGCCGCGAGCCACGGACTGTCCGGGTCGATGCCTGCGAAGTCGAGCGCGACATATAGAGGTCGTAGATGACGGCGGATGCGTTCGGCCAGGCTGTCCACCGCCTGCCAGTGCAGAGCCAACTTGCTCACCGGCTTCACACTCATGCGCTGACCGGTCATCTGGAGCGTGTCTTTCGGCATGATCTTGTAGGCGCGCTGGCGCACGTTGCCAAACGGCGTGGTATCAGCCACCGCGTCATCGACATAGAGCAGCAACAGACGGCCAACCTGCGGCGTATCCGGTTGACGGCGCACCTGTTCGGCGACAAACAGTTGCTGCGCTCCGGCGCTGCTCTCTTCCTCCAACTTCTTCATGTGGTAGGCCATCGCATCGACCAGGTTGTCGGAGAGTTGCCGGTAGCGCTGCCAGGCGTAGCACAACAGGTAGAGACGGGTCTGGTCCGCCTTGAGGCTGCGCAGGTCGTGAACGGTATAGAAGCTCGCCAGGCTCGCGTAGTAGAGCAGATTCTGTTGCGAGACACCCAGTTTGGGCAGCAGCGCCTTGGCAATCCGGTGCAGCGGCTCCAGCAAGGTGCGCTTCTCGCGCTCGCGGATCATCTGACGCCAGCCGAAGTCTTTGGCGTCCTGCTTGAGCGCCGCCAGCTGGGACAGGGTGTCATCACGCACCAGAAGCTGGGCCAGCGCGGCCCTGGCGGCATCGTCCAGCGCTTCCGCCAACAGGCAGCCAAGGCGCCGACGTTCAGCGGACAGTGTTTTGCTGATTAATTCTTGCAGCGTGGTGTAGCCTGGACGGATGATCTTGTGCTCGTTGAGCCAGACGATCAACTCGGCGATAACGAACCCCGGCGTCACATCGCGCCTTGCGGTTAACGTGGCCTGCTGTCCAAGTTGCGGCAGGAAGTCAGCAGTCCACAGCCGGTAGCCGCCCAACTCGGCGATCCGCTCGCGCTGGGCGTAGTGCTCATGCTTGGTAATCGGCTTGCGCTCGAACGACTCGCCGTGAAAATAGTGATTCAGTACGAAGGCGCCATCATCATCGACCTCGTTCCAGTCGAATCGGAAGAAGGACTGCTTGGCCTTGAAGTAGCCGATCTGCAAGATGCAATAGACCTGGGCGTGCAGGCTGGGCCGGCTACTGGCGAGCGCCAGTTCGGTTTCCGTCAGCGCCAGGAATTCCAACCGCTGTGCATCGTCGAAGTCTGGTAGGCCATACAGGGCTTCCTGCTCGGCATCCGACAGGACTGTCAAGCGCTCGCTCTTGGCTTTCATGGTGATGAAGCTCCACGCGTTTCCGTCCAGCCGATCCGGGCCAGGGTTTCGATCAAGGTAGTGCGCTTGACGCCGAAGTTGCGGCACACGGCGGCCTTCGACATCCCCCCGTTGAGTGCGGCAATGATGGCGTCTCGTTTTTCGCCAACGATGACTGCGGGTCGGCCGCCGATCCGGCCGCGCCTCTTGGCAGCGGCCAGCCCAGCAATGACCCGCTCCTGGATCAGGGCCCGTTCGTACTGCGCGAGCGCGCCGAACACATGGAACAGCAGCTCGCCCGATGCCGTAGTGGTATCCATACCTTCGGTCAGCGACCGGAAGGAGACATGTTTGTCCTTCAGCGTGTTCACGATGGCGAGCAGGTGCGACAGCGAGCGGCCGAGCCGATCCAGTTTCCAGACCACGAGCACATCGCCGGGCCGGACGAATTCGAGCGCTTGGGTCAAACCTGAACGATCGTCCTTGGCGCCGGAGGCGCGATCCTCATACAAGTGGCGCGCATCGACGCCGGCAACGAGCAGTGCGTCGCGCTGCAAATTTGTGTTCTGCCGGTCGGAGTCCGACGACACGCGCATGTAGCCAACCAGCATAAGCGGATAACCATTAAAATGATGTTTCCGTATAGTAGCCCATAGCGACAGGGTTTTCCGCATATTTTCGGTGCCAATGAGCGAATGTTTTGGTGTCATTTTCAGAAGACGACTGCACCAATTGTCAGGAGTCGATAACACTACATCGGCGAGAGCGAAAACTTCCCGGCTCAGTGCGAGCTAAGTCTGCCTGCGTACCTTCTCCACTGTGCAAATCCCTGCACTCTTCTGGAGAAGCATCATGTACCGCTATACCAAACTTTCCCTTCTGGCCGTCGCCATCGCTGCAACCGGCGCGGTCGCCTACGCCGCCAATGGCGGTATGGAAAACGACGCACTGGCAATCAGCAAGGCCAAGATTCCCCTCACACAGGCGGTCACCGTCGCCGAGCAGCACGCCAATGGCAAGGCGTCACGCGCCGAGTACGAGAACTCGAAGCAAGGCTGGGTCTACGACGTGGAAGTCGTCAGCGGGGCCAAGGTCTTCGATGTCCGGGTCGATGCCGACAAGGGCACGGTCATCTCGTCTGCCGAGGACAAGGCGGATCACGATGATGACCACGACAAGCGGGACTGACTCCCGACAGTATGGCCGGATCGTTTCCCTCGGAGGCGATCCGGCCCGGAGACCTCATGGAATCACTCAACCATACATTTTTTCTCTGGCTCAACGCACCGGAGCATCCCAGTGCTTTGGCTCTGACGTTGGCCACCTTCTTGGCCGAACAGCTCATCTGGGCGGTTCCACTCCTGATCGGCATCGGCTGGCTTCGCGGCGGCGAGCCTACCCGCAAGACGATGCTCGTTGCTAGCGCATCGGGATTGCTGGGCCTGCTCATCAACCAGATCATCGGCCTGGCTTGGTTGCATCCCCGACCTTTCATGATCGGCCTGGGTCACACCCTCATCCCTCATGTTGCCGATTC
The DNA here is from genome assembly GCF_001758625.2 of Janthinobacterium sp. HH102. Classification (NCBI taxonomy): domain Bacteria; kingdom Pseudomonadati; phylum Pseudomonadota; class Betaproteobacteria; order Burkholderiales; family Oxalobacteraceae; genus Janthinobacterium; species Janthinobacterium sp. HH102. The sequence continues at coordinate 18,388 of NZ_CP062064.1, forward strand.
GTCTTTCCCAAGCGATCACCTGACGCTGTGGTGGGCGGTTGCCTTCAGCCTCGCGCTGCAACGAGGCCCACGAATTGCAGGCGTGACTTTGGCTTTGCTGGGCGTTCCCATTGCCTGGGCGCGCATCTACCTTGGAGTGCACTTCCCATTCGACATGCTCGGGGCCATCGCCGTTGCTGCAATCTGTGCCTGGCTGACGTTACGTGAAGCACACTGGTATCTATTGCCAAGTTATCAACTTGCCACCGGAATCCATCGGCGGCTTTTCAGCGGGTTGATCGCGCTTGGATGGGTGCGCGAGTGAGCCTATGGGCGGGCTAAGTCAGCATGTTCAAACTGCTGGCAAACCATTTCACCCCCGGCAGGAGAACACCATGAACAAATTGCCCACGAGCAGCACCACTGGCTGGCTCAATAAAGTCCCGGAAGTCGCGCTGTCGTTCTGGATCATCAAGATCATGTCCACCACGGTGGGCGAGACGGGAGCCGATTTCCTGGCGGTCAACGCAGGGTGGGGGCAAGGCGTGACTCGAACCGTCATGGCTGCCCTGTTGGCGGCCGCCTTGTTCATGCAGTTGCGCACCCGACGCTATACCCCTTGGATTTACTGGCTGACGGTGGTACTGGTCAGCGTGGTCGGCACCCAGATCACCGATCTGCTGACCGATGGCCTTGGCGTCAGCCTGTACATCAGCACCTCGGCGTTCGCCGTTGCGCTCGCCGCGATCTTCTTCGTCTGGTATCGGATCGAGCGCACCCTGTCCATTCACGACATTGTGACGCGCAGCCGGGAGCTGTTCTATTGGGCTGCCATCCTCTGCACGTTCGCGCTGGGCACGGCTGCTGGCGATTTGGCGACCGAGGCATTGGGCTTGGGCTTTACCTGGGGCGCGGTGGCGTTCGGTGTGCTGATTGGCATCACCTATACCGCCTGGCGCATGGGCGGCAACGCCGTTCTGACCTTCTGGATCGCCTACATATTGACCCGCCCCTTCGGGGCCGCACTCGGCGACTTGCTGACTCAGGCCAAGACCTATGGCGGCCTTGGCATGGGTGCCATGTGGACAAGCGCCTTGTTCCTCACGGTGATCGTCATGCTGGTGGCCGTCGCGCAGATCGGCATGAATGGACGCCGCTCGGCCCAGCTCGTCGAATAACCATCTTCGCTCTACACAAGGAGAAAAACATGCTCATAAAGCACTCAATCGCTCGCCCTGTTGCCGCCATTTCGGCCGCCGTGCTCGTGGTCCTCGCGGCTGGTTGTTCCAAATCTGCCGATCAGAACAACGCAAGCTCGGCATCAACTACACCGGCCCAGACTGTCTCGGCCTTGCAAGTCAAAACTGCATCCAAGCTGGGCGACCTGTCGGCCTTCCGCAGCATCGCCACCGATGTCGCCGCCATCGTTGACAAGGGCGATCTGCCTGCTGCCAAGTCACGCATCAAGGACTTGGAAGTCGCATGGGATTCGGCCGAAGCCGGACTCAAACCGCGCGCGGCAGATGACTGGCATCTGCTCGACAAGGCCATCGACAAGTCGCTTGCGACGCTTCGCGCAGACACGCCAAGCCAGGCTGACTGCAAGGCTGCGATGGATGCCCTGCTGAAAACCTTTAACACGCTCGAAGGAAAGTGAGCGCGCCCCATGAAAACATCCACTGAACACGCGCTGGCCAAGGTGCCCGAAGTCACGCTGGGCTTCTGGCTCATCAAGATTGCCGCCACGACGCTCGGTGAAACTGGCGGTGATGCGGTTTCGATGTCCATGAACCTGGGCTACCTGGTCGGTACAGCCATCTTCGCGGCGATCTTCCTGGCTGCCGTCGTCGCGCAGGTCAAGGCCAAAGGCTTCCATCCCTTCCTGTACTGGACAACCATCATCGCCACGACCACGGTCGGCACGACATTGGCCGATTTTGCGGATCGATCGCTGGGAATCGGGTACGCTGGAGGTTCGAGCTTGCTGCTGGCCTTGCTGCTCGGCTCGCTCTTCGTCTGGCATCGCACCCTCGGCTCCGTGTCGGTGAGCACGGTCAGCTCGCCCAAGGCAGAAGCCTTCTACTGGCTGACGATCATGTTCTCCCAAACGCTGGGCACCGCGTTAGGCGACTGGACAGCCGACACGGCGGGCTTGGGCTACACGGGTGCGGCCGTCGTGTTCGGCGGGCTGCTCGCGCTGGTCGTGGCAGCCTACTACTGGACGAGCGTGTCCCGCACGCTGCTGTTCTGGGCGGCGTTCATCCTGACTCGCCCGCTGGGTGCCGTGGTCGGGGATTTTCTGGACAAGCCACTGAGCGCGGGTGGTCTGGCGTTGAGCCGCTATTCGGCATCGGCCGCACTGTTGGCCTTCATGCTGACTGCGATCCTGCTGTTCAGGCAGAGAGCAGCCAGGACGGCACATTGAACAACGATTGAACGGAGGGGGAATGCGGGTATTGCTTGTCGAAGACGATCCCATGATCGGTGACGCGATCCAGGGCGCATTGAAGGATGCGTCCTACGCCGCCGACTGGGTGAAGGACGGGCAGACGGCGCTCACCACGCTGGGCTGCCAGCATTACGACCTGGTGCTACTCGACCTCGGTCTGCCCGGAAAGGATGGGCTGGAGGTGCTGGCCAGCATCCGAGCCAAGGACAACCCGGTTCCCCTGCTCATCATCACGGCTCGCGATGGTCTGGATGATCGCCTGCGCGGCCTGGATGGCGGGGCCGACGACTATGTGTCCAAGCCCTTTCAGATGGCGGAACTGCTGGCCCGGATGCGCGCCGTCCTGAGGCGCAAAGGTGGCACGGCAGCTCCCGTGCTCAGCAACGGCGTGGTGACGCTCGACCCGGCCACCAAAGAGGCTTGTGCCAATGATGGCCCCCAAGTGCAACTGTCCAACCGCGAGTTCTCGTTACTGCAAGCCTTGCTGGTTCGGCCTGGTGCCATCCTTTCGCGCAGCGAACTGGAGGATCGCATCTATGGCTGGGGGGAAGAAGTCGAAAGCAATGCCGTCGAATATCTGATCCACGCACTGCGGCGCAAGCTCGGTGGCGAGGTCATCAAGAACGTCAGGGGGGTCGGATGGATGGTCTCAAAAGGCGCTTGAACGAATCAGTTCAGCTCAAGCTGTCCTTCACCTTGTCGCTGGCCATCCTCGTGGTGGCCGTTGTGGCGGGCGTATTCTCGTTCCTGTCCGCCTTCGATGAAGCGCACGAACTACAGGACGATGTACTGCGCCAGGTGGCGCAGCTCATGGATCGCCAGCGCTTGTTGCCTGCCGTGCCAACCACCGATATCCGTCTCAAGGATGTCGATGAAGAGTCGCGCGTGATCGTCCAGCGCTTGGGTGAGGTCAGTCCCTCTACGGTAGGCGTGGATGCAGGAGGCGTGCTCCCGCTCCCGGCGACCTTGGCGGATGGATTGCACACGCTGGAAGTTGGTGGCGAGACGTTTCGCGTGCTGGTCAAGACCACGGCGAGCGGCGAACGCATTGCTGTGGCTCAGGAGTCCGGTTTCCGCAATGAAATTGCCCGCGACGGGGCACTGCGCACGGTGATGCCTTTCTTGATTCTCGTGCCGGTGCTGCTGTTGATCGTTGCTGACCTGGTGCGCAAGATGTTCCAGCCCATTGCGGCGCTGTCCAAGGAAATAGACCAGCGGGCAGAGCAGGAACTGCATCCCGTCGAAGACCGCCACCTTCCGGTCGAGGTACGTCCGTTTGCCGTGGCGATCAATCGCCTGCTCGCTCGTGTCAGCCAGTCGATGGAATCTCAGCGCCGCTTTGTGGCGGATGCCGCGCACGAGCTACGTTCGCCGCTGACAGCCATGTCGCTGCAAGCAGAACGGCTCGCGGAAGCGGAAATGTCCAGCGTGGCGCGCGAACGGCTGACGGTTTTGCGCCAAGGGATCGAGCGCGGCCGCAGCCTGCTCGATCAACTCTTGACCTTGGCCAAGGCACAGTCGGCCACCGACCTGCCGAAGTCGCCTGTATCTGTCCAGAGCATCTACCGCCGCGTGCTGGAAGACCTCATGCCGCTGGCCGAGGCCAAGCACATCGACATCGGTGTCGAAGGCGCGCTGGACGCCGAAGTGTGGGCAAGCGAGCTGGACATGATCGCTGTGGTCAAGAACCTAGTCGATAACGCCATCCGCTACACGCCAGAGGGAGGGCGTGTTGATCTTTCTGTGGGTGTTTCGGAAGGGAAGGTCGTACTACGTATTCAGGACAGTGGGCCTGGCATTCCGTTGGCTGAACGGGATCGAGTGTTTGATCCCTTCTACCGCACGCTGGGGAGCGAGCAGATCGGCTCGGGTCTGGGACTATCCATTGTCCAGACGATTGCCAATCGCATCGGTGCTGAAATCCGCCTCGACTTCTCAGATCAAGAGAAGCAAACTGGCTTAAATGTTGCCGTTATCGCTCCCATGCGGTAGCGGTTTGAGAAACGCGGAGGCAGGCTAAATGGTTAATTCGGCGGGGTGGTTTTATTGGGCTTTGCTGTCCGCTATCCTTGCGGCACTGACGGCTATTTTTGCCAAGGTTGGCATTCAGGGAGTTGATTCCGATCTGGCCACCTTGATCCGCACGGCCATCATCATCGTCGTCCTGTCGGCGTTTGTTGCCTACACGGGGAAATGGACCAACCCCTTGGAGTTATCACCCAAGACATGGCTTTTTCTCGGGCTGTCCGGCTTGGCGACAGGGGCATCGTGGGTCTGCTACTTCCGCGCACTCAAGATTGGCGATGCATCCAAGGTTGCGCCAGTGGATAAACTCAGTCTTGTCCTGGTGGCGGTATTTGCTTTCGCCTTTTTGGGCGAACGCCCGTCACTGAGGGAGTGGTCCGGCATTTCGATGGTCGCCGGAGGCGTTCTGTTATTGGCGTTCAAGTGATAACAGGTAGGACATACTGACTCAACCAGTCGTCACGATTCGTCTACAGTAACCGCTGTCCTGCCATCAAACTTGACTGAGCAGTTTCTCGCCATCAAGGCGCAACTCGCCCTTCGGCGAAATGTGCCGATACAAGGTCTGTCTTGTGATGCCCAGTTCCTGACATAGATCGCCGACCTTGGTTTCGGGCTGCCCCATAGCGGCCATCGCCAGCCGCAACTTGGCGGCAGTCATCTTGAAGGGCCGGCCGCCCTTCCTACCGCGCGCCCTCGCCGAAGCCAATCCTGCAATCGTGCGCTCGGTAATCAGTTCGCGCTCGAACTCGGCCAGCGCGGCGAAGATGCCGAAGACCAACTTGCCGGCGGCCGTCGTGGTGTCAATGGCTGCACCGTGCCCAGTCAACACTTTCAGACCGATGCCTCGCCCGGTCAGGTCATGCACGGTGTTGATGAGATGCCGCAGATCGCGCCCGAGCCGGTCAAGTTTCCACACCATCAACGTATCCCCCGGTCGTAGCGCCTTCAGGCAGCTCAACAGGCCGGGACGATCCTCGCGTTTGCCCGACGCTTGATCCTCGTAGAGATGGGCCGGATCGACGCCGGCAGCGATCAGTGCATCACGCTGCAAGTCGGTGGCCTGTGAGCCGTCTGCTTTCGATACCCGCATGTAGCCAATCAGCATCTTGCACCTGTCACATATACGTTCGATTATGTGACAGTGTGCACCGGAAAGTTCTGGTCGTCAAAATTTGTCACTTAACCCGTCATTCTGTCTAAGACATGCAAAGGGTCCATCAGCCTCGTAATGTGACAGAAATTCCGGGGGAATGCCTTCCTTTGCAAAGGTGGCGCGCAACTGTTCCAGGGAAGCGGGATCGCGCCGACCATAGGAAGCCAACGCGAACAGCGAGCGTGCCGTCTCGGGGTCGTGCCGGGCTTCAATGATCGCCTCACTGATAGCTTGGACCGCCCGTTGCCAGTGATTGACGGGTTCGGGCTTCGGCGGTTTCGCCGGCAGACCACTGGTGAACCCGGTTTGGGGCTCGGACCAGAACAGCTTTGCATGCTCGCCTGGCGGGCTGATATCCCTCACCTCGATCAAGCTGATTGCCGTTGCCGCCGCCTCCAGCATCTGCAACCGTATTGCCGGGTTCAGGGTTTCATACGGTCGCCACAGACTTTGCCCAGCACGCAGCGGATGCCCGCAGCCTTGCCAGACTTGGCGGAGATACCCCGCGTAGGTTCCGCACGCCGAAAGCGGGGTGTTCAGCTCATCGAGCAGCGTGCGTAGCAGTCGAAACCACAATCCAGCGTGGATGCGTCGGCACGGCAGTTCCACATGGCCGGTCGTCAGTGCCTGCCAGGTACGCCGGTCCATCACTGCAATCGCGTCGCTGGCGGTGCGCGACGCAGTGTCGGCGTTCTCCCAGCCGAGAAACCGCCCAGGCACGCCCCAATAGGATTCCAGCCAGCAGCCATGCAGCGGGCAGCTCAGCATCAGGGGCAGCTTCCATGCAAGCAGTACGGCTTGGTTTGCCGGGTCGTTCAGACAGAGAGGACAGGCGCGATGTATCGGCTGGCTGGGCAGCCAGGCACGCCAGCTCGTGATGGATCGCGTCCTACGGCGGAGTTTCGGCAGCAGCACCGAGAGCTGGAACGCATAGGTTTCCAATGCGTCTGGAATCTGATCATCAAGGCTGTCCAGTAGCCAAGGCACCCAGCCGGCGAAACTCATGCAACGCAGCCGGTCCGGCTCGATGCCGCTCCGCTGGGAGAGCATCGCCAACAGCGCCAGTGGTGGCGCGGTATCCAGGTCTTCAACCTGAGCGTGACCAAGATCGTGCTCCAGCAGCTCGGACACCTCCATGTGATAGCAAAGGGCCACGCGGTTGAGCCACGAAGACAAGGCTTCGCCTTCTCTGGGGGCCGGATGCAGTGGCCAGCGTGGCGCTGGCTTCACATCAGTTCCCGCTCGAATTGCCGCCGCCGCTCGCTGGGACCGGTGTAATCGGCCATGCTCAGCGTGCGATGGTTGATCGCTTCCTCGCCGCTCTCCACGGCGACGATGGCCGCCGCCATCAGCAAGTGCGCCAGTTCGCCGATGGTGCCCTCGCTGCGTGTGAGCAGGTAGCGGGCCATGTCCAGCGTGGCAATCGACGAGGGGCGCCGCAGTGGAAGCGAAGCGGCGAAACTGGCCAGCAGTGAGCAGCAATCGTGATTGGCCTCCCATACCGGCAGCATCATCGGCTCGAAGCGATTTTCCAACTGGTCATCGGAGCGGATGGCCAGGTAGGCGTCGCGCGTGCCGACCCCGACCAGTGGGATGCGCAGTTCATTGCCGAGGAAGCGCAGGAGATTGAGGAATTCCCGGCGATTGACGCTGTTACCGGCCAGGACGTTGTGCAACTCGTCGATCACCAGCATGCGCACGCCGACCTTGCGCAGCAGTGCCAGCGCCAGTTGTTCCATTTCTGGCAGCCGTGGGCGCGGTCGCAATGGCGCACCCATCGCCGCGAGCAGCGCGACGTAGAAGCGGATTACCGACGGTTCGGATGGCATCTGCACGACCAGTACCGGAATGTGCTCCTGGTCGGCGTCGGCTCTGGCCGGATGCGTGCGCCGGAACTTCTCGACGATCATCGACTTGCCGTTGTTGGTCGGGCCGACCAGCAGCAGGTTGGGCATGCGTTGCTTGTTTGGCCACGTATACAGGATTTCCAGCCGGTTCAGCGCCTCGACTGCTCGCGGATAGCCGATCCAGCGGTCGGCGCGAAGGCGATGGATGCGTTCGTCCGCCGGGAGACGGGCCAAGCCCTGGGCCGCCGGCAGCAGGTGGGACAAGTCGATGATGGGATATTCTTCCACGGCTACCACTCCTCAATCTGGTCGAACGGTTTGGCCGGCGGCTGGTTGTCTGCCTGCTGCCCATCCATGTCAGCGCCCGGTGGTGGCGTGGTTTTGACAGGCGTTGCCGTTGCCTTGAGATGCTGGCGTCGATCCGCGTCGCGCCGCGCCTTGCGCGTAGCCTTCTGCGCGGTGGTAACGATTTCGCGCATCTGGCCGATCATGCGGAACAACGCCGACTCATCCACCTGTTCGCGCCCTTGCTGCCGCAATTTCGCCAGCGCCTGTCGTTGTTCCCAGAGGGTGACAGCCGGGTGCGACAAGGTACGGTAGGGAATTTCCAGGTAGTGCTGCCCCTCTGGTTCCAGCACCCATATGCGGCTGATGTCGCGCGGGTCGCGCCGGATCAGGAACGCAGGCAAGCGGTCCCGCCGAGCTATCCACGGCTTGAGCGCATCGGCGTAGTAGTGGATGTGGTCGATGACGAAGCCGGTGCGGGTCAGCGTGCGGCGGATGATGGGCAGAAAATCGACCAGAAAAGCCGTAGCGCGAGTGATGACGGTTGGCACGCCGGTCCGCGTGATAGCTTCGGCCCAGCGCGCGGCCGGCGGTTGGAGCAGGCCGTTGTGCACGGAGCCGTGATAGGTGCCGACCGCCAATGTGAGCCAGCGCTCCAGCTCGCGCAGTGTCAGGGCGGCCATCTTCTCGGAGGCGTATTCCCCGCGCTGGTCAGGATTGGAGAAGGTCGTCCCCGGCAATTCGTCGTGGATCATCTGCATCGCCGTGCCGATGATCCGTTCCACGATACCGCCGTAGTGCGGCTGCCCGAGCGGGCGATAGTCCAACCGGATGCCATGCTGCTCGCAGCCACGGCGCAGCGCCTCGCTCTTGAACTCAGCCGCGTTGTCCAAGTAGAGCAGTCTGGGCTTGCCGCTCATCGGCCAATCCATCTCTACGTTCAACCCTTCCAACCAAGGGCGCTTGTCGCAGGCGGCATGCACCAAGCACAAGCCGACCGAGACGGCGGACGGGGCTTCCAGCGTAACGACCATGCCAACCACGCAGCGGGTGAATACGTCGATGGCGAGGGTCAGGTATGGACGGCCAATCGGTTGCCGGTCGCGCTCGTCCACCACGATCAGGTCGATGACTGTGTGGTCGATCTGCACCTGCTCCAGCGGCGCGGAGACGGGTGGCGGAACACCACCAACACCTTGCAGGTCGCGGGCGGCATCTTGTCCTTCCCGGCGGTGAGTGACCTCGCGCGGATCGAGGCCGGCGATCCGCAGAGCCACCGTGTTGCGCGCCGGCACCCGCAGCTTTTGCAGCTTGCACGCCCGCACAACTTCGCGGTGGAACGCCGCCAAGCTACGCTTCTGCTTGGTCAGGAAGCGCTTTTGCAGTAACTCGCGGATGATTCGTTCGACCGACTCCGGCAAGCGGCCTTTACCTTTGCCACCGCTCGACTGCCCAAGAGCCAAGTCAGTGACCAGCCCCGATCCTAGCCGGGCACGGCGGATCAGGACGTAGACCTGCCGCCGGGACAGCCCCAATGCCTGGGCTGCCGCGTCGGCCGCTTCATGCCCAACCGTCTCCGACTGCGCCAACGGCCCAATGATCTCCGCGCGACGACGCGCACGCTCCCATGCCTGTTCTGGCAGGGTGGCCACGCCGTGCTCGGTAATCGGTGCGGTATCGGTCGCCATGCTCATCTCGCTTTGGTGCACACGAGTATTGAGCATAGACGAGTTTCGTGCAGAGGAGTCCTGATATCTGGCTGTCAGGAGCCGTATGCACAAGAGGCTTCAAACCGCGCTGAATGGTGCAGTCGTCTTCTGAAAATGACACGCTCGCCGGCCGGGCGCGGGAGTCCAACAAACCCTCGTTTGTTGGAAGTCTTCGCGCGGGGGAGACCTGATACGTTTAGTTGCATTGCTTACCGAACTGCTTCACCTCGTAGGCCAAACTTGCGATGTAATGGCTTTGTCGCTGCAGCCCCGCAGTTTCGCCAGAGGAGAATTACAATGAAAACTACTTTGATTGCATCAGCTTTTTTTGTATTGAGCATTGCCACCACCGGCAGCGCATTTGCCCAACATGGCTACCAGGGAGACCGGGATATGTCTGAGCGCTACCAGCAAAACAGTGACCGGAATGTGCAGGAGCGCTATCAACAAAACAATGGCCGCTATGGCAACGTTCAAATTATGGGGCTGCGCGACAATAGCTACGGCTATCGCAATGACTATGATCAGCAGCATCGTCGCGACAACGCTCGTGCCGCAAACCGCTACCAAGACTTGCACCGGGGCCAACGTCGCGGCCATGAATTCAGCGACAACCGTTACGCTTACGACGAAGGGCGCCACCGCCGAGTGAGTATGTCGCCACGGGGCCATCACTGACCCGATCAGGAATTCTTTCAATCCGGCCGTAATCCGATGACGTCCATACTCAGGGCTGACGCAGCAGTAGTTAGACTAAAATCTAAAATCGCGCCTTGACAGCGCGATTTTTTTTGAAATATGGTGGGCGGTTTTCTCTCATGGCACAGCCAAGAATGACTTAGGTTCCGACCACGGTGTTTGTCAACGTAGTTGTCACGATACTGGCTAGCCGAAGACCAAAGTTCCTCGGCTTCTTCAATCCGAGCCACTCACGCTCCGCCTAACAGGCTGCTGAAATACCAGAGCGGCCGCCCGTCCAGAGCGGCGATCTGAATGTTATCCTGTCACTCCCGTTCCCCTACCTGAGAATCGATGCGCGGCGCCGACACCTTCACCGAAAGCTTGTTCATGATGCGCAAGCTGGAAGACTTCATTCCCCAAGATCACCCGCTGCGGGAGGTCCGCAAGATGGCCAACGCGGCGCTGGAAAAGATGGCAGGTCTGTTCGCCGGCATGTACGAATCGGAAAGCAAAGGCGGCCGCCCCAGCATCGCGCCGGAAAAGCTGCTGCGCGCCATGCTGCTGCAAGTGCTCTACAGCGTTCGCTCCGAGCGGCAGTTGATGGAACAGGTTCAGTACAACCTGCTGTTCCGCTGGTTCATCGGCCTGGCCATGGACGACAACGTCTGGGTGGCCAGCGTTTTCAGCAAGAACCGCGAGCGCCTCATTCGGCACGACGCCGTCATCGAATTCTTCAATGAAGTGCTGGCCATCGCCGGCCAGAACAACTGGCTATCGGGCGAGCATTTCAGCGTGGACGGCACCTTGATCCAAGCTTGGGCAGGCCACAAGAGCTTCGTGCGCAAAGACGGTGATGGCGGCGACGGCAATGGCGACGGCGGTGACTTCAGGGGCAAGAAGCGCAGCAACGAAACACACCAATCGAAGACCGATCCCGAAGCGCGCCTGTACCGCAAGGGCAACACAGGCAGCGAGCTGCGTTACATGGGCCATACCCTGAGCGACAACCGCCACGGACTGATCGCCAATGCGCGTGTGACCCAGGCCGACGGCTATGCTGAACGGGAAGCGGCGAAGGCGATGGTGAACGATGCGCGGCAAGCGCTGAGCGATCCCGCAATTGTGATCACGGTGGGCGCCGATAAGGGGTACGACGCGGCAGAATTCATCCAGGCCTGTGCGGCCATGAACGTGATGCCACATGTGGCGCAGAACAAGTCGGGCCGCAGCTCGGCGGTGCCTGACACGATTGCCCAGAGCCTGGGCTACGCGATTTCTCAGCAGAAGCGCAAGCTCATCGAGCAGGGGTTTGGCTGGGCCAAGATGATTGGCGGTATCCGCCAGGTGATGGTGCGCGGCCTGCGCAAAGTTGACCAGATGTTCGTGCTCAACATGGCGGCTTATAACTTGGTGCGCATGCGTTCCCTAGGACAAATCCGTCCGCAGGGCGCGCAGTAAGGGAAAACGGGTTCGAAATCCGACGAAAACAGGAGAAAACGGTCATGTTCGCGTAAGACTTTTCACTTTACGAAACGAATTTCGAAATCCTCATGATTTCGCCATACGACCGTTTTCCGTCGGCTGGTATTTCAGCAGCCTGCTAATTCGATTGGTGCAACCCTGATCAACACCTATAATGCTGAGCGACAGTGGCCTTGCCAAGAGTTGCACTCCTCTTCCAGGCGATCCATGTTCGATCCTACGTCCGGGTGGAAACCGAGTAGCCGGGTGAGTCGAACACTTTTCAAAACTGAATGGGCGGGTATGGATTGGAAAACAGAGTTACTCTTTTCATGGCGCGTTATACTCGCCGCACTGTTCGGCGCCTTGATCGGGTGGGATCGAGAACGGCAAGGCAGTGACGCCGGCGTGAGGACGTGCATGGCGATTTCGATCGGCTCTTGCGTTTTTAGCTTGATTTCCTGGCATGTGTCTCCGGCCGATCCTGCGAGAATTGCGGCTCAAGTCGTCACAGGTATCGGTTTTCTTGGCGCTGGGGTGATCCTTCAGGTGCGAGGCAGAATTGCTGGCTTGACAACCGCTGCAACTTTGTGGGCCACCGCAGCCATTGGCATGGCATGCGGTTTTGGTATGTACGTGCTCGCCGCTCTCACGACAGGGCTTATCTATGCCATGCTGGTTTTGCACCACGTGCCGGGCTGGGCAACGTTCACCAAGCGCAATTTCAACGTTCGAAATAAGGCTGAGGCAGAGCACGATTAGCTTCAGACTATGTCTCGTGCAACAGCAACATGCCATCCCCGGCCAACTTACATGCGAGAGATGACTCCATTCAAATGAACACCAGCGTGAATTCTCCTGCGCCCGTCCGAAAGAAGCGGGTCGCCCTTGTCCTGCAGGGAGGGGGCGCTATGGGTGCTTACCAAGCTGGCGTCTACCAGGCGCTCGAAGAGCGCGGTTTTTGCCCGGACTGGGTGCTTGGTACGTCCATTGGTGGCATCAATGCGGCGATTATCGCTGGTAACCCGCCAGCCGCCAGACTTGCCAAGTTGAAGGCTTTTTGGCAAACGGTATCCCAGGAGGAATCTGTCGGGCTCGATTTGATGACAGATCCGATGCGGCAAAAATCTACCCAGTGGGCGACCTTTGTCGCGGCGGTAGGAGGCATCTCTGGATTCTTCAAACCGAGATTTTGGAGCCCGTTCAGTATGGGGCTATCAGTACCTCCGGAAGAAGCAAGCTTCTACGATACCGCCGAGCTAGCCGATACGCTACGTGACGTCGTCGATATTTCTTACTTGAATACGTCAGGCAACATGCGCTTGACTGTGAATGCGCTTAAAGTCAGCAGTGGCGAATTGGTCAGCTTCGACAGTCAAAAACAGGCTATCGGGATTGAACACATCATGGCAAGCGGTGCCTTGCCGCCTGGCTTTCCACCCGTTCGAATTGACGGGGACTTGTATTGGGATGGGGGGTTGTATTCGAATACGCCGATAGAAACCATTTTTGATGACACGCCTCCGGTGGACACGCTTTGCTTCATGGTTGATCTATGGCGCGCCGAGGGACCGGAGCCAACGACCTTGAACGAGGTACAGACGCGTCAAAAGGACATTGTTTTTGCTTCCAGGTCGAATCGTCATATCGAGGCATATCGGCGTACGCACAATCTACAATGCATGCTTCAAAGGCTCTATGCGAAGCTACCGGTCGAGCTACGCGCTGACGTTGGCAACGAAGTGCTAGACCAACTGATTCCTGAGACAACCTTGCATATAGTTCGTCTGGTCTATCCCGGGCGCGACTGGCAGATGGCCGCGAAGGATATCAATTTCGCCAGCAGCTCGATATCATGGAGATGGGAGCAAGGCTATCGCGACGCACTGCAAGCAGTTGATCAGGCGGGTTGGCTTGTAGAGACCACCGAACATAACAGTGTGATAGTGCACGACATTGTCCGCAATTCAGAAAGAAGTGCGTAAGCGATACTGCTAAACGCCCGCGCCCAAATATTTTTGTGATACCTGCTTTCGAAGGGACCAACACACAGCTTGGCTACCTCGACGGGCGCCTTCTTTTTGGTTGATGCAACACGGGCGCGCCTCCTATCTCCTATTCCCGCTCGGGAACGGGGACATTAAAACCGTTCAGTGTTGTTGATACCAGTGCATATAGACCAACGAGATAAATTAATTCATTGGTCCCACGTTGCCCAAAGGTTGCAAGAGCGAGCCGGTATAGCGGCTCTGGAAGTGCGCCGCCGCGACACAGCGCATACGAGAAATCAAATGCGACATTTTCGTCTTTGGACAGGTCGGTAGGCTTGAGATCTGCCACCAACGCGGCAAGTCGCTCAGCGGACATTCCTTCCCGCTCAGCGACAGCGACATGAGCATAAATTTCGTAGGTGGCGTTAAAATGGGCACCGACGATGAGAATAGCAATCTGTCGAATATTGTCCGGCAGCACGGCGTTGGCTGTCATCGCTAGGGTCAGGTCCCAGATCGCCTTGCCGATTGCCGGCTCGTGCAACCATGGATTCCATGGCCCCATTAGTGCCCCGTCTTCTCGCTCAACTTTGAAGGCGTTAAAGTTGCTCGCAATTCCTTGGCGCATATGGTCGTAGAGGGCCTTCTGTTCGACCGTAAGGTCCGCCGGGGCGATTAGGGGAAGGCGCACGAGTAACTCCTTGAAATCATGTCTAAAAGCCTCATCGCACAATGTGTGTATGTGGCGTTATTTTCCCCGTGCTGCCTAGAGGCACCCGAAATATACATATAATCGTTTATTTGGGTTTGGCGGGAGGATTTTCAGGGATGCCACCTTGTATATTGCCTTCACGAGCACCTTGCAAGCTCGCACCTGCTCGCCCATTGTCTTTGTCGTTGCTGTGTTGAGCAAACGAGTTAGTGAAACTCCGCATTGTTTCTTGCTGTTTTTCCATACTGCGTTGTGTCTCCTCGGCAGCAGTGCGGGTCACATCCTCAGCGAGCTTCTGTGCGGTGCTCGAAGTTTTTGGAGCGTGTTCTTCGCTAATACGCGCTATAGCGACCTGCGAGTCTGCAGCAAGGCGCGACAGCTGCTGATGATATGCACGCAACTTCTCCGATGCTGGCAATGCGCGAGATGCTACGGCATCGATCAACGGAGCCGGGTGGTCGGTCGACAGAACATGCTGAGCACAGTGATTGCACTCTTCAATCATCGTTTGAACAAGCTGCATGTTCACCTGACTCAAATTTTGAATCGTTTCAAACAAAGATTTTGAGATATCATTAAAATACGCAGTTTGTGATTCCAAGTGGCTTTGAAGAGCCGGGGCGACAGCTTTTGAATATGGGAACATAGGAATACCTTAAAATGTTTTGTGGAATGGGCATGGTATCGAAAGGACCGTGAATACCAAGCGCCATGCAGATTTTGAGCCAGAAGAACTAATGACTCAGCGAAATTGCCTCAAAGTTTTCGTGCGGAAAACAAATGTAGCACATCAATAGGCTAGCTTAAAAGCCACTTTTATTGAAGCGATTGTTCAATCGTGCGGGCCATCACTTTGAGTGGCTGGCTATGGGAATGCTCGGAATGCCTCATGCCAGTGCGTAGTGTAGATAAAGTCGAACTGCGAAATCGGGATCTTTACGTATATCATGGGTCGCACAGAATTTGTTAGCAGCGCGCGCATGCCAAGTCCACATTAGATGATCATCTCGACAACCAGCAGCGCAATGAAACCTATAAAAAATGTAGCCGTCTGCAAGGGCGTTTCGGCTACTTCGTGCGCCTCGACCAACAACTCTTCGGTCACAAGATATAGCAGCGCTGCGACCCCGAATGCCAAAGTTGCGTCGAGCACGATCGCTGACGCGTTGGCAAGCACAAGCGCACCGCCCAATGCGCCAAAAAGTAGGCATGCCATATAAAAGCCGATAAAGCTAGCAATTCGAGTACGTGTGGCGCCGACGCTAACCAGTGCAGTAACGGAGGACAGTCCGAGAAAAAGTACTTCGAGCGAGAGCGCTACGGTAAGTATCAATCCTTGTTTTTTACCCGCTGCGAAACCAAGCCCGATCAGCACACCGTCGAGCACGAAATCGACGCCAAGGATCCATAACAGGCTGTCGACATTTTTTCCCTTCGGAGCTGCATCTTGCCCGGCCTTCTCAGTAAAATGTTTTATCGCGAGCATAACCAAAACACCGAGGGCGAAACCCGTTAGTGTTGCCCAAGGCAAACGCCGATGCATTAAGTCAGGTAGTAACTCAGTGGCAAGTGCAGCAAACACTACCCCGGCCGTAAAGTGCTGGATAGCACTACGAAGCGGCGCGCCGGGAGGGCGGAGAAGCGCCGCGCCCCCACCAGCGGCAAGGGCGAGTACGGGATAAAGTGCGTAATTGAGTATGCCGCCCACGGAGGATGTCATTAATATTTCCACTCAGATATAAATTCCTAAGAAAATGTCCTTTTGCATCCATTGATTTGGAGCACATTCACTTAAGCGCTCCCGATCAGTATGCCATGAGATTATATAAACTACAGGTTCAAGGCGCTCCAATCGAGGGCTACGGTGCTTATATCCAATTTGGTATCAAACTTCGGGGACGCACCGAGTCGCACTGCCCTCCAACGAACCTTCATGGTGCGCTACCGCTTGCGACGTCTTTTTTTCAAATCATCCGTTAAAGTCTGCGCCAGTGGCTCGAAAACCAACTTGCGCTGCGCATTCCTTACATCGCCTATGGGCGCGAACATTACCGGCGTTACGACTAGGCCGCAAGGCGCAGAAACCAAGATCAGCCGGCCCAATTCGCCGAGATTATGGTGCCTGAAAATATATTCGAACGAGGTTGCGGACAGCGGCTTTCGCTGCACGACGACGTCGGCAGGTAACGAAAAACTCATATAACTGGTCCTCACGTATGTGCCAAGTCCGCATGACATAAACCACGGAATCGGCGATCTCATAACGGCCGACAAGTAGCATGCGACCTCGCGCGGGTCGAATTTCTCCAGCCGCTGGCCGAGGACTTTAAGGCGCGCCGCAGCGGGTCCGTTTGCGCTGGCATTGAATTCATGCAGGCGCACCACGTTGGACAATACCTTGCTGGTCCACTGCGACCGCATCAGCGCACCACCGGCGCGGGCAGCGGGTCGTCCGTACCGAGGCTATCGGCCAAAGCCTGCACCGCCTGGTGATCGATGGCGCGGCGGGCATCGACGTCGGCCATCGCCTCGCGGGCCAGACAGCTGCGCTCCCCCTCCTGTCCGACCCATGCGCTAAGCCCCTGTTTGAAAACCCAGCCGTGTGAGCGCTCAAGGCGGCCAGGAAACTGGCCGACGTTACTATGTTTGCACTAACAACAAATTTTGGTCCGCGGAGCCGAGAACAGGTAGTTCAGTTCATAAGGATGACATGGACATCGCCGCAACTATGCGACAGCTTTACCGCATTGACCGCAGAATTTTGTGCCTACTTGCAAACTAGTGCCGCACTGGAGGCATGCTACAGGAGTCAGTGAGGTGCCGCATTGGTGACAAAATTTCGCTCCTGGTGCATTAATAGCCCGACATGTGGCGCACGAAACTCCATTGCTAACCGGAGGAGGGGTATTGCTATAACCTCCACCGGGCGGAACGCCGTGACCACCACCACCGTGATGGCCACCTCCATGATGTCCGCTATCCCTATGCCCACCACCATGACCACCGCCATGCCCTCCCAATATTCGATCCAAAATGCCCATTTCATGACTCCTTAACAATCGTTGAACAACTCTACTTTGTAGCGATTGAACCTGCTCCATGAATCCTCGCTTATCGTCATCGAAATTAAGCGCCGGCGGTCATCTTGCGGTCCACATGCTCCAAGAAAACCTATTGCCACCCGCGATTTGATGCGGCAAGGATGGCAGGCAGGAATCGACGGGCAATGAAATTAATTTAATATGGTAGCGACTTGAAAAGTTCACTCATCTCTTTGTATTCGTGTGCAACTTTTTGGACTGCAAGCTCGTAACGAATGGCGGTTTCTGCGAATGCGGCGCGTTCCACGTCCATGTCAACGGTGTTATTGTCTGCGCTCGCTTGAGATGGCACGCGGTACAGGATGGGAAAAGGGTCATTTGGAAGGACTGACCGAAAATTTTGATCCCCTTTCGACTGAGCTTCCGGTTGTCTCATCGCTTGGCTCAACGCAGCCTTGAAATCAACATCACGCGCCTTGTAATGTGGCGTGTCCGCATTGGCGATGTTCGACGCAATCAGCTCGAGCTTTTTCGCGTAAATGCTCAGGGACTTCTCCCAGAACACGTCGCTGTCCGCTTCTTTTGCCCTGACGATTTCCATGGTGTATCCGCAATTTACCAGGATCCAATGCTACGGTAATATCAACTGTCATAGAGGAAAGAAAAGAGGGGCGTTTACCTTTCACTTTTTCATTTCAAAGCAATTCGGTATCAGATACCGCCCCTGCAGAGTACTCAAAAAATTAGACGTGCCGCTCGCGCGCATGTTTTGCGCAGGCTGCAGCGCAGTTCTCGCACGCCGTCTTACACGCCGCACAGTGCGCATGTTTGTCTGCGTGAGCGGCGCATGCCTGTGCACACATCGTGCAAATGTGGGCGCAGAGCGCGCAAAAATCGCCATGATGCTCTGATCCTCTTGCCAACGCATTCATGGTAGCAGTGCAAATATCCGCGCAATCGAGATTGATCAGTGCACAATTCGCACCACCACCTTCCCGGATATCCGCAGCCGCGCAAGCTTGGGATGCATGGATTGCTTCTTCGCAGGCTTCAATGCAGGCTTGAAGATTTTTGTCGTGCGTGCTCGTACTTTGACTTTGCATAGAGGTCTCCCATAGAGTTTCTGTTAAGCCAAGTTGATATGGCAGCATTGATAATAGTCCGTATGGCCCAAATTGCGCGCAGCATTGGTTGTTTCTCACATGCAAGGAATTGATGCGTAACCATGCTTAACTTTGAATCAGGGGGCGGGCGGGGGAAGCCCTGCGCTGCTCCAAGTTCGGCAACCTCACTCACCAGAACAGGTTTTGGGTCAGGACGTACGTTGCGATGCATGCGGCGAGTTGGTTGCCTTTCTGATGATTGCACGTGGCGCAACCGATGACTCGCTCAGTCATGGCGCCCCTCCAGAAGCATCGCAGGTGTACGGCCGCAAACTTCTAGATCCCACTCGGCAGACCACTTTTCGCTACGCCGCATCAAGACCACGTAGTTACGCTCGGCTGTGTAGATGTGCTTGTGGCCAGGCAAGGGCTTCAGGCGGACCGGCTGGCCCGGTAAGACGCTTTCACCCATCATCGCAAGATATCCGAGCGCGCGGGCGTACAACCTCGGCGGCGGCGGATGCGCGATTCCAGACGCGACAAGCTGATGCATTATCGTTCCGTCCGTAAACGCCATTTCGCCGCGCGTGGCCAGATGTATCTCGCCCGAGAGCACCGTGACGGCGATGCGGCCTTCGATCGCACGTAGTTGCAGAGCCTCCAGCATGCGCCGCCACTCGGCACGGTGCGATCGGCTCTGCCATTGATCCAGCATGTCATCCTCATATTTTTGGACGCCAGGGAGCACGTGCAGAAATTTCTCAATCCAGCTTAACCGCGGGCCCAGGAGCGGCACGCTGGACATGAGCAGAATCCGGTCGTCCCGGTTGGTCGCTAAGAGTGCCCGCTCAAATGCGGCCCAGCCGAATGGCCCCATCACCTGAGTCGGCCGGCGCTCCGAGCGAAGGTCAGGCGCAACCACTGAGAACCGAGGGAAACGGACGACCTGGGTAAGACTTCGGAGTTCGCTCGTCTCCTCGCTGATTGCGGGCTTTTCGAGGGTAGCGCCGACTTGGAACAGCATGAACATGCGCCGCGCCACATTAAAGAGGCCGCGACCGACTTGGTCATCGAGAAGCTTCTCCGGAATGCTACCCCAGCCATCAAAAATATCATGGTCATCCCACATCATGAGCGAAGGTACGCGGGCATTCAGATGGGCGATATCCGGCTGAGCCAGAAGCGTAAGGTATCGGTTGAAATAGTGACTTTCCGCCGCCGTGCTCATGTCGGCGCTGAACGACTGCTCTGTCATCTCCACCCTCGCCTTCGCTGCCCACCTTGCGAGGGCCGGATGAGACTGAAAGACTTCGTCGGCATAAAGTTGATCGCCGCCCTGCAATAGAAGGCCAAACGGCGTACGCGCGTGCTCTTCTGCCAAGCGGCGCCACATCGCGTTGCGCTCTACTGCTGGCCGATCCGTGTCGGCGTGCTCCTGCCCGTTGCAAGACACATAGGCGATCCGCACATCGCCTGAAAAATCTGCATGCACGGGAAAGACGGCATCGCCCAAACGGTAGGTAGCGTTCTCGCGCGCCGGCAGATCGAAGTCATATCGCCATACCGTCCGGCCAAATTGCGAATGTAGCTGCACCGGCGTGATGATTTGCCCCTCCTCCGGGACCAGGACTGGTGGGCTGAGGTGGTCTAAGGTGATAACGATGGCGGAAAGTCGACACTGACGCTCGTTGGCGCCGCGCACCAACAGTACAGGGCCAATGGTTTCTAGCTGCCTGGTCATTTCCGGATGCCCGCAGAGGCGGTCCGCGGTGGGGTGCGCCGCCCTGGCCCTCACATCCAACTGCTGCCATGTTCCAGGTTGGGGTATTACCGCTGGAAGGGCGTTTGTCTCAGTGCCGTAGGTAACCAAAGGGATTCCCGTATCGCCTGCCGTTAAGCGCGCAAAGGCCTTGCGTCGAATGTCAACGAATTTCATCGGGGTGGTGCTCTATCTATGCTTTCAACTCCCAATGTCTCATACTTGGCTTGGCGAAATCGAACTTGATTATACCTTTTCCGCTTTGATGCAATCGGCGAAGGTTTCGGGTCGAGACGCTAGCGTTCAACGAGTTAATGCCATTAACTCCATACTGGCCATCGTCGCCGTACATGACGGACCTCGGCCGGCGACTGGATATCGCAGCACCTTGTTACAGCTAATTCTCATGCGCTCGCCTTCGGTAGCAGAGAATTTCGGTTTGGGGAGATGGAATGCAGGTTGAATCCGTTTCAAATGCAGCTCGCTACAGTGAATGCGACTACACCGGCAAGCGATAGCACTTCAGTTCGAGTATACCAACCGATCATGTAAAGCTTATCCATTGACGGCGCCACTGCTAGCCGCGAAATAGGCGCGGCAGCTCGTTATGGATATGGGTTGCCGCCACGGCGGCCTGACCCGCTGCCACGCTAATTTGGTTCAGGCCAGCCACGACATCGCCCACGGCGTATAAGCCTGGCACTGTCGTGGCCTGTTGCTGATCCACAGTCAGCTCACCGCAATTGCCAGTTTTCGCGCCCAGCGACTGGGCAAGATCGGAGCGGGCCACTTCCCCCAGCATTGGGTAGACCACATCAAACTCGTGACTATCATCATCGGCTGTGTGCAGAATGGGCATCATTTTCTCACTCATAGTTATGCCTTGAAGTGGCGAGAGCACGTAGGTCACCATGGCTGCATCAAGCTCGGCGCGTTGAGCGGCACTCAGCCGTACCTCATCACGTTCGAATAGTGTCACGCTGGCACTGAACGTGCGCATAAAGAGGGCATGACCGACCGGGTTGACGTTGGACGACACGACCGCGATACGCTTGTCGAGCACGTCGAAGCCGTCGCAGACGGGACAAAGCCTGAGCGCACCGCTGGCGACCGCTTCGTGCCAGTTCTCGATTGGCAAGCCGGCATCCGCAATGCCCGTCGCCAGCAATACAGTTCGGGCATATATCTGGCCGCCATCGTGGTGGGCAACAAACACATCGCCTTCCCGGCGCAAGCCAGTAATTTCACCTTGAGTCACTTCGCAGCCGTAATTACCCAACTGGCGTCGCAAATTCTCCAGTAACTGCGAACCGCGTATGCCGTGCGGGAAACCAGGAAAATTATGGGTTACCGGAATTAAGTCAAGCCTGCTGTGCCCTTTATCGATGACAGCAATGTCGCGTCGGAAACGGCGCAGGTATACCGCCGCTGTTAGGCCAGCGGGTCCGCCGCCAATGATTAGCGTGTCCAGGATGGGGGGAGTCATCCCTTGATTGTAACAGCAATGCACAGCACAATCGGCCACCTGCTCAACCGCGTGATCGCCCATTGGCTGGACATGCTGGACGAAATCTTGGCCTACACCAAGGCCGTGCTGAACATTCTGGTTAGTTGCAGATAGTGCTGGTTCGTGGCGATGGAATGCAGGTCGGCGCAGATAAATACCGGTTCATTTGCAGCTAATGCTGGTTTGAGGGGACCGTCAGTTGCAGTTATTCCTGGCAGAGAAGCTGCTGGAATGCTGGTCGGGCCCGTTTCGAATGCAGGTTATTACACCTATCGCCGGATGACGCGGCGCGTGTAGCAGTTGGCGCGACCGTGGATGTCTCAACGGATGGCCGTTCCGGATCGGCCCGCATCACCAGTATGTCGCGAATTCTCGATCCAACAACGCGCCAAGTGCGCGCAATCGCGATGCTGCCCAATGAGCGCGGCACCTGGCGCATCGGAGAAACCGCGCGCGCCTCCATCGCTCTTTCGGGCAAAGCCGATGGCGGCCAGCTTGCAATCCCACGCACAGCGGTACAAACCGTCGAGGACAAGCCGAGCGTGTTTGTTCGCGCGAAGGATGGGTTCGCGATCAAACACGTCGTTCTGGGCGCTGCCGCAGCTGGCTATGTGAAGGTTTTGTCCGGCTTGAAGGGAAACGAACAGATCGCCGTGAGCAATACCTATCTGTTGAAGGCCGAGCACGGCAAAGGTGAGGCTGGCGACGATGACTAATTTCCTCATCCCAGAACATTCCGAGGATTTCCAACCATGATTTCACGCATCGTCAATTTTTCTGTCGCTCGCCGGTGGCATGTACTCATCGTGACGATTCTGCTGTCGATCATCGGTGCTGTTGCGCTAACCCGCCTTCCCATCGACGCAGTACCGGACATCACTAATACGCAGGTCCAAATCAACGTCGTGGTACCAGCCCTCTCGCCAGCCGATGTCGAGCGCCAGGTAACGTACCCGATCGAAACCGCGTTCGCCGGCATCCCGGGACTTGAATCTACGCGCTCGCTGACCAGGCATGGCTTCGCGCAGGTGACAACCGTATTCAAGGATGGGACCGACATCTATTTTGCGCGCCAGCAGATAGCCGAACGAATGCGAGCCGTCGAGCGATCGCTACCCCCTGGCGCCAATGCAAGCCTGGGACCGATCGCGACCGGTCTCGGAGACGTCTATATGTGGACCGTCGAGTTCGCGGCGAAGCCAGGCGCGAAGGCGGGTTCAGGTGCCGGCCTGCAGGCCGATGGCAGTTATGTCACGCCCGAGGGCGAGGTGCTGCGCAGCGCGGCTGAAAAGGCGACCTATCTTCGTACGGTACAGGACTGGATCGTCGCGCCCCAGCTAAAAAACACCGAAGGACTGGCCGGAGTTGATGTTATTGGCGGCTATGTCAAACAGTATGTGGTCACGCCCGATCCACAACGGTTGGCGGCACTGGGAATCAGTTTATCGATGCTGGGTGAAGCACTTGAACGCAACAATACCAGTGTCGGCGCTGGCGTAGTCTTCCAGAACGGCGAGGCACTTACCGTGAAGGCCGATGCGCGCATTACTTCGACAGACGAATTGGCCAAGACCGTCATCACTACCCGGAGCGGTACGCCGGTTCTGGTTTCGCATGTCGCCACTGTCGGTCTCGGCCAGGAGGTGCGGTTTGGATCCGCGTCAGAAGGCGGGCAAGAAGTTGTGGTAGGTACTGCCGTGATGCGCATCGGCCAGAACAGCCGGACGGTCGCCGCTGCGGTAGACGTGCGGTTGAAGGAAATCGCACGCTCGCTACCTGCGGACATGCTGATCCGGCCAGTGCTCGATCGCACCCGCCTCGTTGACGCGACCATCAAGACAGTTGCGATCAATCTGACCGAGGGTGCGTTGCTGGTGATCGTGGTCCTGTTTGCGCTTCTCGGGAATCTGCGCGCGGCACTCATCGCCGCAGCGGTCATCCCGGTCACCATGATGCTGACCTCCGCCGGCATGCTCAAGGCAGGCTTATCGGCTAATCTCATGAGTCTGGGTGCGCTCGATTTTGGCCTGATTGTCGACGGCGCTGTGATCATCGTGGAAAACGCGCTGCGCCGCATCGCGGAACGACAGCATTCTCTCGGCAAAGTGCTTTCCAGGTCCGAGCGGCTGGAAACGGTAGCGGCTGCAGCGCGCGAAATGATCAGGCCGAGTGTCTACGGCCAAGCAATCATCATTCTCGTGTATGTGCCGCTGCTGACCTTTCAAGGCGTTGAAGGCCGCATGTTCGCGCCGATGGCATTGACTGTCATACTCGCCCTCTTGTTTGCCTTTATTCTCTCCCTGACGTTCGTGCCAGCGGCAATCGCACTATGGCTTTCCCGCCATGTCGATGAGAAGGAAAACAGGATGGTGAAAGCCGTATCGTCGACTTACGCGCCTTGGCTGGACCGGGCTCTGACCCGGCCCAAGCTGATCGGCGTGATCGCCGTCGCCGCTTTTGCCGGTGCCATTGGACTGTTTTCCACCCTGGGCCAGGAATTCCTCCCGACGCTCGATGAGGGAGACGTACTGCTACAGGTGGCCCGCATTCCAGGAACCTCCATCGATCAAAGCCAGGCCATGCAGTTCGCAGTGGAGAAGGCTGTCGCGAAGCTACCAGAGGTAAAGCTGGTATTTTCGAGAACCGGGACGGCCGAACTGGCGGCAGATCCCATGCCGCCCAATATCACGGACACCTTTGTCATTGTCAAGGACCGGGCCGAGTGGCCGAAGCCGAAGATGAGCAAGGCTGAACTGGTTGAGAAGATCGAGCATGCCGTAGCGGGCATCCCTGGTCAAAACTACGAACTTACGCAGCCGATCCAGATGCGCTTCAACGAGCTGCTTGCTGGCGTCCGCGGTGACATCGCCGTTAAGGTCTATGGTGACGACTTCGACGTGATGGTACGGACCGCGGAACAGATCGCGACGAAGCTGCGTGCCGTGGAGGGTGCTGAGGATGTGCGCGTGGAGCAAGTGCAAGGGCTACCACTACTCGATGCGCGCCTTGATCGCGACGCCATGGCGCGAGTGGGGCTCACTGCGCAGGACGTGTACGACACTTTGGCGGCGGCCGTCGCCGGGCGCGAGGCCGGTTCGATCTACGAGGGTGACAGGCGTTTCGATGTCGTGGTGAAGCTGGGTGAAGGGATACGAAACGATGTGGAGGCGCTGCGCCAACTGCCGGTCCTGACTCCGAGCGGAAAATTTGTGCCGTTGGGATCGGTGGCGGTACTAGCCACGGCCAAGGGCCCGAATCAGATCAGCCGTGAAAACGGCAAGCGCCGGGTGGTGGTGCAGGCAAACGTGCGCGGTCGCGACATCGCCGGCGTCGTCAAGGAAGCCCAGGGTAGTATCAACGCTGACGTGCGGGTGCCTGCGGGCGTATGGCTCACATGGGGCGGACAATTTGAAAATCTTGAGCGTGCCCGCTTGCGTTTGGCGGTGGTGGTTCCAGCATGCTTCGCGCTTATCGTAGTGTTGCTTTACTCGGCCGTAGGCTCATGGCGCGCCGCTGCTGTGGTGTTCACTGGAGTGCCACTTGCTCTGATCGGTGGTATCGCAGCGCTGTGGATTTGTGGCTTGCCGTTTTCAATATCGGCGGCGGTGGGTTTTATCGCGCTATCCGGTGTGGCGGTGCTAAACGGTCTGGTGATGGCCGGCTCAATCGACGACCTGGCGAAAACGCTGCCGTGGGATCAGGCCGTGCGCGAAGGTGCGTTGCGGCGACTGCGGCCGGTATTGATGACGGCACTGGTTGCCTCGCTCGGATTCGTGCCGATGGCCCTGGCGACAGGCGCGGGCGCCGAGGTCCAGCGGCCTTTGGCCATCGTCGTCATTGGCGGGCTGATTTCGGCCACAATCTTGACTCTGTTTATGCTGCCTACCCTGTACCGGCGCTTTGCGCGTCCCGAGGAAAGCCTGGCCGAGGGAATCTGATGAGAACGAAACTCGATTGTTATTGCACCTGAAGGACGGGACATGGAAAAACATTATGACGTAGCGATTATCGGCGCGGGCTCGGGCGGGTACATCGCCGCGATTCGGGCGGGACAGCTCGGGCTTTCGGTCGCCTGCATTGAATCGAATCCTTATGCGGCGCCGGACGGCCAACCGCGTCCCGGCGGGACATGCCTGAACGTGGGCTGCATCCCGTCTAAAGCATTGCTTGCGTCCAGTCACTTGTACGAGCAGGTGGTACACCACACTGCCGAGCATGGCATTAGCACTGGTCATGCGACGATCGACGTGAACAAGATGGTCGACCGCAAAGACGGTGTGGTGACCAAGATGGCCAAAGGTATCGAATACCTGTTCAAGAAGAACAAAGTCGAATTTATCAAGGCGCGCGCTAAATTCGTGGGCGCGGGCAATGGCGTATTCGAACTGGAGGTATTGAAAGACGGTACAACGCAACGGATCTCGGCACGACACATCATCGTCGCCACGGGATCGAAGCCACGCCAGCTGCCCGGCACGCCAATCGATAATCAGACCGTCTGCGACAATGCGGGCGCACTGGATTTTCGAGAGGTACCAAAGCGCCTATGCGTAATCGGGGCGGGGGTCATCGGCCTTGAGCTGGGGTCGGTGTGGCGCCGGCTGGGCGCTGAGGTAACCCTGCTCGACGCCATGCCTGACTTCCTGCCTGGCTGCGATATCGCTGTCTCGAAAGAGATGTTCAAGTTAATGTCGAGCCAAGGGCTGAAGCTGGAGCTTGGGGTGACCATTGACAGCATTGCACTCTCCAACGGGGAGGCGGTGATTTCGTATCGCGGCCCAACCGGCGCACCGATGCATCTCATCAGCGACAAGGTGGTCGTCGCGATCGGACGAATACCAAATACCGATGGCCTGGAGCTCGACGTCATTGGCGTGCAACCAGACGGTCGCGGATATATTCCCGTCGATGAGCACTGCAAGACAGCGGTGCCTAACGTGTTTGCGATCGGCGATGTAGTGCGCGGCCCCATGCTCGCGCATAAGGCCGAGGAAGAAGGCATCATGGTGGCCGAAATCATCGCCGGGCAATCCGGCCATGTAAGCTATAACGCTATTCCCTCAATCATCTACACCAGCCCCGAAGCGGCATGGGTCGGAAAGACGGAGCAGGAACTGACACGTGAGGGCCGCGCCTTCAAGTCGGGGCAGTTTCCGTTCGCGGCAAATGGCCGCGCTCTCGGTGGCGGAGAGGCACAGGGGTTTGTGAAGGTACTTGCTGACGCCCAGTCTGATCTGGTGTTGGGCGTGCACATTGTCAGCTCACTCGCGTCCGAAATGATTGGTGAGGCGGCGATGGCATTGGAGTTTTCAGCCTCGTCCGAAGACATCGCCCGGATTTGCCACGCGCACCCGACCCTGTATGAAGCGATCAGGGAAGCGGCCCTCGCCGTCGATAAGCGCGCCCTCAACATTTGATGTCCTCTGTTAGCAAAAACCATATGCGTAAGCCTTTAACTCCCCTCGCTGCTGTGTTGTTTGCCGGCCTGATTTGTGCGGCCGACCTCGGAAGCAAGGCTCTGGTGATTAAACACCTGGCGTACGGTCAGAAAATCGAGTTGATGCCGTCGCTGAACCTAGTTCATGCGGTCAACGAAGGTGCGGCCTTTGGTCTTCTCGCCACCGCGGGAGGCTGGCAACGCTATTTGTTCATAGCGATAGCCGTACTGGCATCGGCATTTTTGATTCACATGATAAGAAAGCCCCGGATCGGCTCTGTGGAAAGGCTTGGTCTGGCGATGATTCTCGGCGGCGCCGTCGGAAACCTGGCCGATCGAACCGCTCGCATGGGAGTTGTGGACTGGCTCGACTTGTACGCCGGGGTACATCACTGGCCAGCTTTCAACATCGCTGACATTGGCATCACGCTGGGCGCCGCTGTGCTCATCTTAAACGAGGTTTTCCGCGCCAGCGCGAACGTGTCGCCTGCCGGCAAAGGGTAATGCTGAGAGACGCAATGAGGACCGTGTGGTAAATTTGCGTCGGGGTTTTATTTTCAAAACCACATAAGGACGGCGTAAATGCTTAATCGCAAAAGAGAAATCGCCAAGTTTTTTTCCGGCTTCGAGGCTTTTCATACCGTTTTTCACGGCTATCTACTTGTTACAGGCGCAGAAGTCTCCGTACTTGGAGTCGCAGCCACTCCAGGGTGGAATTTAACAGGAATTATTCTGAACGGAACGATTGCCATAGCGCTCGGCATCTACGCGTGGAAAGCATAGGAAACCAAAGCACATTATGATCTTCAAACATAGGGCGCGCGCAATCCAACTATTGCTGGCCATTCCACCGGCTTCCGACCGCCCCTGTTAGCCGTTACCGCCGTGCTTTCACCACATTGAATCCAAATCCGATCACTGCAGCCGAAAGCAGGAGTAGCTGGGCGCCGTAGGTCTGCAAGGTTGGATAGATGCCAAGGATAGGTAGCCGCAGGCCGTCCACCGGTGTCGCCATCAACCAGCCTGCTTCCTGCAAACCGGCTATTCCCTTTCCAACGAGGACTACGGCCAGCGCGGCGATCAGCACGGAGCTGTATGAGAAAAATTTTCCGATTGGCATGCGCGCACTGGTGCGCAAGAACACGAAGGCAATCACTGACAACAGAACTAGCCCGGTCACGAATCCGCCGAGCAGTGCAGATCCGTTTCCATCGGCCGCGAGTGCTGAGTAAAAAAGGACCGTCTCAAACACTTCCCGGTACACAGCGATGAAGGCAAGCGCAAACAGCGCCCACGCCGAGCGTTTCTGCATCGCTGCGCTGAGCTGCCCGTGCAGATATGCCTGCCACTGCCCTGCCTGGCCCTTCTGGTGCATCCACAGCCCGACGGAGAGTAGCACCACCGCTGCAAAGAGCGACGACAAACCCTCTGTAATCTCCCGGCTGGCGCCACTGATGCTGACAACGTAGGTAGCCACTAGCCAAGTGACGCCGCCGGCCGCCAGCGCGGAGATCCATCCAGCATGTACGTAGCGCAGTACCTGTGGCCGCTCGGCTTTACGGAGGAATGCAACCATCGCGATCACGATCAGTAAGGCTTCGATCCCTTCGCGCAGGAGGATGGTGAGGGCGCCGACGAACACTGTGGTGGCGTCGGTTTTGTCTTTGCCGGTGACCGCTTCCACACGGACAAAATAGACATCGAGTTGCCGTGCGTGTTCCGAGGCGGCCGCCAGGTTGCCACTGGTGACGGCCCCCCTGTACAGTTGCATGGTTCTTTCTACGTCGATCAGTAGCTGGCGGTCGGTAGCATCAAGCGTCGCCTCGAGTGGTTCGAAGCCATCCAGGTATGCCGACAACGCCAGTTCGGTGGCCGTGGCGCGGTCCCCCACTTTCAACGCTTGCAAGCTGCCCTGAAGCAGTTTACGAGACAGAGCGATTCCGGACTGCCCCTTTTGCTGACCAACCACTTCGGGATGGGTCCGTGTATACGCAACTACCGCCCGGGCGGTAGTTGGCGGCATTGCCTTTGCAAGTTCCTCCTCCGTCACGGTTACAAGTGCACTCATGTCCGGTAGCGTTTTACCTGGCGCGGTATCGCGCGCGAACGCTTCTTTGCCCGCTTTGATGTCCGTATCGTTGAAGCCGAGAGTTCCTACAAAGAACGCCAGGGACCAGCGATCCGCGTCTGACAAGCTGGCAAAAGCCGGCATGGACGTCCCCGCAACACCTTGGCTGATCACCTGGTGTAATGCCATGAGTGAGCGCGACCGAGCCCGCTCCCTGTCGGTGAACGCGATTGGCTTCGGTTCAAGCCTCGTTGCGAGAGGGCCGTCACCGGCTCCGGCCGCGCCGTGGCAGGACGCGCACTGCGCCTTGTACAGCGTGGCGCCACGGGATAGCTCGGGCACGCTTCTAGGCGCCACCGGAAAAGGATAAGCCGCCAGGAGCAACTTGTTCGCGTCCCGGGCGAGCTCGCTGACGCGCAGCGGTGGATCTTTACGTGCAACCGCCTGTTGCAGGCGAGTTACGATCGAAGTCAACGCAGCGTGCGAAGCGTGGGGTGGCAGCGCGATAACCTGAGAGCGGGCGCGCTCAGAAAACTCCTGCATTTCCTTGTATTCCATCTCGCTGATAACCGACCCGTTTTGGACGGCGCCGGCGTAGTCCACGGCCACATAGTCGAGCAGTTGCCAAAGTTGTCGGACCTCCGGCTCGTTTGACTGGGGAGATGCGTGGACATTGTGTAGCGCGAAACCGTAGCAAAATGCGAGATGGAGAAATAGTTTCCAGATGGGGTGCTTCATTCTTGACCGTTCACAGCGACGTTATTGCGGGTATTACACACCTTGTAGCAGGTTGAAGGTCAAGGCTTTTCCAACCGCGCGGGGCGTTTCGCAACTGGCATAGTTGAGTCTCGTCATTTCGTGAGGACATTGCCGACTTATCATCGGAATGTGATTGTATAATGCGGCCATGAAACGCCTTCTCCTCATCTTTCTGATCATCCTGTTGCCGCTTCAAACGGCCTGGGCGGCAGGGCTGTGCAATATCGTGGGAAGCGCGGACGCGGCTGGTACTATCGCGATACTGCCCGAGAATGTAGCTGAAGCAGAGGCATTCGATACAATTGCGGAGCAAGGTTGTGGGACGGTCTGTCCTGCAGGCTGCACCCTGTCGGCCGCTGTTATATCCAGCTCGCTAAATCTGAGTTCGCTCGCAAATGCTGAGCGTACCCGGCTGCCTCCCGAACTCGATTTCGAGTCGCACATTTCCGACGGCCCCCGCCGGCCCAAATGGTTTTCTCGTCGCTAAGCCTGCAACAAGCGCACATCAAGTCTGGCCATCTGGCTCCTATACCGCCAAGCCCCATATAGTGGATCCACGATTTGAGACAGCAGTTTAAGCTATGGTCCTCAACGGAGGACGGCGGGAAATGACGGAAGCAAAGAAGCGCAAAGTGCACAGTGCGGAGTTCAAGGCGAAGGTCGGTCTGGAGGCCGTGCGCGGGGTCAAGACGGCCAACGAGATCGCCCAATTGCACGGCGTCCACCCGGTGATGGTGAGCCAGTGGAAGAAGGAGATTCTGGCCAAGGCCGGCACGCTGTTCGAGGGCAAGCGCGGACCCAAGGTTGAGCTGGAGCACGAGAGCGAGGACCGTCTGTACGGCGAGATCGGACGCCTGAAGATGGAGCTGGACTGGCTTAAAAAAAAGTCAGGCCTGTAAGCGGCGCCGTGCGGCTGGGATGGATCGAGCACGAAAGCGAGCTGACGCTGGTACGCCAGTGTGAACTAGCCGGCGTGTCGCGGGCGACGGCATATCGGCCGCGCTTGGCCGCGCCCGCCGGCGAGGACGACCTGACGCTATGCGCGTTGATCGACGAGGAGTACACCCAGCATCCGTTCTACGGCAGCCGGCGGATGGTGGTGATCCTGCTGCGACAGGGCTGGCTGGTGAACCGCAAGCGGGTGCAGCGCCTGATGCGAGTGATGGGCCTGGCGGGAATGGCGCCCGGCCCCAGCACGACGGTCCGGCATCCGGGGCACAAGGTCTATCCATACTTGCTGCGCGGGGTGGCGGTGGTCCGCCCCAACCATGTGTGGAGCACGGACATCACGTACATCAGGCTGGCGCGCGGCTTTGCGTACCTGGTGGCGGTGATCGACTGGTATTCGCGGCGCGTGCTGTCCTGGCGCATCAGCAACAGCATGGACGCCTCGTTCTGTGTGGATTGCCTGGAAGAGGCGCTGATTGGTCACGGCAAGCCGGACATCTTCAACACCGATCAGGGCGTCCAGTTCACCAGTCAGGCGTTCACCGGCGTGTTGCTGCGCGAAGGCGTGGCGATCAGCATGGACGGCCGGGGCCGGGCGCTGGACAACATCTTCGTCGAGCGCCTGTGGCGCAACGTCAAACACGAAGACGTGTACCTGAACGGATACGCGACGATGGGTGACCTGACGGTCGGGCTGACGCGGTATTTCGCCTTCTACAACGAGGAGCGGCCGCACCAGTCATTGAACTACCAAACGCCGGATGTGGTGTACGCCAGTGGCGAGGGCGGCGGCGCGATGATCGTGGATAAATACGGCAGTGCCGCGGTCACGGCTGCGGTAACTTCAGGCGCTGCGGCGGGGCAAGGGGCTGCGCCCCAAACCCCGCCCTACCGGGAGCGAGCGGCGATCAACTCCGCTGTCGCGGGAGTGGTAGATTAAGCAAGACAGGACAGCGCTGTTCCGCTGTAAGCAGTGGCATGGCCATAGCTTAAATTATGGTGCGAATTGTCTTGACGGTGGGGTCCACTTTACCAGACTATTTGAATCCTTCCAGGCATCCCTCATTCAACGTTGAGATACGCTGGCCAGTTCCTGGTCTGCGCCTCTATACCTAAATTCGTATCCCGTCTTTTGGAAATCAGATGGCGGGAAATATCCGACTCGCCGGCGAGTTTCGCACGGCCATTTCGGACAAGACGAGATATCGCTCCACAGGCGGCGTTCGCCGCCTTCTAACTACAAAACAAGGACTCAAAAATGAAACTGTCATCTATATTTCTCTCATGCGTGGTCGCCGGCGCACTCGTCATTTCGTCGACCGCATCGGCCGCTGACGCTAGTTCGCCGCAAGCGCCGGCGGCCGATAAAGTCAGGACCAACAAGGAAGTTCGTGAGGATAGCCCGTTCGGTTATGTTGCCGTACTTGGTACTGCTGCCGAGGAAATCATTATTGTTCCGGGCAAGACACGTCACATCAAAGTGGTCCGACTTGAAACATATCGGATCGTCCATGGTTCCTCTGTTGTGGTTTGGACATTCGATACTTTTGGCCTGCCGACGTTTCCATTATCAAAAATTCTACCTGGCTCGTCGGACGTTACGGTTCATGTGGGTGAAAACCCTATGTACGCCAATTAGTCAGCTTATGATGTCTGAGCAGTAGCTCTCCACGCGCCATTCGCATGCAGCCACCCTGCCGCAGGAACAGAGAAGCGACGGCGCCGTCCGCACCCTTGTCACTAAGCTGAAGGAGCAAAAAAAGCGACTGCAGAGGGTCAAAGATGCGCTCGAAGAAGAGGCAGCTGCGACGGCAAAGGCCCAGCTCGCAGGCTTGGCGTCCGTGGGCCCCGATGTCCTTCCCCCAATCTAACGCGTTCACTGCATTGGCACCCCTAGTCACCTGGTGGTAGCCGGCGGCAATGTCAAAAAGGAGCCTCGGCTCCTTTTTTTCCGTTCTCAACGACGTCGCTGACGCCGCGGCGGTTGTCAGCCAAGTTGATGGCTGGCCGCAGGGATATCGTGAAACTCTCCATCCTCGGACTGGAAGACCTCAAGGCGAAGGACTAGGTCTCGCATGTTCGCGAAGATGACTGGCGCCACAAGACAATGTGCTGGTGAACGATAGGTCGGGGAGCTGGGATTCGCTTACGCGACGCTTGCCCCAGCTTGTACAGATTTCAACACGCATGAAACGGGAACTACTTTGGCAGAGGTTGCTCGCTACGACCAGACGGAGCAGGGCCGACGTGTGCCATCTTCCTGCAACCAGGGTTCTGAACAACCCAGCCGTATTTGTTTGCAGTCTCATTTTTCATGAGCTCCATATCACATACATACCCGGGGAAAGTAGCCTTCAGGGTGGCGGATTTTGTTTGCATGTCGATAATGTTGATAGCGATCTTCTCATCTGGCACGTTGTTGAGGGCTTTAATTAACTCGCGAGCAGCGAGCGTAGCAGCATAATCCGAACCGCTTACGAACTTCGTTGTGTTGGCAGCGCTAGCGTACGGTGCGGGCTGTTGTGCATTGGCACCTGCAGCGACCAACAAAACAGCAAAAGTCGCGGTACTCCGAAGATTTTTCATATTAAAGCCTTTCATAATTATGTCGTTGGATGGTAGGGAATGTGTCAATTCAAACAAATTGGTTTGACGCATCCGTGAACGTATAGCGCTTAAATTGAGTCATGCAAAGCTAATTGGACAATTTTTTTCGAAATATCTACGCGGCCAATGGGTATTTGTCGAATTAGCAAAGGTCGACGAGACAAATAGGTAATTTGCGTCGGCCCGTACGTGGAGTACAGCCGAGCTATCCTCACCTAAAAAAATGATGGAGGAACGTGGCGGGTCGGTCGACCAATCATTGACACCGTCGGTGAACGAAAGGGCCAGGTGCTCAGTGACATCGACGCGCGCCACCACCTTCCACAGCGACCAGCGACGCCACACCGGAGTTTTAAGCGTCGCAGCTCACAGATAACGATGGCCAGCGGCACCGGGTTGGCACGGTCCTCCGCAAAATGCTTGTCAGGCCCGCGGAACTTGCGGTCCACCGGCCACGTCGCAGCGCTTTGTTGCGCCACCTCCGGATGGCTACTGCCCGGGCGGCGCCATAGCTGCATGAAACGCTCGGGTCTACCTCCTCGACCGCCCAAGCTTCTCCCCCAAATTCAGGATCTTCCTTATTCATATATGTAATGGCTGGCGTTTGAAAGTGGCCGTACTCGCATTCGAAACCGATTTCGGCTCGAAATAACTGCAAACGAAAGGGGTTCCGTGCTGACGCTATCTGCAAATTAGCTTGCAATCAACGGCGCCGGCTCGCATTCCATGGTCGCCCGCTTACGATAACTGCAAATGACGGCTCAGGCCGGCAAGTGCCCCTTTTTCGTCCTGCGCGAAGGGCTGTCAACTGAGAGCACTGAATCGCCACGAGTTTTCTAGACACTCGCAAGCCGCTGGAAATACTGCTTTTCATATTCGACCGGCGACAAGTCATTGCTGAAGCTGTGCCGACGCTTTGGATTGTAAAACATCTCGATGTAATCGAAGACATCCTGCTTTGCTTCATCCCTGGTGCCGTATGTCTTTCGTCTAATTCGTTCCCGTTTCAAGAGCTGAAAGAAGCTTTCGGCGACGGCGTTGTCATGACAATTCCCGCGTCGGCTCATGCTCTGATGCAGGTTGTGCTCGTCCAAGAAGTCGCGCCAGTCGTAGCTGCTGAACTGGCTGCCCTGATCGGAATGCACCATCACCGTATTCTTGGGCTGCCGGCGCCAGACAGCCATCAGGAGCGCGTTCATCGCCACCTCTCGATCGATGCGCGAACTCATCGACCAACCAACTACCTGCCGCGAAAACAGGTCCAGCACCACGGCCAGATAGAGCCAACCTTCGTAGGTACGGATATACGTGATATCCGTTACCCAGACTCGATTCGGTTCTTCGACGTTGAACTGGCGCTGTAGATGATTAGGGGCCACCAGCGAAGGCGCGCCGCCGCGTTTGTATTTGCGCTTGGCATAACCGGTTTGCGAACGAATACCGGCCGACCTCATGAGGCGGTGAACGCGATTGATGCCGCATTGCTCACCGAGCTCGCGCAAGTCATCGCTCACTTTGCGGTAGCCGTACACGCTGCCGCTTTCCAACCATGACTCCTTGATTGGCACGAGCAGACGCTTGTCTTCTTTAGCGCGGCGGCTTTCAGGATTGAGGCGCCAGGCATAGAAGCCGCTGGGATGCACTTCGAGCACCTTGCACAGCCGGCGCACCGGGAACTGGCCCTGTAACTCTGCAATTAAGGTGTACCTTACCCGGACGTCTTGGCAAAGTACACCGCGGCTTTTTTCAATATGTCACGCTCCTCCGTGACGCGTTTGAGTTCAGCCTTCAAGCGCCGCATCTCGTCAGACTGGGCATCGACAGCCTTGCGCTCTGCCTCAGGCACGCCATAGCGCTTCGTCCAGGCATACAGGCTGTGGATGCTTACCCCGAGCCGCTCTGCTACTTCGCTCGCTGGGTGCCCACGGTGGGATACCTGCTTGACTGCTGCTATCTTGAATTCTTCTGTGTACCGCTTGCCACTCATAAGTTCTCCTTGGGTCCGATATTATGGCTCAGGAGTGTCTACAATTGTCGTGGCGATTCACACCTCCTTTAATCCTCTAGCCAGAAGAGCAGGCCTGAGTTCCTTCAAAGAATTGTGCGGCACAGCCACCCAAAGCAGGTCTCGAGCCCGAGTCGCCGCGACATAGCCGATGCGGCCGAGCTCAGTCTCGACGCCCTCAAGCAACGCTTGCGCATGTTCCTTGAGCGTCATGTACAGGACGGCGTCCAGGCTTTCTCCCTTCGCCCTGTGCACGGTGTCGACTCGCAGCGCATGGGCATCGCTGTCAGCCAGCTCCTCAACGCTTGCGAGCGGCAAGTTCGGTAACGCCCTCTTGGACAGCTTATGCCCAATGTTATCGATCGTTTTCAGGCCAAAATTCGTCACTATCTGGGCGAGGAGGATCTTGATGCGGGCGAGGAGTAAAGGGTGCCACTGCGTGTCGGCGACCAATGACGAGGAAGGGAGCCCACTGACCGAGTCACGTGTGAATGCCCATATTTGCTTCCGGAGTTTCCTAT
Source organism: Janthinobacterium sp. HH102 (assembly GCF_001758625.2). Classification (NCBI taxonomy): domain Bacteria; kingdom Pseudomonadati; phylum Pseudomonadota; class Betaproteobacteria; order Burkholderiales; family Oxalobacteraceae; genus Janthinobacterium; species Janthinobacterium sp. HH102. The sequence goes on from NZ_CP062064.1 coordinate 54,438, forward strand.
CCTGCGGATTGATGGAGTGCTGCGTGATCTGGCTCACAAGCCCATGGGGTGGGCTGTCCAGCAGCGCGACCACGGCAACGGCCACGTGCTGGAAAGCCTTCAGGAAGTCCTTCCTCCGGTCACGTAGAACCGCAGCAGCGGCCAGAGTCTTAACGAGGCCTTGACCGGCCGTCGCCTCGTCGCCACGCAGAGTCTTCGCCAGGCCTTTGCCACGGCAGAGAACGCCGGAACGCTTGGCGTCGGAGCCGGCGGCGGACATCGCTTCATTGAAGGCGGCGATGAGTTCGGGGTGCTCGTTACGCTTATAGCCCGTGAAGAATGCGCCATGCGGTGTGCTGGGTGCGGGCCGCTCCGCAACATCGCCGCGGCCGCACAGGCTGTTAGCCAGATCGACGATGCTGGGGGCCGACCGAAAGTTCCGTTGCAGCGAGTGTTGCTGAACATCAGCGCGCTGGTGATAGTCGGTCAGGAACTTGCCGTCGGCACCCGCGAACTCGTAGATGCCTTGGTTAGGATCGCCGATGAGCGTTACACATGAGCCGGCACCGATGAGCAATTCCAGGATGGCCTCGTGCACCGATCCGATATCCTGAGCTTCGTCGATCATGATATGCGGGTACCGGCGAGCAACGGCGGTGAGCAGTTCGGGCCGCTCCTTTAGCGCCCGGTATGCCCAGTACCGTCCCAGGTCATGTGTGTACGCGCCGGTCCTACCCAGCTTCGCGATGAGGTTGCGCGCCGTGGACGCGTCCACCAACTCTATTTGGTCGTTATAGAGATGGAAGAAGACCTCGTCACCGCTCACGAACGCCAGGTGCAGCGAGGTGATTGGCTGGGGAAACGACGACGTCGAGAACTTGAAGCCCTCCAGAAAGGCTTCGTTGCCCGTCACCAGGAAGGCCGGGCGCGCGGACATCATGGTCCGATGGCCATGCGGGCGGATGATGTTGGTGGTGATGAAGCCGTCCAGTGTGTCGATGTCAACCCGCGACCGCCTTGCGCCGGAGGGCAAACTGCTTGCCAGGTCGTTGTAGGCCTTGCGGAATGTGTCGACGGCGACATTTGAAAACGACAGCAGCGCCACGCGGCCACGCGCATCGCCGAGATTGCGGCGCATCTGCACGAGGCGGTGCACGGCCGTCTTTGTCTTGCCGCTACCGGCACACGCGACGACGCACAGCGGCACCATCGGCGCGTCGACGACGGACTGCTGCTCGGGTGTCAACGCGCTCATGGCTTCGGAGTCGCCGCCAACTGGCAAGCATGCTTGATGGCAGCCTGAATGTACGTTGGCACGGTGAAAGCAACCTTGTCGTCCGAAATGACCTGCGCCAGAGACTGGGCGAAGCTGCCTTTCTTGACGTTGTTCTTCGGGCGTTCAAACATGCCGCGGAACAGCGCCTTGGCCTTGGCAGCGTCGCCGACTTCCATATCGACCGTGAGGGTCAACGACTTGGCGATTCTCGGGTGTAACTCGGCCAGCGCCTTGAGCATGGCCGTGCGATTGGTGGCCTCCAGTGCCAGGTCGTACTCGAAAGTCTTGAGGCCGTAGAAGATCTTAACGTATGCATCCTCGCAGCCCTTCATCTTAGCGGTGTTGGCCGAGACGGTGATGGCGTCACCGGGCGCCGGGTAGACGGGCTCTGTGTCTTCCTCTTCCTCTTCCTCTTCCTCTTCCTCTTCAGAAGCGCCCGCGCTTTCAACGGCAGGCGCCGGTAGAGGCATGCAGCCTACGGCCACCGCCTCAGCCTGGGGCTCGGCTTTGGGCGGCACAGGGTCGGCGTCCGTCAGGACCGCGACAGGAATCTTCAACCCCGCGTCTCCGAATAGGGGAAGGAACGAGTCGAAGTTCAGCCCTTCGACACTGATGAGGCTCACGCCGTGCTGGCGTAGATTGCAGTCAACACGCTGGGCCAGCGCGTTTATCATCATGAGCTCCGCCGCCCCCTCCACGAAAATTACGCGGCGGGCGAAGAAGAGCTCGGCACGGGTGACATCGAGGTAGCGCTCCAGCTTCTCGCGCTTGCCCTTCTTAAAAACCACGCTGCGCGGGAGGAAGGTCTCTACGGCGGCACCCGTGTCGACCAGACACACCAGGCTGTCCAGGTCGGCGATGCTCGCGAAGTTTGGCGAATGGCTCGTTACGAAGAGCTGGACTGGTTTTTCGCCTTCGATCACCTGTATGGACTGCAGGTACTGGAGCAGCACGGCCTGAAGTTGGGGATGTAGGTGCGCCTCGGGCTCCTCTACGATCAAGCCCCGGTAGCAGGAGTCTGGATTCTTGGTCAGCTCGCTCAGCACGACCGCCATGTAGACCAAGTTGTTAAAACCCAACCCGTTCTGCTCGATCTCGAAGGAGTCCACCAGGAGCGACAATCTGGACTTCAAGCTCTTGAAGTTGCTAGCACTCAGACCGACCTCCAGCAGCTGCGCGAGTTGCGGTCCCAGCATCGTTTTGTGCTGGAAGTTGATCGCGTCATGCGTACTAACGATGGGCAGGTGCGCCTTTAGCTTGCCATCGAGTTCCTGCAACGCCTTGTTGATGCCATCGATGCCAGCATCGTCGGCCAGCAGTTGCAGCAGACGCGCAAGCTGGCTGGTGCGACCCGGCTTCAGGCCTTGGGACGCATCCCTGAGCGGCGGCAGGTATACGCCCCGCAGGTTCTCCATCATGTCCGCCGTCAGGCCGACGTCCTCGTTCTCGCCGCACCAGCGTTTGGCGCGCAGGCGGCCGGCATTGTCGGCGTCCGAGTAGCGGATCTTGATGTGTGCATCGAGCCCGCTGGCAGCGCCTGGCACGAGTGCGGCCAGGAAGTCCGCTTCATCGTCGAGACTAAGCCCGCTGAACACGTACTCGAACAAGATGTCACCTGATGGGGAGCCGCCGTTGGGCCGGTGAACATCGTCTTCACCGAGCCGCGGGTAGGGCTCGTCATGACCAGCCAGCAGTGCACGCAACGCGTCGACCACGGCCGTCTTGCCGACATTGTTGCCGCCGACCAGGACGTTTAGGCCGGCTTGAAACGACAGTTCCGCGTGTTTGAGCTTGCGGAAATTTTTGATCACTAGTTTGGCAAGGTACACTCTTGTTCTCTCTTGCTTGCGGGTTCGCTGCAACACGCAGACGATGCCGAGGTTAGTTGCCTTATATTTTGGGCGGTGCAAGTGTCCGGCGGTGGGCCGAAAGCGGAAATTGCATACTGAACATTGTATCGTACAGACGCAGCCATGCGAGGTGCCGCCATCGAGACAATTTTCGTCTCTCACACGGGGTGGTACAGCACTTTCGAGACATCGTCACCAGCTTGTCCAGACCCAAACGAGGCAATGTCCATAGCTTTCGGATGCTTGCAATTAGCGCGAGCACGCCACTCTGGAATGCGAGCCGGCGCCAACGATTGCAAGCCCATTTGCAGATAGCGTGAGCGCGGCCGCTTGGCCGCTTGCAGTTAATTCGAGCCCAAAACAACGTCGAATGCGAGCACGGCCGTTGTCAAACGCGAGCCGCTACACATTTAGACCGTTTTGCCATCGGTGTGCATGGCGAACAGTGCTCCTTGGAAGTGTTGAATAGGCTGGGCACTTTCCGTGGGTCACTTCTTGTTCATATCATTGCAGTGTGGCTCCCGCTTAAACCGGCGCAGAAACACTTCTCTCGCTTTTGCAGCGGTATCTATGCACATATTGCGTTAAGTGAGGGCGTGCATACCTCGTGCCATAATTTCGGTCCGCTCTATTCGATTGGTCCCATCCCACTTCTTTGAGTCAAGTTGGGCGCTTATTAATTTGCCCTCTTCATTTGCCAATGACGCCATAAGCAGAGCACTGCAAACTCTGCCTGTAAGTTGTGACATTGTCACTTTTGAAAAGTCTTCAGAGGCGGTGATGACGCACATGTGCGGTGCGCTCGCCACGTCGGCCACGTACGCGAAGAAGGGAGCGGCGACAATTACGTTAATCAGGCGAACGGATGGTCGCATTGGATCTTTCCCATTAATTAGCGTCCGACACGCTTTGGTAAGAAGGGACCTCAATTTTTCTTCTTCGGCGCCATGAACAATAGGACTTCTTCATCGCTGAGCTGATCTCCCAAATCGTCGAGCATGGTCTCGTCGAACTTACCATCGGAGCCCGCAAGCGCCCATGCGACCGCAGGATGGTTGGCAGGCAGCATCGTAGCTATTCGGTTCGCCGTCGGCAAATCTCGGGCCCGCATCACCCAGATTACGAGTAGCAGGAGGACTCTGCGCTTGTCGTTGGTTGCCAGTGTCTCAGCGATCGCGAGGACATGGGGCAAGTCGCCGCGCTTAGCGAGGAGGAGGAGAAGTCGCGAGGCCACTGGCTCGATCCGACGCGAAACGTCCCGGGCCGAAATACGTGCGATCACGTCGGGTGCGACGTGATCGGCAACCGCCATAAGAGCGTGCACTGCCGCCCGACGAACAGCCTTGCGTCCAGGATTGAGCGCAAGATCGAGCAAGCGCGCTTGCGAATCGATTTCTGCATTGGCAACCAGAAGCCTGAAAATCTCATATCGCAGGTCAGGGTCCCGGCTATCTATCGCAGTTCGATAGAGCTCATCTGCAGTTGGCGTATCTATGGCACCGAGCTTGGCGATGGCCGGCACTGCGGCCCGCGCGATGGGATAGATGTCATCCTCATTGTGATAGCGAGATTCTGGGGACCAGCTATCCTTGACGAGGCGAAGTAACGTGGGTAGGTGTTCAGGGTGTGGCTTCTCTGCAAGAAGTTCGACGAGCGTTTTTCGCACAGGACTGGCTTTCGCTTCAACAAGCGCGAGTAAATGTTGCGGCAATGGCGCCGGCAAAGGAGTGGCGACAGCCTTGAGCGCGCGCGAGATTACTGCGGCGAACTTGTGCTTCAGCGCGCCGTGCACTTCCTCGGTCATGCAATGACGAATGGCCGCCTCGATCGCTTCGACTGCCGCGCCATCGTCATCGGACTGTACGAGAACACAACGAACATCGTCCGCAATAGGCATCTGTATGTGCCGGTCGACCATAAACCGAAACACCCGCAGATTCTCGCTGGTGAAATTCATGCGTGCGATAAGAGCGCAAGCTGCATCAGAAAACTTAGGCGATTTATTATTTTTTAGCGCAATGGCTGCCTGGCTAACTTCCCCAAACGGAACAGGGAGCTTTAGCACTGCGGCCGCCGCGGCCGCGGCAGTGCGCTCGTGTAGGACGTTTTTTTTGAAACCGGAATGTCGATGTTGAAACTCGCCCAATTCTATGGCGATCTCTAATAGTCGGGACTCTCGACCTTGATTTCTGAGATCACTGACGATCTCTGTCAAGAAATCGGGTTCTCGTTCAATCAGACAACTCAGAGCTGCCTGACGAACGGACGGCTCTGGGTGGCCAGATACAAGCCGGCCGATCAACTCGCCTCTATACATCGGATCCCAGACTTTCGTGAGAATCCGCCATAGCGTACCCTCATCCTTGGTGCCGAAGCCGGTCGCAACCGCTCCGGCTATCTCGTCGGCGTTCGCTTCATCCTCATTTGCGAGCGAGCAAAACCAATAATACCGTAGCCGGTCGCAGTGGCGGTGCTCGGCAAGTTTTCGCCATCCGACGGTTGTTCTCACCCGATCAACATATGCTTTCAGAAACTCGCCGGCAGTGTGGCCGTCCTCGTTCTCCTGAAGATGGTTGGCGTAATCGTCGCTGTACTCATTATTGATAATTGCGAGACGGGTTTCGTCCGCGTTTCTGCGGTCTGCCTCGGACGGCGTTAGGACGTCCGCAGCAATATCTACAATCGCCTCGAACCCAGTAAGATCGTTGAGAGCGCCCGCCGCGATGGCATCACTGCTGTACGTCACGCCGTAGTGAACCGCTTTGGATGCTGCAGCCAAGAATGCCGGCGTGAGCTCTCCTGCTAAGCGCTCAGCTTCGACGACGAAGTTCTCGGAAAAACTATCTTGATCTCTTGGCAGTAATTCAATTATAAAGGTTTCGACCAACACTTTGACGGCAGGATCGGAGCGTAACCGATCATGCCACACATCAGCGTGTGGTGCAGTACCCCAGCAATGCATGCCGCCGAAGCTTCGGTCCGGACGGTGCAGCAGGAAACGTGCGGCCTCGGACACGTTGCTGTTGGCAGATCCCGCCGCCGCGGCTAGATCCAAGTTGCCCCGAAAACCTTTTCCACCTTCGGCGAGTTGGGCCGCGAGCCACGCGTCTATCTTCGCCTGAGAACCAGGCGTCGGCTCGGGCTTGAGCTCTGGTGTGCGATCAGCGGCCGCGATCAACCGAGCGGCAGCGGCAATACCCCAATCCTCCCCGGGGCCATCCGGTGAAACTAAAATATCAATGAGCGTTCGAAGTGTCTTCCTGGCGACGAGGCGGTCGCGCGTCAAGGCCTTTTCGATCCCAGCCTCTACACGTGGATGATAATAAGTGACGGACGCTTCTGCCTGACGCAGGTTGCGAGCTGAGACAAAGAATGCAATTAGCGGCGACACACCTTTTTCAAACTGGGCGCTATGCTCCGACAACTTCTCTTCGACCGACCGCAACAGCTTAAGCGACAATCGATCGTTCGCCTTGAGTAAGCCCCAGACCACCGCGGCCGCACGCACGTCACGTCTTTCCTCGATTTGGTCGATAACGGTGCGCTCGATCGAATTCTGGTGCGCCTGACGGATAGCCTCGGCGACGAAAGCACCGGGATTCCGCCGGTCATCGAAATCTATCGTGGGCAGTGCATCGAAGAACTTTTGGATCTCTAGAGGCGTGGCCAGCTCAGACAGCACCGACACCTCATGGTTTTTCGCGATCGGCTGAAGCTTGCGCGGCAGAGCATCAATTCGCGTGCGGTAAAGGCGGCGACGCTCAGTCGGACCGTAATGTTCAGCTTCCAAGTTAACAAGCCAAGGTTTAACGGTATCCAGCGCACCAGCGCTCTGAGCCACATCGAGACGGGAAGTTGCGACAATCATTCGGCTGGAGCGGGCATCGCCAAGAAAACCCGCGAGCTGATCGTTCCACGGGCGGCTCGCTGGATCGAAGTCGAACCGTCCCCATGGGTCTTCAATGTCATAGAGGACAGGAGGTTCGGTCTTATCGTCTCTAATCTGTTGGGGCCCTAGGGTGATCGGCACGCGAGTGAGTCCAGGGATACGTTCTCGCAGCTCTTCGTAAAGCTTTCCAGTCGCCATTGTCTTGCCTGTACCCGACTGACCGATAATCAACGCAGCGCCTCGCTTGTCCATGGCGGCGAGCAGGTCTGACCAGTTCGTTGGATGGACATAGTGTTCGAGCTCGGGAGAGCTCGCGATGTATCCGTCATGCCTCCGGATAAGTCTCTCGAGTTCCAATCGCGTCCAACGGCCGCCTCCAGCGCCGCCCATCCGGTTCCTGGCCTCGTCGCGTAAAGCTCTACGGCAGGCTTCCAATCGCGCATTCGGCACACGAAAGCTTTCCGTGAGTAGGCGTTTAATGTCGGTAGCTAGCCGTTCTTCGTCCTGATTGCAGATGATGGCAACGCGCCCTGCCGCGTCGGCCGGAAGCATTTTCTTTATGGACGCAGGCATATTGGTCGCCCCCGGCCAGATGCTCGCCCGACGGACACGCAACTTTCGCGTTTCGCCGTTGAGGGCGGCGCTTGTGACGAGCAAGTACCGCGCCGACGGCGTGGCGAGCCGTCGCGCAGCGGACTCCCGCACCTCGCCGTGATTCAAAAGGGCCTTAATCCCGCTAACGGTCCAAGCATCTCCTGTCCGTAGTTTCGCTTGAACGATTAGCCGATAGCCATCCATTGATACAGTGCTCGTTATCCGACCTGGTTCGTACTCGGTCAAATCGGCCTCGATGTCTTCCTCCGTGGCCGGCTCGAGCACGAGCTCATGCGTCAGCTTGCTGGCGAGCACTAGGTCGAGCGCCAGCCAGACCGACACATCGATCTGGTATTCATATCCAACAATAGATACGGCGCCGGACCCAGCGCCCTCATGAAGGTCAGATATTAATTGATCAGGCACTTTTCTTCACCTCGATTGGTCGGTAAATCGATAAGCTCGGCTTTACTACAGCAGCCGAGTTTGCTAAGCACTCTACAGTTCATGGCGATAGTGTTCCAACGCATCCGTCGTCGTCCGGAAGGAAGTACAGGCGACCCCAAGGTGTCATTCAGCTTTGCGGCGTCGAGCCTCGTCAGAACGTGCGAGTTCGATTGCCTCCAGCGCGTCGCGCAGGCGTCGTGCCACGCGTGGGGTGACGAACATATCCACCGTATCGGCTTGAGCATAATGGGTGCGGTTTGGTCCAATCGCTTCGATGCCGGTCCCCCCCGCACCAGTTTCAAACAACATCAGGTCGCTTGGCCCGTTCGTTTCGTTCAGCGATTGCTCATGCAGTTCGCGGGCCGAGTTGATGTTGTAGATCATCCCGTCGTCGCACCAGCCCTTTGTATCGACACACCACACCTTTTCCAAAAGCGCTTCAAGGTGTGCGCCTACGGCTTGTTCAGTCTTCGATTCGAAGAAAACAATCCGTTCTTCGAACGCGCCATTCGTCATGTGGTTTGGTAGGCTTACAATTCCTCGATACAGTCGGCCGTTTCCTGCGAACGTTGCCGGCTGTCGTAGATAGTTCGCTGGTTTGTTCATTGTGCTTTTCCTTTACTCGGCTGCCGCCGAGTCTTCCTTGTGGTGCGCCGCCAGCTCGGCACGTGCTTTGGCAAAATGCTGGGGACCGTTGCCACGCCCATCGGTGCCATACAATGCGATGCGCAGAACGTCGATGATCCTGGTGATGGTGTCTTAGCCCTGATTGACCAGTGTGTGGCCCAAGGCGCTCAGTTCGCCCACCGCGTCCGTCAAAGCCGCGTGCAGGACTTCAATGTTGGTCGATGCTGCCATATTCTCCTCGATCATTTCATGCGCTTCCAGGCGCACAGTTTATAGGTCAGGCGACCATTGAAAAGGTAATGCTCTGTGTCACGCTTGCAGCGGCCGCAGTAGCGCATAAATTTCCTGTCAAAGCTCAGAGGGCGCAGCGTCCCACTCGTTCAGCAAGCTGGTGATCAAACGTTCATCGCTACCACGCCAAATCTCGGTATTGCCACCTGTTGGCATCGAATACCCGCTGCTGGTTTCTTTGTAGACAGAGCTGAGAACGCGATCAGCCGGTACCGCTCTGCTTACCATTGGGCCGGTATCAAATTGTTGGTCGCCGGCGACCCAACCTTTTGGAGTTAGGTGCCACAAGGTCCACTCGCTGCTAGCCATGATCTTCCTCCATCAGATGCGGCACAACAGCCCGGTGAGCAGACCAGAAGCGCTGGACAATGCATCGCCGCGCAGTGTGCCCTTGGGGAAGCTCATGCCGTCACGGCTCTTGCCAATGATGACTTGGTGCGTGTTTTCGCCTTCGTCGATCTTGCTACTCCCCCGCAAGAAGCGCTCAAACGATTTCGGCAGGCCAGCTTGATTTATGCTGGTGGTAACGCTGGGGTGACCAGCGGTAAAAGCGCTTAAAAAGGCTTGGGGTCCTGTTTTGTTCATTGCTCCTCCGCATAGAGCGGCCTTTCAAGTTCGCCGGCTGCCGGCCGGCGCGGAGCGCCTGGCGGCGCCGGTTTTCTCTCACAAGCCGCGCAGTTTGATTGTGCCGTTGCGCTCGCCCTGTATCTTTTTCAAGTTACGCTTGTCGTAGTCGTCGAGCCCGGTGCAATCCGCGTCGGAAAGACCCATTTCACTCACAACATCAGCTGCTGCAACTGGTTGATCGTGCAGTACGATCAAAAGCGAGACGGCGACTAATGCCCCTAACTGAAATTCTGTAAGCTGTGTTTGTGCCATAATTTTCCTCGTTGGCCGGCACCATGCCGCCCTTCTAAACGTCGCAACTGCCTTGGGGTTGATGACGGTGGATCAGGCGCATTCCATGATCCATTACGTTAATCGTTTATATCGATTTTCCACGCACAACTAACTTTAGATCACACAAACACTGCAATGTCACATCACTAGGAACCCCAGCAGCTTTAAGCCGAGTTGCAAATTCGATTGGTGAGATCGTCGGCTGTCGAACAGCTTCTACGATGGCTCTGTAAATTAGGTCAACATGCATTGGCCGACGCAGAACTGCTCTCACGTTTTCAAAAAGCGCACCGCTAGATTTCCACCAACTGGAACTCCAAATATACCGGTATTTACCTGACGCAAAAGCCGGATCGACATCAGAAATCTGCGTTGTATTTTTTTGTCGAGCAGATATCATTTCGCGGTCAGCCCGCTGTCGTTCCGCTTCAAGAGTGGCAGAAACAAGTTCAGCCTGCTGTCGTTCTGCTTCATGTACGGCAGCAACACGTTCATTCTCGATGCGTTCGTTTTCAAGCTGTTCAATGAATCGAGCGGTGTTTTCCACCAACAGGGCTCGTTCGTCGTCTGTAAGTGGTCTTGCAGCGCCGCCACCATAATAAGGCGCAGCCACTGTACCCAGCCCACCGTAGAGCGTTGCAAAACACTGCGATCCGAGGACATGGAATTTGCCATTATCAAGGACGACATGTATGCGCTTGAAAACCGAATGACCGCATCCGTCTGCCTGGCACCTTATTCGATTGGCGTGCGATACCTCGACGATGCTCAACAAATGGGACTCCGGTTCAGGCGCTGATATCATCTCGCGTTTCCTTAACTCAGTTTTCAGTTGACCGAATGGTCAGGCCAAGCGTGAATCGTCACGCTGTCGCCGACCGTAATCGGGCCATCCTTCGTATCCACGCGTTCATTTCGGTTCTGAAGAACCCGTTCGCCTTGCCGCACTTTGCCACTGGCCAGTAGCGCACGCAACGCACCGACGTCATCGACTACCTCGCTGTCGAACAAGATTTGGGCTAAATTCTCGCTGGCCATAATTCTCCTCAATGGCCAGCACCGCACTGGCCTTCTCATTACGCCAGGCCCGTCATGCGGGCCTTGGGGGTGCTGCTGGGCGCTTTCTTCTAACCCCAACTGACCAGATCAGCTGGGACTTCAATATGATGGTGCATCTTTACTTGAGCACGAAATACGTCCCAGGCATCAGGGCCTGATGGCGAATGAGTACAATGCAAGCACTGGGTACCGCCGGCCATTTGCTCTGCTGCGGACTTGTGGACATCTAGACCAAAGGTCTTGCTGAACCTGCCAACGCAAGATCCGTCAGCCGCCGTTACCCAGACTGTGCTGCCGTCGCCGGAAACTTGAATATCATACGGTGGGCAGTCTAGGAAGGCCGGATGGTCGAGATCAACCACAATGCTGCTTTCATGCTGATCCTTACCAACATATTTTTTCGCCCACGCACGACGTTGTCTTGGTGTCCGGTCTTCACAGCCACGCTCATGCCGACGCTTCCATATCTTGCACAGCGCTTGCATGTCACGATTAAAGATCGTGAAAAGTCGATATTCGGCACCGCAATGTACGCATGAAGCATAGCCGGTGTTGTTGGTACCCATTTAACTTTTTTCTTCGAATTGGGAATCGACCATTGCAATAATTTCCTCTATGCCGGTGTAGCATTGTTGTGATCGCCAAGCCAGCCCCAACGCTCAGGGTCGCCCTCATGGGCAAGCATCCATGACCAGCCAGTCTCTCCAGTGTCAGGGCCGTTGCTGTTCAATTGCACAAAGGCGGCACCGCCGATGTTATCGACGATGAAGAGGCCTACGTGACAGAAACCCGGCGCCTCCCGCTTGATGCTTCCTTCGCGGCCATCAACATGCTTTACGCGCTTCCCTGTCCAACCCATTCCGCGACTCATTTGGTCTTTTCCTTGATCAATCGCGGCACGCTGCCAAGGCAGCATCGTCCGCTGATACACCGTTTGCAATTGCCATAGCGCGGTAATTCTTGTGCAGCTCGTGGCCACCGTCATGTACGTCGTCCCTCAACTCGCCTCGGATGTACCGCAGGCGCACCGTCAGGTTATGGTCGGCACCTCGCATCAAGAACCCGGCACACAGGGCTGGCTTTTTGCTCCCAGCTTCGTGGCATCCAAAAGTATGTTCCGCCATATCGTACGCCGTGCCAGCTGAATGACGGAACGCCTCGGCAGGAAACTCACCGGTCGCATCTATTCGTCAGGGACACTTGGGGCATGGTTGTTTTCGATAGCAGCCCTTCCCGCCTTCAACCGTCACGACTTGGTTATTGGCGTCAGCAGGTCGGACTCGCGTTATCCTGGGCATGTTCTTTCGCATGGGCTCTTTTCCCTATTTTTCATCAAGCGCTTCAAGCGCCTCTTCCCCAGCAAGTGTCGGCACCAATTCAAATTGCGACTCCCAGAGGTTACCGCTGTCACGTACGAACAGGAAACCAGCGGTCTCCAGATCCTTCGCGGCTTTAGAGAGCTGCTTGCGCTTGACACCTGTTGCCTCGACCGCCTCGGCCAACAGCTTCCGAGCAGGTAACCCGAGATTCACTAGAATCGCTGCCGATTCCAGCACTTGCTCCATTGACTCATGCGAGATCAGCATCATGTGGATTTTCCCTAATCGGTGATTGCACGCAACCTGGCGAGAGCATCTTCCACCACGTACTCCGGCACTGTCTCGACTCGCTTTGCCTTTCTTGCTTCCAAATCCAACATGCGAATCTGATTGACCAAAGCTACACCTTGGGTCTTTGTGCCGGCACCGCTCAGCGAAGCTGCGAAGCCCGCATGCCGTGCGAAGTCGCCGCCTTGTGTTATTGGAGCGACCAAGACCACGCCCAACGCGTTGAAAGCGCTTGTGGACAGTACTAAGACAGGCCGCATACCTCTTTGCTCGTGCCCTTCGGTTGGGTCGAGGCTGACCATGACAATGTCGCCGCGTCCGAATTTACTACGGCTCACCACGCTTCACGCCCCACCGGCTTGATTTGAGACCAAACTGCCATATCGGCCGGTTCCGCTGCAGAAAAGTCACATTGCGCTAGAAGGTCAACCAAAGAATACGACGGGCGCGCAGCTTTCAGCAGCACGCCCTCTGCCTGCACGTTGACACTGAGTTTATCTCCCAAAGTCACTTTGAGCATGCCCAGCAACTCGGTAGGCAGCCGTACTGCTGCGCTATTGCCCCACTTCTGAACTGATAATTCCATAGACCCTCCTAATGTAGATACATTGTAGATTCTTTTAATCAGCGTTGTCAATGTCATTGTTTATACAATGTATCGCCATGATCGAACTATAGTACTTCCATCAAAGGCTGACGGAACTTTTTGTTGGAGATCGAAAAATTTATGACAAATCACTGTCATAGCCTCATTCATCGGTAAAGCTTAAGGCAGCATAGTGTGCTTCATATCGACCGCTGCAGCGCGGTTATTAATGCAACGCCGATGGAGAGGGAACCAAAGGCTGACATTAGTTTGAGGTGGCCCGCGACGGGCCAGCTGCCTGATTGATTGGTAGGAATGGCGTATTGCTCACGTCCGCCTCCGGATCTTCGAACACCAACCGCAACGCGCGTGAAATGGACCGGGGTTTGGTCACGCCGGCAAACATCACGAGCATAACGCTGCACCTCGTGACGGGCAGACCCCGCCGGCGGCACATGCAGATCGCGGTGTACGGGGAGCCGGGTAATGTCGCCATTATGTTCCCCGTCCGTTCGACCTTGCGGCGCACGTGACGTAATTGCTTGGCCAGCACACTAGGATCGGCCCTGCCTTGCTGGGTTGAAATCGATTCGACCAGCCGTCGCAGTAAGTTTGGGATCGGCGGGCGCTACCCCCTATTGATCCGTTTTGCCACCTGCTGAGCGTTTAACTCTACCGGGATCGCGATATCACTCAAGGCCTGTCGCACGGCCCTCCATGTGGACTGCGACTGCGTGCCGCCAGGCTGGGCGTGTATCAGGAGCTGCGCCCAATGCGCCTCCGTTGTCAATTCCATTTAATTGCGCGCCTGGCGAGTACGGGAAAAGACACTATCGCAGCAACTAAAAAGGCGACTAAATCCACGAAAAAATGCGACTGATTAAACGGCACAGCTAAATCCGCGACTGGAATTGACAGCCGCTGCAGTAGCTGCAGGCCTTGGCCCGTGTACGGGTTTGACGGCGAGACCACGCCGCCGGCCGTGGCCATGCTGATGGCATGCGCCGTGCTACACGTCGACCAGCTGGCCGGCCAAGATCCTGGCCGCTGCGCGGTGGTGGCCAGCGCCGTGCCGGCGCCGCCTGCTGATCGAATGATCGAGCGGCGGGCGTCCGCTCTGGTGCAACTGCAGGCACTGCTGCGCCAGCTGCTGCAGCTGGCCCACGCGCGCTTGACGGCGGCGCCTCGGCAACGGCGGTGGCCATCCTGGTGGCCAGCTGCGCTGCATGTCGACCAGCTGGCCAGCCTCGATATCGGTCGCTGCGCCTTCGGCGCAAGCTCTCCTAGTGATGCCAGTCGCGCTTTTAGTTAGAGAATCGCCTCTTCAAATGGAATTGACATCCGTGTCGACGTGGATGATCGAGCCAGTCAGTGACGCTACATACAGAGCCGCTTTGAGGCTTAATCCCTTGAATACTTGGATCTGCGCACCCTCCTATCCTGAGGGAAGCGGCTGCAGCAACGTGTAGGGATCGGCCAGGGCTTTGCGCTTGAAATACTCGATGAACCGATCCGTCGCATTAGCGTCTGTTTCGGGCATGTGGTCGGCAATGAAGCACCGCTGGGACGCTTCTCGCAGCATCCAAACCACGCGCTTCGTTTCCTGTTTCGCGAGTTTCAGGAAGCGCTATAGGCCACCGACCTTAAGTGGTTTCCATCCGTCGCTGCGCCGGGCCAGCACCTCCTTAACATGATGGCCTACCGGGCACTAACCTCACCGGGATCGCGTACCATATGCACGAGGCCGGTGCGGATAAACGGCTACAGCTTCAGGAGCAACATGACGTTCTTGAGCATCTGCATGTTGTGGCCGGTGGGTGATTCATTGGGGCTGAACCCCAGCCTCATGCGCGTGCCCAAGAATAACGGGTGCACGAGCACAACCTCTTCGGCAAACGGAAGCCTGCCCAGCACCGTTGCCTCGACAGCACGCGGATCGCTGAACCCCATGTAGACCGAGCCCAAGACTTTAGAATTGGGCCGTGAGCAGCGAGGCCAGATCGGCGTCTTCTGCCCACAGACCAGCAAGCGCGCGATGGATACGCGTAACCTGCTCGTCACTCAGGTTACGGAGCATTGATGGTAAGCGACTTCTTAACTGTAAATAATCAATCGAGACATCCATTGCCGCGAGGGGACAAGGATGTGCTACCGCTGAGCGCTGAATTGTAGTTTCCATAAATAACCAAACGCGGCTCGGTATTAAAATATACTTTCTCCAGTTTCATCGCCCGTTTGCTTGCTAACGTGCTGGGGTAGCGATGATGCACACACGACACACTATCGGATATTCTTTTTGAAGTCTGGAGGAGACTGGTATAGTTCGCTAAGTCCGTGAAGAAAATCTGTGAAAAAGCGACTGCAGTTTGTTCCAAAGATTTTTTTTGCAACTCGGAATCAGGAAGGCTCCGGATAAACGAATCAACATCATCACGCACCCCATTAAGGTCGTAGTCGAAACCGACAACCGCATCGAGTCGATCTGGTGATGGTGCAGCCATCAAGGAAGATGTCGCAATAAAGGTAATTAAAAAAAATGCTAATCTGTATTTCATATTATAAAATATCCAGTAAATTGGTTTAGAGCAAAGAAATCGATCTATTTCTTTGCTGTTCCTTGAGATGATGGCCATTCTGATGAATCTGCCCACAGTAGTAAACGCTACTGTGGGCAATGATTGCTTCGATTCTTTTAAAAGCCCGCAGGCGAATCCTCAAAATGATTTTCTGAAAGGCGACACTGTTTCAATGTTCTTAGCATCAAATTTTCCATGCTTACCTGTCGCATAAAAAATTGAAGTGATCCGATTGTCGCATGCGTCTCAATTTCGACATCAACGGTAGAACACCCTTCATATCTTTTTGATGAAATGGACAGTGCCCTTCCGGCACGTTTGCAGAACCATTCAAGCTGTTCTAATTGCAGAGCGCTTTCAGCTCTGAAAGAAAAAATGTCTTTTTTCTTTATTTCCATGACTTCTTTGATTGATGGATCCGATAATGCATTTGCAATGTTGCGATTTGTTTTGTGCTCACTAGAAAATTTTCTAATAATTTCATCGTCCGAATGGGCATCTCGTTTCCAGGATGCCAAGGTGGCCGATGGACGACGGTGAAAGGCGGCGCGATCCTCTGCCGTGTAGCCGAGATTTTTGCGCGAATGATGCATAATTGTGCTTTCCGTTTTTTATGCGGAGAGCACCCCAGCGGGATGCTCCCCCGCTGGGTTAATGCCGCAAAGCGGCTGAATGTTGCTGTTATCTATTCAGATCCGAAAATTCCTATTACTTCCTGGTTAGTCGTGGATTAAGCACGGGTCACCGTTCGCGGCGGAGCAATGTTGGCACTCTTGAACACGTTCGAAATATGAAGCATCTTCTCTACCCTCATTCCATGCCGCCATTAAGGTCGGACTGTTATTTATTTGGCTCGGTAAGGCTATATCTGTAAAACCACTATATTGACCGCCCAAATAATAGGCGGCTTCACGTGCGTCTTGCATTTGCACCTCATTGACGAAAAGCCCACTGCCGTTGTAATAATGAACTTGGTTATCTACTGACGATGTTTTAATCGCTTGCATAAAATTCTCCAAATTGTCGATCTCTGAAAAAAGAGAATTCGATATTAATATATTCCGCTAGAGGATAGAAATATTTAATGGAAAGTACTTCGATAAACGCGTCATGGGAATACACGTAACGTTTTTGGGGACGATCCAAACGTGGTTTTCAACGTATTGGAACGCCTCTTTTTACTCGCAGTTTCCAATATTTTTTTACGAAGTGCCGAACATTTCGAACTGCGGATTCTTAGGAAGCAGTTCGGAATGTTCTGCGTTTGTTATTGAATTTTTCATTACATATTTCTTCAATTCATCGGGTGATAAATCTAGCTGGAGTGATAGGTTCGCGAAATAACGGTTGCGAAGTGCGATTTCTTGGTAACGTTGCGCATGACCAACTGGTAGACTCACAATTCCCTCATTTAGCCAGAATGCAGCGGACGTCGTGGCCGGCATCAGATTGCATTCAATTGACATGTTTGGATATGTGCAGGTAATGAACGCGCATGCCTTCTCCGCGTCAACGTTAAGTTGGTCTGTCTCGTTGAACCAGGTCGTCTTTTTCCCACTTACGACTCGATGGCTGAAAATTCTGTCAGGGTGGCGGTACGGATTCCAAATTTCGTTTTCCGAACTGCCCATCCCTTCCGAAGGAACCAAATGGTCGAATCTCCCGACTTTTATCCAACGCGTAGTAGGAATGGTCAGCTTCGGCGCCTTGCTAGATTTTGGGATGGCATAGCGGCGTCCTAGAACATTGACCTGGTACCAGATCGCCAAGGCTGGAAAAGCCTCAGATGCTTGGTAATGATTACTCCAATGCCAATCAATGAGCGCGAGCTGCTGGAGCGACACTAGTTCAAAACATGCTGAAGCCATTAGCCAGTTTTCCTTCGTATCAGCGACGCGGCCGGTTAGGATTGCTGCCTCCATCTCCTCCGCGCGGTCCCGCTCGTTTGCATCCATTGAAAGCAGGTATTGGAGCATTGATTGCCTGAAGTCATACGAATAAACGTCTGGTCGAATCGGTAGGTAACCGGCGTCGCTGACTGTTCTGCCAATTAAATCGCGAGTATCCAGATCAAACTGCGTTGCCATTAGCAGGTTACGGAAGTCATTAAGTGGTCGCATAAAGGCATTTCGCTCCAGCGCTAGCATGCTTTCCATGCTCTTGTCTTGCGAGCCGGTGAGTGTGCAAAATGCGCATCCCATCCGAGCTCCGCATGGTTGTTTGTTTCCTGCATCCCCCAACACGATGCCGCACATGCCATCGTTCGCATCTTGATAGATAGTGAAGAGGCGATGCACGCTCTCTTGGGATATCGCAGCAATATATGGGCTCGTTTCGGGTTCTAGCAGCATCTCGAGCGTCTGCCACACATTGGATAGCGACCAGTCCGCGATGAGGCTCAGGACCAATTCCCCTGATTCTCCGCGCACAGGCGTTTTGGCTGACTCTCCCCGGCCTTTCATCCGAGTGTTGCGAGATTTAGACTCCTGAAAGCGCGTTCCTATCAGAGTTACCATTTCGCGGCCGGTCTGTTCGTTTGCCCGCGTTTCAAGCTCAGCAGCCAGGCGTCTTGCCGGGTAGTATTTCCAATCCGCAGCGCACTGACGAGCTTTACTATTTTCGGGAAAGCGTGGAAGCGTTCCCCGGCCGACGGTCGTAACAATGAAAGAGGACGCTATTGATGGATGAGTAAGGTGGACCTCGATTGGCAAACCATGTTTGCGGAAATGTTCTCGCATTTCGTGTTGCACTTCCAAAAGATGCATTTCCATCACTGGATTTTCGATGCCAGTACTGCTGCCACTGACATAGTGCGTGGTAGATATGCCTTCTGCAAATGCACGCCGTACCGCTTCAATCATTAAAACCGCGCAAGCGGTCGAGTCCTTGCCGGCACTAAATCTTAAATGCAAGGAATGTTGGCGGCGGATGAGATCGAGTAACGTCTCTATGCCCTTTTCCTGGATTGTTTTACTGTCCGGTACGCGATCGCCAATTACTTCTGCACAGCGCGGAACGTGCGTCAGTGCTAGTAAATCATCATTGTCGCTTTCGCGCTTTCGTGAACTCTCTTTTTTGAGGGTGCTCAACATTTTCTGCTCCTGGTGGAGCCAGCGGGCAGCCCATACGGGCGTACTGCCCGATGGCTGAGTTGGTTTGGCGCTAGGCCTTGTCAATGCCGAAAAGCGGCGATAGATATAAATTACGACTACTCATCTTTGACCGACAGAGATCAGTATCGCGTCGCTGCAAGACACACCAGCATGCAGCTGGCGTGTACTTCGGAATTGGATGATTTTCTTGGATTTATGGAGCGTGTCGCATCAGTCTGGAGCTATTCGGCCGTCTGATGGATGTAGGTCAGCCAGATGGCGGCAGACGGTAATTCCTTGACCACCTCCAGGATCTGAGATTCACTGGAATGACAAAAGTCGATGAAAGTACCCTTCTGGATTGCTGAAAGTATGTACATGCAATCGGCTAGGGTGAGTATCCCCCGAATTTCACCGATCGCGGAGAGCGTCTCATTCGCGGACAAGAGCTCTTGCATGAAGCACGCGGAATTGCTCTGGCCGATCACGCCATGTCCTGCTGGCGTAGGACCCGGCCCTGTGCTGACAACGTAACCGGCTAACGCGGCGAGTTTGTCGATCGCTGCGATTGAAGCTGTACACTGGGATTCTGCATCGTCCGGATGATACTCGTCCTCGCTAAGTAAGCCCTTGCCAATTAGATAGTTGAGGATGCTGTCGGTAAAGTCCGTGCAGGAAAATGCCATTTTATACTCCGGTATTGTGACTGGAACTATGCCTGGGGAATAGCCCACTAGGGTTAATAAATTGAAACCAGGAAAGGGCAAAGTTACTTTTTTTAAGAGTCTCGACGGTTAGTGGAAGTAAGTTAAGCCGGGACGTGCAAAACTTTGCTTTTTATAGAAGATGACCGTTGCCGACGCAAAAACTCCGCCTTGTCCAAGAATAGGTACAAGACGGAGTTTCAATCGTGATTAGCTTGCGGGTGGGATCAACGAACGAAGTATCGCTAAAAGATCTCCAGCGTTACTTTTCGTACTGTCTCTTTCGAAGGCCGAGACGAACTTTTCAGCCTGCAGTAAGGCAGCCATCGGATAGGTGGACTGGATCATAGACTCGATTTCGTCAACCGTCTTGTCCCCGTGGGTTGTGGGAATCTTCTCTTTCCCGTTCATAAGTGAGTGGGCGATGTCTCCTGCTGATGAGCGCCCTAACCGCGGATATGGGAACGGCTTAGCTCTCGGCCTGAATACTGATGCGGCCGCTCGGACCGGATGGCTTTGATCATGTAGCAAGGCATGCTTCGCCGCGTCGTCGCACTTGTCGAAATGCTCCTTCGCGATCTCGAACTTCCCACCCCAGTCCAGGCTGTTGATCTGATCGACAGAAATGACCTCGCTTCTCAGTATGGCTTCGACATCTTGCTGGCGAAGTAGTCTTAGTTTTTCGATCTCTTGGGGGGTTGGCTTGCGACGGCCTAGGGACGCTTGAAAGGTCTTAGCGTTCGTCATTTGGCACTCGCATGCTGACTGGAGCGGAATGGCTTCGGGATGCAGAGGTGATACTGGAGGAAGTTTGTATGGAGCATGATTTATCCGTGTTTCCAAGACGAACCTGCCCCACTGGGGAAGGTTCTGAAATAGCCCCTTGATTCACCAGACACAGCCTATGCGTTATTCTTACGGATAGGAATAGGACTGTGCATATGACTAGGAACAAGCAAACAATCGAGGTTGTGACGGTGAGCCAGGAGCGCCGCAGGCGCTGGTCTGCCGAGGAAAAAGCGGCGCTGGTGCGCGAGACTTACGAGCCAGGCATGAACGTGTCGCTGGTCGCTCGCAAGCACGGCGTCGGTGCAAGCCAGTTGTTCAACTGGCGTAAGCTCGAACGGGAAGGCGCGCTAACGGCGGTCACTGCTGGCGAATCGGTGGTACCGGCGAGCGAACTGGCCGCTGCACGCGCGCAGATAGCCCAGTTGCAGCGCATGCTCGGCAAGAAGACGATGGAGGCGGAAATCCTGAAGGAGGCCGTCGAGTTCGCTCGCGAAAAAAAGTGGATTGCGCGCTCGCCCTTGTCGGGCAAGGACGACCAGTGAAGCCGGTCTGCTCTGCCCTTGGCGTAGCGCGCTCACACGTAGCCCAGCTGCTGGTTCGTCCCGCGGACTGGATCGACGGGCGTACCACTCAGACGTTCCACCAACCTACCGACGCCATCCTGGTCGACGCCGTGCGCGCCGAGATTACAGCGCTGCCGACCTATGGCTACCGCCGGGCTGGCGCTCTGGTCAACCGCACGCGCGCCTTGATGGGCTTGCCAGCAATCAATCACAAGCGGTTTTATCGCGTGATGAAGGCGAACAGTCTGCTGCTACCCAAGGCGCCGAAACGCCCAGTGAGCAGCCGCGTGCACAATGGCGCGGTGGCGGTGGACGAACCCAATCAGCGCTGGTGCTCGGACGGCTTCGAGATCGCCTGCGACAACGGCGAAGTGGTGACCGGTGTGTTCATGAAGGATTGCTGTGACCGAGAAATCATTGCCTGGCGTGCGTGGGCCGAACGTGGCCTGCCTGGCGAGCCCGTGCGCGACATGCTGGTGGAAGCGGTCGAGACAAGATTCGGCCAGGCCAGCGTCGGCTCGACCAGGCTGGAATTCTTGAGCGACAACGGCGGCGCCTATCGAGCCCATGAAACGCACGCGCTGGTGCGCGCACTTGGGATTGAACCGGTGCATACACCGGTATGCAGCCCGCAGTCGAACGGCATGGCCGAGAGCTTCGTGAACACGTTTAAACGGGACTACGTGAACTTGATGGACCGCAGCAGCGCAGAAATCGTTCTGGCTCAACTGCCAGACGCCTTTATGCACTTCAACGAGGTCCATCCGCATTCGTCGCTGAAATGGAAATCGCCTCGCATGTTCAGGAGGGAGCTGGCGCGCCGGGCTCAGGAAAGCGGCGCTAACTAAACGATTGGCTGTGTCTGGTTATATGGGGGCAAGATCAGTTCACCCAGGTGGTAGAAATTTGTACGGGAGCGATTGCGCTCCCTAGTCGCTATGAGGCTGCTTAAATTGCAGCCTGTCGTTGAACGTTGTGGCGGCGGCGCCATGCGTGATTAATCGCATTCGCAGCGCCGCCTACGTGTGCAACCGCTTCCGATCCCATGTAATAAGGCCCGGATGAGATCATACCGTGTATGGCGTCGACGGCTTCCCCGTGCGTTAGATTGGGCGCGAAGCGCAATGCGCGAAGCAACATTGGAAACCGCGCGAGAACTTCTTCTCGCGTGGGATAAACCCGACATTCGGAAAATTGGGAAAGCTTAATCTGGCCTGTCTGTCCCAGACCAGGCCGTGATAGGTAGATCGTCGTCGATGCGACTTTCTCGATAAGCCACGCTTGATGTCTGTAGAGAATCGTGCGCCCAATGAAATTGATGGGGTCACGGAGTTTAAGTTTCATATGGTGCTCCTTGAGTGCGTGCAGGAACCACCATCCGTGCCGGAAAGGATTCCGACGACGCGAATGAATTGCAATGGGTTGAAATGCGAGGATGAACGAACGTTCCGCAGTGCGGCAGTTTGAAACTGAGGAGTCTTGATGTACTCGCCAATGCCCAGGGCATGAAGGAGCTGAAGCTTAAAACAATGCCGCAGAGCGACTGAGAAATTCTATATGGAAACTGACGGTAAGTCCAACACAATAAAAATTGAGGCGCGGAACGAGTGCGTGCAAAACCTGGGGAGGCTGACAGATCATCCTTGCTGCTCAAATGTGCTGCCATTGGCGCAAGACTGTCGAGAGGCGACGGAAGTCGGCCTGGTCGCGATCAAAGTTTGCAGTCTGCCTGGCGAGAGTTCGCCATTGAGAACGGCGACTCTGACCTGTGCAAGGCAGTGCGCGCCTTCGTCGGTCCAGCGCATTTGGCGCTTCTTGGCCATGCGCTGGCTGACGACCAGATTCACGGCCGATTCGGCGATGCTGCTGCTGATTGGCAGGCCTTTTCTATATCGTGCACCATAGTTGACCAGGGAATCGGTGTTGTTGCGGATGTAGCAGCTGACGGTACGCAGATTCCACCACAGCCTTGAGAATTCGTAACCATCCCTGCACAGCAGCCTGTCATCAAGTGCCTTGATTCTGGCCACCGCCTTACTGCCCTTGCCATGCCAGACCAACCATTTGGCGCCGCGAATATCACGCTCCATCGACTCGTGTCCAAGCGAGTCGATGGTCTTTTCGCCGGAAATCGAGTTCAGTGCCGCCTGAAACTTCATCGCGATATGAAACCAGTCCAGGATACGGCCGCGCGCGAGCTGGCTTCCTTTGACGGCTTTGCTGAATTCGCCGGCATCGTCGCTAATCACCGTCACGCGCTGATTGGGCGCCACGCCGCAACGACTGAGAAACTGATCCAGCCGTGCAGCCGCCGATGCGACTTCCTTGTGGACGTAGGCGTAGACACGCGGCTCGCCGTCGACAAAAGTCGCGCGGCCGACGACGAGATTCACATGCCGACCCAGACCCCGAATGGAGTCGGTGTGACGAAGCCAGGCCGAATCCACGCTGACTGCGCCGACATGCTCGGATTCACTGTCACTGGGCTCTGTGACGACCTGCCTGGCGATATCACGTTCGATTTCGGCATCGAGCAGCTTGCCAACAACGTGGATCCGATTCCTGGTGCCACTGAAAGAGATGCCCTGATCCAGCGGCAAAAGTTCTTTGAGCAAATCGGTCGCCGCTCTGAACGGCAGATGGGCAGCCCATTTGACCTGGAGGTAGTTCAACTCGGGTGTCGTGTGTTCGGGCAGCGCCTCGCTCAAGGGACTGAACGTACGTTTTGGCGCGCCATGGCAATTGCATGACCACAGTCTCGGGCTCGGCACGGTCACCTTGCCATATACGGTGCGCACGACACGCGCCCGGCTTTCCTTGTGCTGCAAGGCTGCGGCGCAAAACCTGCAATGCATTTGTCCGGCAAGCCATGAATCCACTTGCTGCATCACCAATGCGCGCTGCACCTCGGCCAAAAGAGATCTCCCCTCGGAAAGCGTGAGACCCAGCTGTGAAAGACTATGGTCGGGACGCTCGATCACCGCCAGAACCGCATTGTCTGCTCGGCTGGTATCGTCGTCTCCGTCAACGATGCGTGCCTCTATAATCAAACGCATGACCATCTCCCTCGCCGTTGCGATACCCGTCAGATTACCGCAATCATGCCGAACCGAAAAGAATGCCGCCGAATGTTGCATCAGGTCATCTCCCCAGGTTTTGCACGCACTCGTTGATGGCGGTAAAGATTGGGTAGCTGACGCTTACTGTTGTAATGCAAATGTAATGATTCGGCCATTCCGGTGTGCGATCACTTCTATAAAATGAACTCACCGAATTCGAAGATTCTTTCACCACAACCATGAGGCAGGAGATCAAATGAACTTAATCAAAACCAAAATCATCACCGCGTTTGTGATTGCATCCCTCAGCCCGCTAATTGCCACTGCTCAGTCTCAGAGTAAAGTCATGGCTAAAACCAACCTTGGCAGCACGGTCCAAACCCAAGCAGTAACACGTAGCGTCACAATTTTGCCATCTACAAAATATGTAAATGTCAGGCAGGGAGATGTCGTTACATTCACCTCTGATGGAAAACAGTTTACCTGGCTATTCGATACTCTTCGCCCTACAGATGATTTTGATCTATCCTCCATTGCACCAGCCGAAATGAAAACGCATGGTGTTCGCGTATATGTGGGATCAAATCCTCTTTATGCTAACTAGCTGATAACTGTTTAACCGGCACATGTTATTTCCTTGCACGTGGCATGTAGCCCGACAGTGTAGCTTGTTACTCGCGTAGCTAAAGCCTGCCAAACAGCCTGCCAAACCGCTACGCGAACCGTAGCTTGCAGCATACATCTACGTGCCAGACTTATACATTACTTGCTAGTTCCAGAAGCAATAGCTTTGCACAGCCAATTCATTTTTTCTGCAATATCCAGAAATTCGTGCCCCTCCTATCTAATATTCGAGATAAGAATATACGATGTATACTTCGCGGATATTTTTCTATGCGATGCTGGGAAAAGGTTGATCGAATACAGGCATCCGCCATCGAATTAACTATTATCCACTGATTCATTCTCTTACATATCATTTAAGTTGTTTTTTTGGAACGCCTTTTGTTATATCCCCCATAGAACAGCGCCACGTACCGATGCTTATATGGATGTCAGATGGCTTTCAAGACAGACTGCGACTCAAACGTTCTTGTCTGGACGCGCGACGCGCCTTGCCTTACTCGCATGATAATGTATTCCATTCGATACTGGGATTGCTCGGCGTAAGCACCTCAGTTTACAAGCCAGAGCTTGATATCTTAAACGGATGCACCAATGCAGAGTAAGGCATACTCCAAGGCATTGCTCCTCTTAGCTGTTAGCGCCGGCTTGCTATTATGGATGGGGCAGGCCGCTAATATCGACATGTGGCTAGCAGGACTGAGCTTTGACGCCCAACAGCAGGTTTTTCCGTTGCGAAATTCATGGGTGACCGAACGCCTGTTACACAAATATCTTAAAAATTCACTGAATTTACTGGCTATTTTCTTTGCTATTCTAACCATGATCGGCTGGAAGTATCCGGGAAAGTTTTGGAAACCCAAATTCGACCGCCGCATCCGACGAGTCATTTTATCGTCGATACTGGTTCCTGCGACTATCAGTCTATTGAAGAGGAGTAGCCGGTCGCACTGCCCTTGGGATATTGATCAATTTGGCGGCACCGTGCCTTATTACCGTCTTCTGGAATTTATGCCGGATTTCGTTATAGCCGGAAATAGTTTTCCTGCCGGACACGCTTCAGGCGGTGGCTGATTTCGTTATGTGTTTTTTGGCTACCGGCCGAGCCAAAAAAGGCTATTCCTGCGGGCGTAGCAGGTTTTGCGGTGGGGTTGACCATGGGTATATCACAGCAATTACGCGGGGCCCATTTTCTGAGCCATACGTTATGGTCGATCTGGTTCGCTGCGGCGTTAATCCTTGTTCTTTATTGGCTCTGCATAGCGCCAAAGAGGGAGGATTTAAGAAAATAAATTTCGGCGCGCTACCGTTCAGCTCTGGTGCGCGCCCTTTCTTTTTACGCGATGGTTTTTGCAGATTTAATATCACCATAAACCAGCAAACGTAATGCATTGATGACAACCAGCAACGTCGATCCTTCATGGAATATGACCGCGGTCCCAATGTTCAAACCCATTATGGTGGCTGGTATCAATACTGCGACGACGCCCAAACTGACCCACAAGTTTTGCTTGATGATACGACTGGTGCTCCTGGACAGTCCTACGGCGAAGGGTAATTGTGCAAGGTCGTCTGCCATCAGTGCAACATCTGCCGTTTCTAGCGCTACGTCCGAACCCGCAGCGCCCATGGCGATTCCAACTGTTGCATTTGCCATAGCTGGTGCATCGTTGACGCCATCGCCAACCATGGCGACTTTGCCGTGCTTATCACGAAGTTCCTTGATCGCTTCGACCTTTTGCTCTGGCATCAGGTCGCCACGCGCCTCAGTTAAGCCTACGCTTTTGGCAACCGCATTGGCAACTTGCTGATTATCGCCTGAAATCATGATCAGGCGATCGATACCCAAACCACGCAGCGCCGCCATGACCTCTCCTGCCACTGGACGAGGCGTATCCATGACGCCCAGTACTCCCAGAAAGCGTTTCCCTTTAAGAACAATCATGGTCGTACGCCCTGCTTCCACTAGTTTCAGATCAGCGTTGAGCACGTCCACCGGCAGGACATTTCCATCTGTTTCCGAAAAAAAGACCGGCTTGGCAATGTACACGAGTTCTTCACCGACCATCGCCTGTACCCCGCGCCCCGTAATGCTCTTGATATCGGACGCCTGCACTGGTATCACGGAGTTCCCTAGTCGTTCCTTTGCACCGACCACCACGGCGGACGCCAGCGGATGGTCACTATGCTCCTCAATTGCCATAGCTACTGATAACAGTTCCTGTTCGGTCGCCCCGTCAGCTGCAACAGCATCAGTCAGCTTAGGCTTGCCTTCAGTGAGAGTGCCGGTTTTATCAAAAGCAATTGAAGTAAGCGTGCCTAGATTTTCCAGCGGCGCTCCTCCTTTTACCAGAACACCACCCCGCGCTGCCCTTGCAACACCGCTCAATACAGCACTTGGTACGGAGATGGCCAACGCACATGGGCTTGCGGCAACCAGGACAGCCATGGCGCGGTAAAAGCTGTCCGAGAAAGGTTCATCCACCACAACTCCGGCAAACAGCAGAATGGTTACCAGAACAAGAACTGCCGGCACGAAGATACGCTCAAACTTTTCGGTAAAATTCTGTGTCGGTGAGCGCTGCGTTTCTGCATCGGCAACCATCTTGACTACGCGCGCCATCGTCGACTGATCCGCACGCCGAGCCACCATGACCTCGATGACGCCACTACCATTGATGGTGCCTGCGAACACGCGGTTTACAGCTGCGACCTTGTCAAAAGCCTTCACCGCCTCTGCAGGATCAGAAGCGGGTTGCTTGTCGACGGGAACGCTTTCGCCGGTTACTGGCGCCTGGTTCACACTGCTGGTACCCCGGGTCACCACACCGTCAGCAGGAAGGCGTTCGTTCGGTCGGACAATCACGATATCGCCAAGCTGCAGTTGTGACACTGGAAGCTCAATCATCGTCCCATTCCTGCGTACGTTGGCCGTTTCGGGAGCAAGCTTGGCCAATGCCTCGATCGCACGACGTGCACGCCCCATTGCATAATGCTCCAGCGAATGCCCAAGGCTAAACAAAAACAGTAATAGAGCCCCTTCCGCCCATTTTCCCAATGCCGCAGCACCCACGGCAGCGACCAGCATCAGAGTGTCAATTTCGAAACGACGCGCACGGATATTCTCGATCGCATCCTTGGCGGTAAAAAATCCGCCGAAAAAATACGCTGCAACAAATGATGCAGTAGGCAACCAGCTTGGGCCGAACGAGAATTTTTCGATCCCCCATCCTGCCAGCAGCAAGATGCCCGATACACCGGCAAAAATGAGTTCCGCATTTTCACCCAAAGCACCACCATGCGCATGGTCGTGGCCAGCATGTTCATCCTTGGGGCGGTGATCGGCTGCCACCTGCCCAGGATGGTCGTAGGCTTGCGCAGCCTTGTCAGGCTGGTTATCTTCTGGTCCGCCTTCAACGGGATGTTTAGTTGCATTCATGGATTAATTCTTTCATGTCAAAGGAATTATGGAGCTTGCGCTGTGGAACATCGGTCGTACTTAACATTTTCCGATACCGCATCTTTCGCGCAGCTATTGAAACAGTGTCTTTAAGAACCATCCCTAACGATGGGGAAGTAAAAAAACAGTATAAACCAAGGACAAGTTTTATCTCATCAGGTAAAAATTCTCTGCATTCCAGTGAGGCCGGATTTTCACATAAATGTACTAGTAGTTTTCAGGAAAGCGCGAACGCTCTACCAATTCGATCAGTATGTGAATAATCTTAATATGCATCTCTTGCACGCGGTCTGCATATTGGCCAGCTGGTGCACAAATACAAACATCGCATAGTGGCTCAAATTCCGAACCCGCCTTGCCCGTCAATCCAATTACCTTCATTCGGAGATTGCGGGCGCTGGTAACAGCCATAATGATCGACGGACTTTTTCCGCTCGTACTGATGGCTAACAGCACATCGCCTTCACGCCCATGCGCCTCCAGATAGCGAGAAAATACCTGGTCATATCCGAAATCGTTTGCAACACACGACATATGGCTTGGGTCACTGATCGCTGTTGCTGGCAGACCAGATCGATCATTACGGAAACGCCCAGTAAACTCTTCTGCAAAATGCATCGCGTCGCACATGGACCCTCCGTTACCACATGTGAATATCCTTCCTTCACCATTAAAGGCAGCCAGCAAGACATTTGCTGCACGCTCTACCCGCTGCAGCCCAGATTCGTCGGTTAGAAATGTATCGAGGGCCTGTTTAGCATCGGTCAAACTTGCTTTGATGTGTTCCAACATAGTTTACTCCGAAATATATTTTAAAATATCTTACTATTGATAATAATTTTAACTTCATTAATTTTAACAAATAACTATACATAAAACTTCACAAGAAATATTCGTAATGATGGGCATTCATGATCATTCATGTATTTAATTTTCTGAGACGTAGTGTCAAAAAAGTTACAAAACTCAATACCACGGCGATATCGTACAAAGCAAATCCCACTGCAGCGCCAATTGCGCCAGTCACCCACACTGTCGATGCCGTGGTATTTCCGCGCATCTCGCTACTACTCTTGAAGATAGTACCGGTACCAATAAATCCAATCCCCACAATCAAACCGTATAGGACCTGCGCTAACTGTGGTGAATTTTCACCGAGCGCACCGATTCCAATTAAAATAAAACCGCAGCTGGCCATTGCAACTATAGGAAATGTCCGCAAACCTGCGCCACCATTTGTTGCCGACTCTCTGTCCCACCCAATTGGCAATGCCAAAGCATAGGCGATCAACATATCAATAATGTGAGAAGCGACTTCAATCCAGCTCATTGATTGAAAGCGAAGCATCAAAATATAACCTTCTTTTAATTTATTAAAATTTTGGACTGCACAATGGTTTTAATGGCGTCGCCGTTTTCGCTTTCGTGGATGTCGAGTCGGTAGAAGAATTTCTTTCTTTACCAACTTTTTTCTACGACTCGACAGCCGCATCCATAACACGAATCCCATGAGCAGCAAGAATGTCAGAACGGATGTACCCAAAACTGTCCAAGTGACCTCCAGATGAAAATCAGGCATCTCTGTAAGATTGCGCGCCCCCACGCTTTCAATTGGTTTATTTTCTACTATCGGAGAATTTTTAATCGCATCATTCATTTCAGATCTCAATTAATATGTGAGATGTATGTTAAAATTTATATAGCTTTTTAATTTTTATATTTTGTATTTAGAACGCATTCAACTCCAAAGGAATTTTTAGCATGGATTAGCCATTAAATATCCTTGGCCATAGGCGGTAGTAATAATGCCCGCACCCAGTTTGCGTCGGACCTGACAAATATGCACGGCTAGCGTATTGCTTTCAATCGTAGCAGCTCCGTCATACATCATTGCTTCTAGATGCTCATGTCCAACAACATGTCCCTTCCCCTGCATAAGGGTTAGCAGGATCCGGTATTCGTGATCGCTAAGCCGGACTGGCTTACCAGCACGCGTTACACTACGCTTTACGACGTCAATTTCAATATCGCCCCAAGTTATTAAAGGCACCATACGGCCCTCACTTCTTCGGGTTACTGCGCGTACGCGCGCCCACAGCTCATCAAATTCAAATGGTTTCAGCAAATAATCGTCTGCACCAGAATCAATCCAAGTTATACGCTCACTCACCTTACAGGATTCGGCTGTTATGAGTACTGGTGTCACGTCATATTGAGCACGCATATTTCGAAGCAGGTTCAACCCGAATTTCGAAGATAGATCATTATCGATTAGGACAATAGAGTAACTCGTCTCAAGCAAGGCCAATCTTGCTGCGATAAGGTCTTTCACATGATTGATCCTCCAGCCATTTTTCAAGGCGCTATCAAATACCTTATCGGCAAATGAGATATCACTTCCCAGCAATAATATACGCATGACTCCCCCCCATCTTTACCAAAAAATTATTTTTATTTGATTGTCAAATATTTTATTTCTATAAAATTTTTGTGATTAACCAATTTAAATTCGGCAACCAATAGGACACAGAATCAAAAACAACAAAAATCAACAATAAAACGAGTGCCAATATCAACAATTTTTCGCCGATATATTTTATAAATTCTCTTTCATTTTTCATTGATACACCAACTCTTTCCCTATACATCATATCAATGCACAATTAAATCGCAATATTTTTTGAAAAAATTCAATTACTGCCAACCTTCTGATCGCGCTAACCAAGAAGAAATTCTAAAAATATTAATTAATAATTTTCATTTTTAATAAAATAAATAATAATTACATGCAGTATTATCGAAATCATACTTTTCTACTGTGCCCATAGCGGTATTGTGATTTCTGACCACGTCTATGTCGCTCTTTTTCCGCCCAAGCGATGCCATGCTTGGGCGGTTTGTTATCAATTGTCGTTAATCAATATGAGGATCAAGCAGGAAGTTGATCTTTTTCCTGGACAGTACCGGATTCAGCATCCTCATCCTTGCCATGTGCTAAGCGATAAAGCAGCGGAAGGACCAGTAGCGTTAGCAGCGTCGATGAAATAATTCCCCCAATAACGACTGTCGCAAGTGGCTGTTGTACTTCCGCACCTGTGCCGGTCGCAATCGCCATCGGAATAAATCCCAGCGATGCCACTAATGCAGTCATCAAGACTGGTCGCAAACGAGTCAGCGCACCCGTCGTGATTGCCTGGTCTAAGGACATGCCCTCATCGCGAAGTGTCCGGATAAAGGAGATCATCACTAAACCGTTCAGCACGGCCACACCAGACAAGGCGATAAAACCGACTGCAGCGGAAATCGAGAGCGGAATATCGCGCAGCCAAAGCGCCAGAATGCCGCCTGTCAGCGCAAACGGAATGCCTGTGAACACAATCAAGCCGTCCTTTGCGTTATTGAACATCACGAATAGCAAGGTAAACACGAGGAATAATGCGAGTGGCACGACCAGTTGCAGTCGCTGGGTTGCTGACTGCAGTCGTTCAAAAGTCCCGCCCCAGATCATCCAGTAACCAGGTGGTATTTTGACTTCCTTCTGAATCAGTTTTTCCGCTTCAGGAACGAAGGTACCAATATCGCGCCCACGCACATTCGCGCTCACCACGATGCGTCGCTTGCCATCCTCCCGGCTGATCTGATTAGGACCTGGTGCAAAATCGAGGGTGGCTACTTCGGAGAGAGGGATGAAACTAACTTCCCCGGCCGCACCGTTCGTTCCCGAAGAACGTGCCAAAGGAATAGGCAGGCGCTTGAGTGCCTCCAAGTCAGTTCTCAGATCTTCCGGAAGCCGCACGATGATGTCGAAACGGCGGTCACCCTCAAACACGGTGCCGGCATTTCTTCCGCCTGTAGCAATCGCCAACGCTTCTTGAACCGCGCCGACATTGAGGCCATAGCGAGCAGTCTTCTCCCTATCGATATTGACAGTGAGCATCGGCAGGCCGGAAGTCTGTTCGGTCTTGACCTCCGCCGCGCCGGGGATGCGAGAAAGTACACTAGCGATTTGCGCCGCTGTCGCATTCAGGACGTCCATATCGTCGCCAAATATCTTGACGGCGACATCACTACGCACCCCAGAAATGAGTTCATTGAAGCGCAACTGAATGGGCTGTGAGAACTCATAACTGTTGCCAGCGTAAGTGGCGGCCTCCGCTTGTACGGCCGCTAGTACTTGCGCGCGGGTTTTTTTCGGACTCGGCCAGTCTTTTTCAGGCTTAAGCATCACATAGCCGTCTGAAATATTCGGCGGCATCGGGTCAGAAGCAATTTCCGCAGTACCTGTACGCGCGAAGACCCGCTCAATTTCCGGAAACTTGGCCTTCAGACCAGCTTCGAGCTGTTTCTGCATTTCGATCGACTGGGTCAGGCTAGTCCCCGGGATGCGCAACGACTGAATCGCAAAATCGCCTTCGTTCAGATTGGGAATGAACTCGCTCCCCATCCGACTTGCGACAGCACCCGACAGTACGATAAGCACGACTGCAGAGGTTACCACGACAGCTTTATTGAGCAACGCCTTGGCCAGCAAAGGCGTGTATAAGCGCTTGGCGAACTCCATTACGCGATTTTCTTTTTCAGCAACATTCTTGCCGATAAACAGTGCGATAGCGGCCGGGATGAAAGTGAGCGACAGAATCATCGCGCCGACAAGTGCCGCGACAACGGTAAATGCCATTGGATGGAACATTTTTCCTTCCACACCGGTCAGGGCGAAGATAGGAATATAGACGATCATGATGATGAGCTGACCGAACAACAATGGGCGACGCGCCTCTTTTGCCGCAGCAAATACCTCATGAAAACGTTCCGCGCGAGTCAATGTGCGTTGATGATGCGCTTGCGCATGAGCCAGACGGCGTACGCAGTTTTCTACAATGACAACGGCTCCGTCGACGATGATGCCGAAGTCAAGGGCGCCGAGACTCATCAGGTTCGCGCTGACCTTATAAGTTACCATCCCCGTGAACGTAAACAGCATGGCCAGCGGAATGACCATCGCGGTGATCAGAGCAGCTCGTATGTTACCAAGGAATAGGAACAGTACGACGATGACCAGTACCGCGCCTTCCATCAGATTTTTCTTAACGGTATTGATTGCCTTGTCAACCAGCACGGTCCTGTCATAAACAGTGACGGCTTTGACACCAGCGGGCAAGGTGCGGTTAATCTCCGCCATTTTTTTGTCTACCGCTTGCGAGACGATCCGACTGTTTTGTCCAATCAGCATGAAGACAGTACCCAACACAACCTCGCGGCCGTTATCGGTCGCCGCACCGGTACGCAGTTCACGCCCGAGTTCGACTTCGGCCACATCACGAATGCGAATCGGTACCCCTTGAACGGTATTGAGAATAATATTTCTCATATCCTCCAGCGACTTTACCTGGCCAGGAGCGCGGATCAGAAACTGTTCACCACGTTTTTCAATATAACCGGCACCGACATTGTTGTTGTTCGCGTCCAGCGCAGTGACGATGTCCTGAAACGTCAGGCCATAAGATGACAGCTTTGTCGGGTTCGGTGTAACGTGATATTCCTTTGCAAATCCACCTATGGAGTTGATTTCCGTAACCCCAGTCACGTTGCGCAATTGGGGCTTGATGATCCAGTCCTGGATTTCACGCAGATCCGTCGGCGTGTAAGGCTGGCCATCGGCCTTCTTTGCGTTCGGCTCACTCTCAACTGTCCAAAGATAAATTTCGCCCAAACCCGTTGAAATTGGACCGAGTACCGGAGAAACGCCTTCAGGCAGGCGTTCTTTCGCTTCCTGCAATCGTTGGTTGACCAGTTGCCTGGCGAAGTAAATATCCGTTCCATCTTTAAAGATCACGGTAATCTGCGACAAGCCATAACGCGACAATGAGCGCGTCTGCTCCAGACTTGGCAAGCCGGCCATCACTGTTTCGATCGGAAAAGTCACACGTTGTTCAACTTCCAGCGGCGAATACCCTGGTGCTGAGGTATTAATCTGAACCTGGACATTGGTAATATCGGGTACGGCATCAATTGGCAGCTTTTGGTAGCTGAAGATACCAATACCCATCATGGCAATAACACCGAGTATCACCAACCATCGATGCTCGATGGAAAAGCGGATTATGCGTTCAAACATTTGATTTCTCCGGCTTAATGTGCATGTTCGGCGCTGTCTTTGCCCTGCTCCGCCTTGAGGACGAAGCTACCTTTTGCCGCATACGTAATACCAGCAGCAAGACCCTTTACGATCTCGGTGTATTTCCCATCGCTGCGGCCGGTCTCCACTGGCTGAGCGAAAAAGCCGCCATCGATGCGGATATACACGGCTGGACTACCTTCGACCGTCTGGATTGCATCGCTGGCCACCGCAACAGGTACTTCGCGCTCATCGGAGGTCAGGTCGACATTGACGAACAGGCCCGGGCGCCAGGCCAGTTTCGGGTTTGCCAGGGTGACTCGCGCTTTGGCCGTGCGTGTCTGTTCTCCAAGCAGCGAACCGACATAGGAAACTACACCAGATGCCTCGGAATCCATCGTGGTTGCCTTGACGAGTGCTTTCGTACCAACGCGCACAGTGCCGAGATCCTTGGCGGGAACGATGATTTCTGCCCATACCGTTGACAGATCCGCAATCGTGAATACGTTCACATCGGCGCCCACAGATTCGCCTAAAGTAATGTGCTTTTCGATGATTGCACCATCGAATGGCGCACGCAGTTCAAAGCGGTTCAATGCACCGGAACTAGCACCAGAGGCACCAATGGCGGCGATTTTTTGAGAAGCGTTCTGAGCAGCTATTTCCGCTTCGCGCAGCCCCTGCTGGGCTTGCAAATAATCCTGCTCTGCGGAAATTTTGTCTTCCCACAATTTTTTCTCGCGGTCGTAGGTCAATTTCGCCATCGCCAGGCGCTTTTGCGCACCAAGCGATTCGCTGCGCATTTCAGACAAAACGGTGCTGGCGATGATTGCTAGAACTTGTCCTTTCTTTACCTGCTGACCAAGGTCGACGGCCACACTTTCAACTACACCTTGCAAACGGGGCACGATGTGTGCAGTACGGTCTTCGTTGAAGCGCACTTCGCCAGCTAGTTGAAAGGCACTATTAATACTCGCCGTACCGGATTTTGCTACCATCACCCCAGCAGTCTTGATTTGAGCATCAGTCAACTCAATTTTGCCTTCCTCGCTTTGCAACTTGATCGGGATCGTGACGCCGCCCTTACGGACAGTAATGAGAGCATCAAAAATATGCGGTTCGGAAATGCTCTCTTTGGCCAGCAAACTATCTTTGTCGACTGCGAATTCAAAGTTCATCACCTGGCCGTCAGCGCGTTTGATTTGCTCGGTCGCAGTGGCGGTAGTCGGCGCAACGGGTTTGCCATTTTCGTAGAGCCATAAGCGATGGCGAGCTTCTCCCTTCTCTTCTGCAAGGATGACTTCAACGGTAGTCGCCCCTTGGACAAACAATTTTCCGCCATGGCTGCCTTTGCCGGCGCCTCCTCCAACGCCTTTCTCTTTTTCATCTGCCTTGGCGGAAGTTTCAGTGTCCGTCCCTTCCGGGGCGCCGCCGGATTTACCAGTAAATAAAATGGCGGCCAACAGCACAGCGCCGATTGCTACGATCGCCATCATCGCGCGCAGCGATTTCTTTTCAATGTTCGGTGTTTTCATTTTGTTTCCTGATATGAGATCGCAGGTGCAATCAAAGTGCCATTCGATTCAACGCGTCCGATAATGCGATCGATGTCGGCGGCGGAGCGATGTGATTCAGCGAGCGCGCGTACATATTGAGTTTTTGCCTGGAAAAGTGTGCGCTGTGCATCAAGGACATCAAGGAAGCTAAATTTTCCGAGTTCAAACCCTTTTGAAGCTGCCTCATATGCACTCAGCGCTCCTGGCAGAATGTCGGTCCGCAAAATTGTCAATTCGGACTGCGCAACACTGAGGCGTGCAGTTGCCTCAGCAACTTCCGCTGACAATCTGTTCTCTACTGCCTTCAGCTCATCTCTGGCTTTGTCTGCTCGGCGCAAGGCTGCGAGGACGTTGCCTTGATTACGATCGAAAAGTGGCAACGGAATCGATAGCCCCAAGATGGTGCGACGCGGCCCGATTTGACCAAGTTGTTCGTCACGCTGGGTTCCAACGATCAGATTTACATCAGGAATCCTGCGGCTGCGTTCTACCTTAGTCAACGCCTCTTGGCGATCAACTTCCAGACGTGCCCGGAGAGTCTGTGGGGCTGTCGGAAGGCGATTATTTAATTCATTAGAGGTAGGGACAGCCTGTGCTGGCATTTCAAGTGCGACAACGGAATCAAACTGGGGTGTCTGGCTTCCCCAAGTTGCAGCGAGACGCCGTTTGGACAGCGTCAGATCATTGGCAGCCTGATTTAGTTCAATCTTGCTGCTTGCTTCCGCCACACGAGCCCGGGTTTGCTCTACCGGTGACACCTTGCCTGCCATCACACGCCGCGCCGCTGCATCGCTGACGCGCTGCGCAAGTTGCTGTGATGCAAGCGCAAGTTGATAGCCCTCTTGAGCCGCTACGACGTCGAAAAAAGCAGTCACGACGTCAGCGCGCAACGAGGTACGGTACCCGGCCAGATCGGCGGAGGCAATATCTCCTCCGAGGCTCGCTGCCGCCATGCGGGCAGCACGTTTGCCACCCAGCTCCAACGGTTGACTGAATTGTATAGTTCGTGTCCTCTGTTCTTTTTTAAGACCCTCCGAAACAAAGGAAAGCTCAGGGTTAGGTCGGGTACCCGCCTGGATCAATTCGCCAGCGGCGATATCAATATCACGCATGGCTGTCCGGAGCCCAGGGTTGCCCTCAAAGGCGAGTTTGATTGCTTCTGCCAATGTCAATGCAGAAGCGCCTTTATGAGCAGCCGCTGGGGCTGCCGTTGCAACTGACGGTGCTTCCGTCTGTGCAGCCGCTTGCAGCGGAAATGCGAGTACGATCGCAAGCACAAGCGGCAAAAATGATGGTCGCATAGAATTCTCCAAAAAATAAAATGGGAAGAATCCGGCGACGACACGCTCACCTGTAGTGGTGATCTACAAATACGAAGATGTATATGAGTCTATGTCGCCGGACTAGGCGGCAACATGCCACTGAGGGCGCTCAGGTAAGTCAGGATAGGGAGGGGGTAGTGCTCGAACTAATAACGGCGGGGAATGAATTGCCGTCAACGGCTCCTCGAAATTGGAAGCCCAAGTGATCATGCCTACCAAGCCATGCGAGCACGATGGGCAGTCAAGATGAACAGCCGATTTCTTTGAACTGGAAGAGGAAGAACCACAACAAGTATCTTTGGATGTTTTGTGTTCGTGCTGGTGATGCCCAAAATGCAAACTTGCTTTACCGGTCTCATGCAAGCAATATGCGCTCGCAATTCCCCAACTCATCTGGAGAGCGAAAGCGACAGCAAGAATATAGAGGAAGCGTTTGAGCATGACTGATTATAACTGGATATTACTTGGGATGTGATACATGCTAAACGCCAGATCAGCAAGCTGTTGCTACATAACTTGATCTTGCCCCCATATAACCAGACACAGCCAATCGTTTAGTTAGCGCCGCTTTCCTGAGCCCGGCGCGCCAGCTCCCTCCTGAACATGCGAGGCGATTTCCATTTCAGCGACGAATGCGGATGGACCTCGTTGAAGTGCATAAAGGCGTCTGGCAGTTGAGCCAGAACGATTTCTGCGCTGCTGCGGTCCATCAAGTTCACGTAGTCCCGTTTAAACGTGTTCACGAAGCTCTCGGCCATGCCGTTCGACTGCGGGCTGCATACCGGTGTATGCACCGGTTCAATCCCAAGTGCGCGCACCAGCGCGTGCGTTTCATGGGCTCGATAGGCGCCGCCGTTGTCGCTCAAGAATTCCAGCCTGGTCGAGCCGACGCTGGCCTGGCCGAATCTTGTCTCGACCGCTTCCACCAGCATGTCGCGCACGGGCTCGCCAGGCAGGCCACGTTCGGCCCACGCACGCCAGGCAATGATTTCTCGGTCACAGCAATCCTTCATGAACACACCGGTCACCACTTCGCCGTTGTCGCAGGCGATCTCGAAGCCGTCCGAGCACCAGCGCTGATTGGGTTCGTCCACCGCCACCGCGCCATTGTGCACGCGGCTGCTCACTGGGCGTTTCGGCGCCTTGGGTAGCAGCAGACTGTTCGCCTTCATCACGCGATAAAACCGCTTGTGATTGATTGCTGGCAAGCCCATCAAGGCGCGCGTGCGGTTGACCAGAGCGCCAGCCCGGCGGTAGCCATAGGTCGGCAGCGCTGTAATCTCGGCGCGCACGGCGTCGACCAGGATGGCGTCGGTAGGTTGGTGGAACGTCTGAGTGGTACGCCCGTCGATCCAGTCCGCGGGACGAACCAGCAGCTGGGCTACGTGTGAGCGCGCTACGCCAAGGGCAGAGCAGACCGGCTTCACTGGTCGTCCTTGCCCGACAAGGGCGAGCGCGCAATCCACTTTTTTTCGCGAGCGAACTCGACGGCCTCCTTCAGGATTTCCGCCTCCATCGTCTTCTTGCCGAGCATGCGCTGCAACTGGGCTATCTGCGCGCGTGCAGCGGCCAGTTCGCTCGCCGGTACCACCGATTCGCCAGCAGTGACCGCCGTTAGCGCGCCTTCCCGTTCGAGCTTACGCCAGTTGAACAACTGGCTTGCACCGACGCCGTGCTTGCGAGCGACCAGCGACACGTTCATGCCTGGCTCGTAAGTCTCGCGCACCAGCGCCGCTTTTTCCTCGGCAGACCAGCGCCTGCGGCGCTCCTGGCTCACCGTCACAACCTCGATTGTTTGCTTGTTCCTAGTCATATGCACAGTCCTATTCCTATCCGTAAGAATAACGCATAGGCTGTGTCTGGTGAATCAAGGGGCTATTTCATAACTAAACCATTTAATTTGCCTTTAAGATAATATTTATTGGATGAGGAGGCACGTTCTAACAACAGCTTTATCGATTCTTCCTGACTCGCATCCATGTCAGCAACCAAAAGCCTGAACACTGTCTTTTTCCTTGTTTTCATAGGCCCGCCGTGCAAATATCGTACATTCGAATGCATCTTTTTCCATAATGCAGGATTTTCTCTACCAACCCGAACGGCCGAAGGGACATCGTCGAGGAAGGCTTGCAAGTGCCAGCAAGGCCATCAATACTTATCTGATTTTTGGCTCTAATAGGTTCGAAAACACGTTGATTCTGACAAAAATGTAATGTTGGCGTCAGACGGTTGTCACTTGGTCGAAGTAGACTCAACGCAAAAACGCTGACCAGAAGTCCCATATGCTGTCAGATGTCAATAATTAGCTTGCTCAGTGGAACAACAACATGCGTCTATTAGTGGTGGAAGATGAACAAAAGGCAGGCGAATATATTCGCAAGGGTCTCACCGAGTCAGGTTTTATAGTCGATCTCGCCACCACAGGCCCAGACGGGCTTCATGCTGCGACCGTGTCACAGTATGATCTGATCGTCCTTGACGTCATGCTTCCTGGCCTTGATGGCTGGCAGGTGATATCGGAGTTGCGCAAAACCATTGATACGCCTGTACTTTTTTTGACTGCGCGGGATGGCTTGGATGACCGCGTTAAGGGACTTGAACTCGGCGCGGATGACTACCTGGTAAAACCATTTGCTTTTGTAGAGCTTCTTGTGCGCATCCGCACACTGCTTCGGCGAGGTCCAACTAGGGAACCAGATCTCTTACACGTCGCCGATCTGGAGCTGGACGCTCCCAAGCGGCGAGTCATTCGGGCTGGGATCCGCATCGATTTGACTGCAAAGGAGTTTGCCCTTTTGCATTTGCTGCTGAAGCGCGTCGGTCAAGTTTTGTCGCGGCCACTGATTGCCTCTCAAGTCTGGGACATGAATTTCGACAGTGATACCAATGTTGTCGATGTTGCGATACGTCGCCTGCGGGCGAAAATTGATGATCCGTTTGAAGTTAAGCTTATCCATACAATCCGCAGTATGGGTTATGTTTTGGAAGATCGCCGGTGAGGGTCAGCAACTGGTCTCTCACTGCGCAGTTGGGAGCACTCTTTGCCTTTATTTCAGTGTTCGTGTTTTCCGTGCTTGGCATCTACCTTTATCAGGCGCTGGCAAGCCAACTCCAGGAACGGGACGATACCAACCTAGTGGAGTGCATTCTATTCATCAGACACGTTTTAGAGGAAACGGCTGATGTCGACTCGATCCGCCTGCATCCTCATCGTTTTTTGGAGGCAGTTGACATTCACGGAGAGTTTTCGTTGTTGATACAAACTAAGAATAGGGATATCTTGGCGCGTAATAATGTCCAGTACTCGTTCACGGATGCCGCCGCACCGATACCAGCAGCTGTGATACCTGAACCATCGCATGTTCGCAATGCCGTACAGCGCAACGAGCAAAATTTGCGAGTCATCAGTGCACTGGGTTCTGTTGGTGCCACCGGTACGGAAGTCACCATCACGCTTGCCCGCAGTAGCAATGGCCTTGCTGCGGTCTTAGCTACTTATAGATTGAAAGTTGTTATTGCAGGACTCATCGGCGCAGTGCTGACAGCGCTACTGGGCTTTATGGTCGTTCGTCGTGGCTTGGGGAAAGTGAAGTTATTTGCAGGTCAAGCACAACAGATTACGGCGCATAATCTTGAAATACGATTGGATGCACAATCGGCACCTGCTGAGCTACGGGTTCTGGCCGATTCGTTTAACGAGGTGCTTAACCGCCTGCAAAGCAGTCTCAATAATCTGTCCGAATTTGCTGGCGACCTTGCTCATGATTTACGCACGCCGCTGAACAACCTGATGGTCCAGACCGAAGTCGTGTTATCTCAACCTAGAGAAACCGAGGAATATCAAAATCTGCTTTCTTCTAACTATGAGGAATTTGGGCGGCTAGCGAGAATGGTGGAAAGCATGTTGTTCTTGGCTCGTGCAGATCACGATCAGGTTGCACTATCGACGGAACAATTGGACGCTCACGGCGAGCTCACGCGCATTACCGAGTACTTCGAAGGCCCCGCCTCCGAGGCTGGGGTTCTCCTTTTGCTGATTGCCACCGGCACGGTGCATGCCGACGCACACCTGCTGCGCCGCGCAGTAAGCAATCTGGTCTCCAATGCTATTCGTTACACGACAAGAGGCAACACCATCGTGTTGCGTACGGTGGCTGATCAAGATGGTGTGCACCTATCGGTTTCCAACACTGGCCCAGGTATTGTCGCGGAAGATTTGCCACGCCTGTTCGACCGTTTTTACCGATCGGACAAATCAAGATCGAGCATTTCTGCATCAGCCGGATTAGGACTGGCCATCGTCAAGTCGATCATGTCCTTGCATCACGGAAGTGCTAAAGTTCAGAGCGAACAGGATGGTGTAACGACATTTACTTTATTTTTTCCAAGTGCCTCAGCGTCTGTACCTAGCGGCAATTGTCGGCAGCGATAAACGGGCAAGACTTTCTCCTGAGTGGCAGGCAGATCTGCGTCATTTCTAGCTTGCATAACCGGTGCGCGCGCCGGTAGAAGAAGGCAAACACTTTGCAGCAGCAGGCAGCCTGGCGCACGCAGTCAGTGTGTTCAAGGTAAGCGTAAATCCAGTACCGTCTTGAACCCGGCAATGAATTAGAAGATGATGGCATCACACCGCTGGGCAGCGGCGTGTTGTTTAAGCCGAAGGGAGCTGCGCGGCGCAGTTCCAGGGCAGGAAGTCCTCGACCCGATTGACCGGATGATCGGCGATGTGGGTCAGCACATGGCGCAGCCAGGCCTCCGGGTCAACACCGTTGAACTTGGCCGTGCCGATCAGCGAGTAGATGGCGGCGGCACGCTCGCCACCGCTGTCGGCACCGGCGAACAGATAGTTGCGCCGGCCGATAGCGACACCGTAAGCGTCAAGCCAGCGCCGTCTTGAACACGGCAATGAATTAGAAGATGATGGCATCACACCGCTGGGAAGCGGCGTGTTGTTTAAGCCGAAGGGAGCTGCGCGGCGCAGTTCCAGGGCAGGAAGTCGTCGACCCGGTTGACCGGATGATCGGCGATGTTGGTCAGCACATGGCGCAGCCAGGCCTCGGGGTCAACACCGTTGAACTTGGCGGTGCCGATCAGCGAGTAAATAGCGGCAGCGCGCTCCCCACCGCTGTCGGCGCCAGCGAACAGGTAGTTGCGCCGGCCGATGGCGACGCCACGCAGCGCCCGTTCAGCGGCCGAGTTGTCGATCTCGATGATGCCATTGTCGCTGTAGCGCAGCAGCGCCGGCCACAGATTGAGCGCGTACTGGATCGCAGCCGCCGTGTCCGACTTGCGCGACAGCTTTTCAAGCGTGGCACGTAGCCAGCTGCCGAAGTCGTCGAGCAATGGTCGTGATCGTTGCTGGCGTACCTGCTGTCGTTCATGCGGCGGTTTGCCGCGTATCTCGGCCTCGATCACATACAGCTCGGCGATCCGGCGCAGGGCCTCGGTCGTGATGGCCGATGGTCTGGCTGCATGCAGATCGTGGAACTTGCGGCGCGCATGCGCACAGCATGCCGCTTCCTGTATCGTGCCATCGATGTAGAGTGCATTGAAACCGGCATACGCATCGGCCTGCAGCACGCCCTTGAAGTTGGCCAAATGAGTTTGCGGATGGATGCCTTTGCGGTCCGGCGTGTAGGCAAACCAGACCGCCGCGGGCGTGGTGTCGCCGGAGGCGCTATCGTCACGCACGTAGGTCCACAGCCGTGCTGTTTTCGTCTTGCCATTGCCCGGCGCCAGCACCGGAATCGGCGTGTCGTCGGCGTGTAGCTTGGTGCCAGCGAGCACATGGCGCCGGATCGCGTCCACCAGCGGGCGCAACAAGGCGCTGGCGGCACCAACCCAGTTCGCCAGCAGCGCTCGCTCCAGTTCAACGCCTTCGCGGGCATAGATCACCGACTGCCGGTACAGCGGGAGGTGAGTGGCGCAGGGGACTCTCACCCCTACGCTCTCCCAGAACCGGACGTGAGTCTCTCAACTCATCCGGCTCCTATCGTCCAATCATTTGTATCGCTGCGCCCCAATGTGGAAATAATGCCGGAGCGCGACGTTGAAGTTCGGACAGCCAATCCCATGCCTTCGAAATATGGCCGCGAAGCCGCTTGTACTTGCGCCGCGCCCACCGCACCAGATGAAAGTCCAGTGTTTTCAGGGAGCGTTGCAAAGTCGATGGATGGAAGAGCCCGTAATAACGCACCCAGCCGACAATCTTCGGGCCAATCCGCGCTAGCAGTTCCCCGAGATCATATCGGCTCAGACGCGATAGGCCCCAGTCACGCATCTCTTGTCGCATAGCTTTCGCCGCTTTGTCGCTCACGGCCGGCGAGAAGCTGGTGAACAGCTCTCCTCGTCGATTTATCGCTTTCCGAGGCTTAAAAGTGTAACCAAGGAAATCGAACCGCTTGACTGCAAAAACGCCACGTCTGTTTGCATCGACGCAGTACACCACTTGAGTTTTCTCCGGATGCAATTCCAGCTGACACTGCGCCATGCGTGCCTTCAGATCAGTCAGTAAAGACTGCGCTTCAGCTTCGCTCGCGCAATGGCAGATGATGTCATCCGCGTAGCGCTCAAACAACACCTTGGGATGCTGTCGCTCCATCCATTTGTCGAACGCGTAATGCAGGAACAGGTTTGCCAACAAGGGGCTAATTACGCCCCCTTGTGGCGTACCCCGGTCCCGCATTTGCCGAGTTCCGTCCGGCATCACCACATCTACAGTCAGCCAGCGCTTAATATAAAGCGCCGTCCACCGACAGCTGGTATGCCGCTGCACAGCTTTCATCAGGAGGTCATGATCGATGTTATCGAAGAACCCTTTGATGTCAAGGTCAAGCACCCAAGGACGCTGCCAGCAACGATCTCTGGCAACACGCACGGCATGATGTGCCGAGCGCCCTGGTCGGTATCCATAAGAATCTTTATGGAATACCGGCTCCAACAACGGCTCAAGCCGCCGCCGAACAACCATCTGCGCAATCCGGTCAGCTACCGTGGGAATTCCCAACGGTCGGGTTTTGCCATCCCCCTTGGGAATGTCAACCCGCTTGACCGGCGACGGGAAGTAGCTGCCAGAGGCCATTCGATTCCATATCCTGTAAAGATTCTTGCTTAGATCATGATCGAACTCGATGATACCAACCCCGTCAACTCCAGCCGCGCCACGATTAGCTTTAACGCGCTTATATGCGTCCCAAACTTCCCGCTTGGTAATATCAAATGACTTTGCCTCAGACATGAACATCATCCCCTTCCAGGTTGTATCCATGCTGAGGCTGAACGACGACGCCCCTTCGGTCCAGCCCCATTACAGAGCCTTCCACCCTACTACGA
Organism: Janthinobacterium sp. HH102; assembly: GCF_001758625.2. Taxonomy (NCBI): domain Bacteria; kingdom Pseudomonadati; phylum Pseudomonadota; class Betaproteobacteria; order Burkholderiales; family Oxalobacteraceae; genus Janthinobacterium; species Janthinobacterium sp. HH102. The sequence goes on from NZ_CP062064.1 coordinate 98,735, forward strand.
GCGTCTCCGTCCCTGTGCCCCGCATCGGTACTCTCGTTCTCGCAGAGGCTTTCCACTTGAACTTCTTCCTTAACATCGGGACGACAGGTTCTTACGTTCCTTACTGAAGCCTGATACAGAGTCACGCCGTCTTCATGCCGGGCGCCGGTCGAGCAGTCAGCAGGCATCCCTCGACCTTCATCCCGGGCTAACCACCAAGGCCCGGTTTCGACACCATTTATCGTTTCGACACCACATCGACGGTTCATTTTCATTCGTCTCTCTGTAACATACCTGACGCAGTCATTGCCACGCCTTTTCCTCAACGCTCACCACCAAGGCTCTTTACCTCAGCAGCTTGAGGTGGTTTGGAGCCTGCTCCTGCAAACCGACTCCGAGGGGCCTACCCTCATCTCCAATAAAGCACCACAGTTCTCCGCACTACTATGGAGGCTGTGTTCGTAACACACGATGGTCGGCAAACTTGGCCACCAGCACATGTGCCAGCAAGGTTCTGTCGCATTGGCATGTGCAAACGGCCAAGGTGCTGATCAAGTAGACTTCGGTGTCCGATCACTGGACAAATCAACATGCTCAACTTCAAGGGGATGCGCTTTCCGATCGACGTGATTTTGGCTTGCATCCGCTGGTACGCCGCTTACCCGCTGAGCTATCGGCATTTGGAAGAGATGATGGAAGAGCGCGGTGTATCGGTCGACCATTCGTCGATCAACCGATGGACGGTCCGGTTCCTGCCGCTCATCGAGAAGATGGCCCGCAAACACAAGCGCCCGGTCGGTGGCAGCTGGCGCATGGATGAGACCTACATCAAGGTCAAGGGCATCTGGAAATATCTCTACCGCGCCGTCGACAAGCAGGGCAAGACTGTCGACTTCTTGCTGACGGCCAAGCGCGACATGGTCGCGGCGAAGCGCTTCTTCGACAAGGCGATGGGAGCAAACGGGGGTCCCGACAAGGTCTCGATGGACAAGAGTGGCGCCAACAAGGCGGCCATCGATGCGGTCAACGCCGGCCGCGACGTGCCGATCCTGGTGCGCCAGGTCAAATACCTCAACGACATCATCGAACAGGACCATCGCGCCATCAAGCGGGTCACCAGGCCGATGCTCAACTTTAAGTCCTTCCGGTCTGCCAGCAATGTGCTTGCCGGCATCGAGCTCATGCACATGATCCGGAAGGGGCAGTTCGTGTTCGATGGCGCCGCTGCCAGGTCGTTTGCAGACCAGTTTTATGCCCTGGCGGGACAAATCCGTCCGGTGTGAGCCGGGGTCATACTCGACACGGAAAGTCTGTCCTGTTCTCAGCAATGCGACAGAACCGGCCTACTGCGCTCTTTCCAACGATGCCACTGTATCGAAAATGTGCGCCAGCGAACTTTCCATGGCGCCGGCGGTATCGTCGCCGCTCTGGTTGGTTATGATGAAGATCCCAAGCTGATATTTTGGAACGACGTAGGCGTAGCTTTGCGCACGTGGCACGCCGCCGTGGTGTACATAATGCGTTCCTAACTGGCGATTGCTACCGATGTTCCAAAAGTAGCCAATGCTGAAGTCGTCCTTAAAGCTTACCAGCGGCTTGTGAGATTCGACGACCGCTGGATTGGCGCTCAGTTGCAGGCGCAGGTACTTCGCCATATCCGGCATGGTCGACTTCAGATTGCCTGCTGCGCCCCATGGCAGTTGCGGCATCGGTGTTGTGACGACGGGATTATCGCTGTGATAGCCGGGCGCTAGGCGGCTGGCATCCTTGGGTGTGAGTCTCAGCCTGGTATCCTGCATACCGGCTTCGCGCGCGATGAATTGCGTGAGCAGCACTTCATAGGGCATGCCGTAGATTTTCTCAAGCGTATGCGCAATGAGTTCGGTGCCGGCACTTGAGTAGGCGTAGTCCTTGCCAAGCGGACCTTTGATGCTGACTGAGTGCAAGTCCTGCCAGAACTGCGGTTGTCCGTAATTGGCGTAGGCTGCATTCAGCTTTGCGGGCGTGGCGTGTTCAGTGAAGTCCTCTAAGATGGTGTTCACCTGCAAGGGCAGCATGGCCGGCATATTGCTAGTGTGAGTGATCAAATGGCGCAAGCGAACTGGCTGCCGCTGTGACTGCAGGTTTGGGTAGGCGCCCACCAGGTACTTCTGTATGGGATCGTCGAGCGCCGCTTTCCCATCAAGTACAGCATTCGCCAGTAGCAGACCGGCAAAAGTCTTGCTGACTGAGCCGATTTCATAAAGCGTTGTGTCGTTCGGCGGATTTGCTTTGCCGGCCTCCAGCTCGCCTTGATGCAGAACGAATTCCTTGCCGCGATAAACTACAGCAATAGACGTCGAGTGTAGAAATTTGGTCTTCAGCAAGGTGGTCGCGGTCTGGCTCATTGCCGCAGAAATATCATGTGCAGGTGCTGTAGCAGCGGGCTTGCAAGCAGCCAGCACTAGCGTCATGACAGTTATCGCGGCGAGTTTGGTCATTATGCGCATCATTCACAGAGGAACGGCATTCTCGCACAATGGTTTAAGCGGTGACAAAAAACAAAGTCACGTGCTTTGTATGCTCCTTACATAGCTCATGCGAACGACTGCTATTTGTAGTAACCTGCATTTAAAACCAGCCCGACCAGCATTCCAGCGGTGTCTCGGCCGGGAATAACTGCGACTGACAGCTCCCTCAAACCAGCATTAGCTGCAAATGAACCAGCATTGGTCTGCGCCGACCTGCATTTCATCGCTGTGAACCAGCGTTATCTGCAACTGACGAGGATGTTTAACCCCCTTGGTGCCAGCATATATTTCGGGGATATTGGTATGTCCATGGAAAAGACTCCTGTTTCCGCTCGATCAACCTCCACAGGTTCTGCTTGAATCCCCTCATGGACGGGTGGCGCGGGTCGCTGCGCAGCTTCGGATGGCAGGTCAAGGATCACAGCCAGTCGGCCAGCCGCGTTCGCCGAAATATCCGTTCGCCACGACTCGCACTCGACTTACGACTGTACGGGACGTAAGTATATAATAGGTAAATCTAGGATGTGCCTTCAAAAAGAACATATGAATTTTCGCTCGAAGCTTCTACTTTCTGCGGGACTGGCATCTGATCCGGCCCGAATAATCCTAGCGCTTGCGCTTTGTGTGCTGGCCGCTGGATGCGGGACGGTGCGCCTCACGACGCCGGAGGAAATGGACGCATCCCTGGCGAAGTCTGCCGAAGCGCATAATTTGCGTGAGTGTCAGCGCAGGAACGTAGACGCAAGAGATTACCTTGCCTGCAAACAACAGAACAAGCAATCGTACGAGCAATGGCAGAAAGAACGCGGCAATGCCAAGTAAGATGGCGCCGCACGGGTGCCTGGCAAACCAGTGCATGCAGGCCTGGTCTTTGGATTTATTGGTGCCGCCTGCACGGCTAGCCGACCTTTGTCGCGTCCGAGCGCGCCTGCCGACATGCGGGGCCACCTGACTACGCGTATTGACAACGTGCTGGCCAAGCAGAGTGACCCGGGGCATGGCAGCAGTTGGATGTTGGGGCCACGGCGGCGCACTCAAACGCGGACCGCCTCTGCGCGCATTCGGACATGACTAAGCAGCTAGAAACTATTGGGCCTGTACTGTTAGCGCGCGGCGCCAACGAGCGTCAGTGTCGACTTTCAGCCATCGTTATCACCTTAGAACACCTCAATCCACCAGTCCTGGTCCCAGATGAGGGGAAAATCATCACGCCCGTGCAGCTACATTCGCAATTCGGCCGGACGGTATGGCGATACGACTTCGATCTGCCGGCGCGCGAGAACGCTACCTACCGTTTGGGCAATGCCGTCTTTCCCGTGCATGCAGATTTTTCAGGCGATGTGCGGATGGCCTATGTGTCCTGCAATGGGCAGGAGCACGCCGACGCGGATCGGCCAGCAGCAGAGCGCAACGCGATGTGGCGCCGCTTGGCAGAAGAGCACGCGCGTACGCCGTTTGGCCTACTATTGCAGGGCGGCGATCAGCTTTATGCCGACGAAGTCTTTCAGTCTCATCCGGCCCTCGCGAGGTGGGTAGCGAATGCGAGGGTGGAGAAAACAGAGCAGTCGTTCAGCGACGACATGAGCAAAGCGGCGGAAAGTCACTATTTTAACCGGTACATTATGCTTCTGTCTCAGCCGGATATCGCCCATCTGAGTGCCCGAGTGCCGTCGCTCATGATGTGGGATGACCATGATATTTTTGACGGCTGGGGCAGCATTCCCGAAAAGCTCCTCGATGACCGAATTGGTCGCGGCCTCTTTAACGTGGCGCGGCGCATGTTCATGCTGTTCCAGCTCGGCGCAACCCTGGAACAGCCCGCAATCAGCGAGGAGACTAGCGAACACCGAAGTCTTACCCAGGTCGTGCGTTTCCCCCGGTTCTCAGTGGTTGCGCCCGACCTTCGCTCTGAGCGCCGGCCGACTCAGGTGATGGGGCCATTCGGCTGGGCCGCATTTGAGCGGGCGCTCTTAGTGACCAACCGGGACGACCGGATTCTGCTCATGTCCAGCGTTCCGATCCTCGGCCCTCGGCTCAGCTGGATCGAGAAATTTCTGCACGTGCTCCCCGGCGTCCAAAAATATGAGGATGACATGCTTGATCAATGGCAGAGCCGAGCGCACCGTGCTGAGTGGCGGCGCATGCTGGAGGCGCTGCAACTGCGCGCGATCGAAGGCCGCAACGCCGTCACGGTGCTCTCGGGCGAGATACATCTGGCCACGCGCGGCGAGATGGCGTTCACGGACGGAACGATCATGCATCAGCTTGTTGCGTCGGGAATCGCGCATCCGCCACCGCCGAGGTTGTACGCCCGCGCGCTCGGATATCTTGCGATGATGGGTGAAAGCGTGTTACCGGGCCAGCCGGTCCGCCTGAAGCCCTTGCCTGGCCACAAGCATATCTACACAGCCGAGCGTAACTACGTGGTCTTGATGCGGCGTAGCGAAAAGTGGTCTGCCGAGTGGGATCTAGAAGTGAGCGGCCGTACACCTGCGATGCTTCTAAACGGGCGCCATAACTGAGCGAGTCATCGGTTGCGCCAGGTGCAATCATCAGGAAGGCCACCTACTTGCCGCATGCATCGCAACGTACATCTTGACCCAAAACCTGTCCTGGGGGGCGAGCTAGCCGAGCTTGGAGTAGCGCAGGGCTTCCCCGCCCTCGCCCTGATTCAAGATTACGCATCAATTCGTTGCGCGCTAGAAACAACCAATGCTGCGCGCAATTTCAGCCATACGGACTATTATCAACGCTGCCATATCAACTTGGCTTAACAGAAACTCTATGGGAGACCTCTATGCAAAGTCAAAGTACGAGCACGCACGATAAAAATCTTCAAGCCTGCATTGAAGCCTGCGAAGAAGCAATCCATGCGTCCCAAGCCTGCGCGGCTGCGGATATTCGGGAGGGTGGTGGTGCCAATTGTGCACTGATCAATCTCGATTGCGCGGATATTTGCACTGCTACAATGAATGCGCTGGCAAGAGGATCAGAGCATCATGGGGATTTTTGCGCGCTCTGCGCCCACATTTGCACAATGTGTGCACAGGCATGCGCCGCTCACGCAGACAAACATGCGCACTGTGCGGCGTGTAAGACGGCGTGCGAGAACTGCGCTGCAGCCTGCGCAAAACATGCACGCGAGCGGCACGTCTAATTTTTTGAGTACTCTGCAGGGGCGGTATCTCGATACCGAATTGCTTTGAAATGAATAAGTGAAAGGTAAACGCCCCTCTTTTCTGTCCTCTATGAAAGCTGATATTGCGCTAGCATGGGATCCTGGCAAATTGCGGGCACACCATGGAAATCGTCAGGGCAAAAGAAGCGGACAGTGACGTGTTCTGGGAGAAGTCCCTTAGCATTTATGCGAAAAGGCTCGAGCTGATTGCGTCGAACATCGCCAATGCGGACACACCACATTACAAGGCGCGTGATGTTGATTTCCAGGCTGCGTTGAGCCAAGCGATGAGACAACCGGAAGCTCAGTCAAAAGGGGATCAAAATTTTCGGTCAGTCCTTCCAAATGACCCTTTTCCCATCCTGTACCGCGTGCCATCTCAAGCGAGCGCAGACAATAACACCGTTGACATGGACGTGGAACGCGCCGCATTCGCAGAAACCGCCATTCGTTACGAGCTTGCAGTCCAAAAAGTTGCACACGAATACAAAGAGATGAGTGAACTTTTCAAGTCGCTACCATATTAAATTAATTTCATTGCCCGTCGATTCCTGCCTGCCATCCTTGCCGCATCAAATCGCGGGTGGCAATAGGTTTTCTTGGAGCATGTGGACCGCAAGATGACCGCCGGCGCTTAATTTCGATGACGATAAGCGAGGATTCATGGAGCAGGTTCAATCGCTACAAAGTAGAGTTGTTCAACGATTGTTAAGGAGTCATGAAATGGGCATTTTGGATCGAATATTGGGAGGGCATGGCGGTGGTCATGGTGGTGGGCATAGGGATAGCGGACATCATGGAGGTGGCCATCACGGTGGTGGTGGTCACGGCGTTCCGCCCGGTGGAGGTTATAGCAATACCCCTCCTCCGGTTAGCAATGGAGTTTCGTGCGCCACATGTCGGGCTATTAATGCACCAGGAGCGAAATTTTGTCACCAATGCGGCACCTCACTGACTCCTGTAGCATGCCTCCAGTGCGGCACTAGTTTGCAAGTAGGCACAAAATTCTGCGGTCAATGCGGTAAAGCTGTCGCATAGTTGCGGCGATGTCCATGTCATCCTTATGAACTGAACTACCTGTTCTCGGCTCCGCGGACCAAAATTTGTTGTTAGTGCAAACATAGTAACGTCGGCCAGTTTCCTGGCCGCCTTGAGCGCTCACACGGCTGGGTTTTCAAACAGGGGCTTAGCGCATGGGTCGGACAGGAGGGGGAGCGCAGCTGTCTGGCCCGCGAGGCGATGGCCGACGTCGATGCCCGCCGCGCCATCGATCACCAGGCGGTGCAGGCTTTGGCCGATAGCCTCGGTACGGACGACCCGCTGCCCGCGCCGGTGGTGCGCTGATGCGGTCGCAGTGGACCAGCAAGGTATTGTCCAACGTGGTGCGCCTGCATGAATTCAATGCCAGCGCAAACGGACCCGCTGCGGCGCGCCTTAAAGTCCTCGGCCAGCGGCTGGAGAAATTCGACCCGCGCGAGGTCGCATGCTACTTGTCGGCCGTTATGAGATCGCCGATTCCGTGGTTTATGTCATGCGGACTTGGCACATACGTGAGGACCAGTTATATGAGTTTTTCGTTACCTGCCGACGTCGTCGTGCAGCGAAAGCCGCTGTCCGCAACCTCGTTCGAATATATTTTCAGGCACCATAATCTCGGCGAATTGGGCCGGCTGATCTTGGTTTCTGCGCCTTGCGGCCTAGTCGTAACGCCGGTAATGTTCGCGCCCATAGGCGATGTAAGGAATGCGCAGCGCAAGTTGGTTTTCGAGCCACTGGCGCAGACTTTAACGGATGATTTGAAAAAAAGACGTCGCAAGGGGTAGCGCACCATGAAGGTTCGTTGGAGGGCAGTGCGACTCGGTGCGTCCCCGAAGTTTGATACCAAATTGGATATAAGCACCGTAGCCCTCGATTGGAGCGCCTTGAACCTGTAGTTTATATAATCTCATGGCATACTGATCGGGAGCGCTTAAGACATAGCCGTCTTGTTTAACCTTTCAAAGGGAAAGGCATCATACTGTAAAGTGTCATTCCCATAATTAATTAGACTGTTCAGCGTCCAAAGTGCAACAAACGAGGGTTTGTTGGACTTCCGCGCCCGACCGACGCGAGGCCGACAGCTCAAGCGCAACAACGATCCATAATCCCTATCCAATAATCAAAGTCCAGCTATACTGGAATTTCGTGATTTATTGGACAAGTCGCCATGCTGATCGGCTACGCCCGCGTATCGACCGACGACCAGAACCTGGACTTGCAGCGCGATGCGTTGCAGGCGGTTGGGTGCGAGCGTGTCTTTGAGGACATGGTGAGCGGCGCGAGGGCGGACCGCTCCGGGCTGGCCGGTTCTGTCGCATTAGCGAAGGTCGACGAGCCAATCAGGTAAACTGCGGCGCCCGAACCCAGGACGAATCGATATGCTCAATTTCAAAGGGATGCGCTTTCCGATCGATGTGATCCTTGTCTGCATTCGCTGGTACACAGCATATCCGCTGAGCTACCGGCACCTGGAAGAAATGATGGAAGAGCGCGGCGTGTCGGTCGACCATTCGTCGATCAATCGGTGGGCGATTCGTTTCCTGCCCTTGGTCGAGAAGATAGCCCGGAAAAACAAGCGCCCAGTCGGCCGCAGCTGGCGCATGGATGAGACCTACATCAAGGTCAAAGGCGTTTGGAAATACCTGTACCGCGCCGTCGATAAGGAAGGAAAGACCGTCGACTTCCTGCTCACGGCCAAGCGCGACATGGTCGCAGCGAAGCGCTTCTTCAACAAGGCCATGGGAGCGAACGGCGATCCGGCCAAGGTCGCGATGGACAAGAGCGGCGCCAACAAGGCGGCGATCGATGCGATCAACGCCGGCCGCGACGTGCCGATCCTGGTGCGCCAGGTCAAATACCTCAACAACATCGTCGAACAGGACCATCGCGCCATCAAGCGGGTGACCAGGCCGATGCTCAACTTCAAATCGTTCCGCGCCGCCCACTGCGTGCTCGCAGGCGTCGAACTCATGCACATGATCCGCAAGGGCCAGTTCGCAATCAACGGAGCCGATGCGATGTCGTTCGCCGACCAATTTTATGCGCTGGCGGGCAAGGTCCGTCCTGTTTGAGGGCCATGTGCCATGCCGGGAAAACTCCGCCGTTTAATCAACAATGCGACAGAACCCTCGCTTGATGGCGCGATGATCCTGCTCGACGATGTTGTTGATCGACGAATGGTCGACCGACACGCCGCGCTCTTCCATCATCTATTCCAGGTGTCGGTAGCTCAGCGGGTAGGCCGCATACCAGCGGATGCAAACCAAGATCACGTCGATCGGAAAGCGCATTCCTTTGAAGTTGAGCATGTCGATTCGTCCAAGTTTCGGGCGCCGTAGCTTACCTGATCGGCCCGTCGACCTTCGCTAATGCGACAGAACCCTCTTTGCTGTGTTTGTACGGCACGGGTCTACCTGGAAGAAAATGATGCCAGATTGTACACCCCTATGGCGACGGGTCGAATTATTCAACAACGCCCCGTGAGTGCTGCTGGGCGATCCTTGAGCTATGCCAATGCAAGCGGCTTGATCGCTTTGGCGATGGCTTTGCCAGCCGATATCTCGGCCATACGCAGGTCATACGCACTTTGGAGATTCAACCATCCTTGAGCCTCACTGCCAAAATAGCGCTCCAAGCGAAGTGCCGTATCAGCGGAGACGCCGCGCTCACCTTTGGTGATCTCGCTGAGGCGAGAGTACGGAACGTGCAGGGCCAGAGACACAGCGCGCACGCTGACGCCCATGGGCTTAATGTAGTCCTCCACCAAAATTTCGCCGGGGTGGATAGGACGCATACCATTTTTGAACATAATGCCCTCCGTGGCTGTTCAGGTTTTTCTATGATGGGCTAGGCCCCGCTCAGTGTGGGTCTTCGATCAGCACTTCATAAGGGCCGCTATCACCCCACTTGAAGGTCAGACGCCACTGGTCGTTAATCCGCACATGCCAAGCGCCGTCGTACTCTTTCAGGTCGTTACCCGGCGGCGCCTTCATGAAATTCACCGAGGGAGCCGCGTCGAGCTGGGCCAGCTTGCGCTCGGCTACGTTCTTAATGTTGACGAATCGGCGACTCCTGCCTGTGGTGAACAGGGCTTGCGTGTCGGGACAAGCGAAGGATTGAATTGGCATGTTTTCATATTATCCGTTATCCGGTTAACAGTCAACAAAACGCAAGAATTTGCCTCGTTACATTTAGTTGGACGGCTGAAGCATCTGGGGGTAAGCCTACCAAAAAATTTAACTACTGTTCACTTGATTCCATCGGCCGGGCCCGCACGGGCCACGCGGCCTGGCGTTTCTCGCTCCCAACTCTCGATCAGGTCGATCGCATCCTGCTCCGTGTAGCCCATCGTCGTGTCGACACTCGCATGCCCCAGTGACGTGGCCACGCTACGCAGATCCTGCCCCGACAAAAGCGCCGTCATCGCGAACGTATGCCGCAACCAGTGTGCCGATACCCGATCCAGGTGTGCCGCGCTCGCGGCATCGCCGGCCTGCTCCAGCAGAAGGACTGCATCCCGTATCCGGCCTTTGATGATGCCGTGAAGTCCTTGCCGGCTCCCCACGTCGCGCCATTCACCAAACAGCCGCCGGTCCGACGCGCTCTTGATCCTGCTCCCGATCTCCCTTTTTTTGGTGCGCACTGACAGTACAAGCCCATACTGCTGGGTGCTCGGCCCGGGCATCGGGTCCAGCCCGAACGCGCGCCGGTAGGCAATAAAAGCTTCCAGGAACGCCACGCTCACCGGTACCGTGCGCTGTTTGCCGCCCTTGGCCGTCTCTGCCTTGACCGTCATGGCCCAATAGGTGTTGCCGCTGTTGGGGTTGTACAGCAACCCGACGGCATCCATTTTCGCCCCGATGAGTTCCGACGCCCTCAGTCCCGACTCGCGCAGGCAAATGAAGATGAAGCAGTCGCGCAGGTAAATCTGATGGTCTTTCTGGGTCGGCCGCGGCGCCTCCGCCATCACCTGCAGCACCAGGTCAAACAAATCATCCCCCACGGCGCGTTTTTTGTCCAAGCGGCGCTGCTTCGGCGCTTGGACGAGCGCCATGGGATCGAGGCGCAGATAGCCGGTACGATGCAGGGCACTGAACATCGCCTTGGTAAAGCGCATGATGTCGGACTGGGTGCTGACGCCGGGCTGCTTCTGAAACGGTGAGTAGTCCGGGGCACCAGGTACGATATTGATAGTACGCAAGGACGAAGCAGGCAGTTGTGCCAGGTAGTCGCGGAAGGCTTTGACATCTTGCAGGGTCCAGGTTGACGGCGGGCGTCCCAGTTCGCGTTCACAATACCAGCGCAGCTTGGCCAGATGGTAGCGGTAGGTTCTGAGCGTTTCATTGGAACCGCTTCTGCTGTTGTCGGCCACCGCGGCCAGCCACACATTGATCGCTTCCCAGTCGTCTGCGACCGGCCCCAGGCTGTGCACCGGCTGAGGGGCGGCAACCGTCATTTGGCCGGCGCCGTGGGAATAGGGGGTCAGTCCGGTCATCGCGCTGGACCTCCTTTACTGAACGCCATTTGCCGGTACATGTCCACTTGCTGCTCCTTGTCTTTGAGTTGTTGCTCCAGCTGCGCGCAGCGCTCTTTGGCCGCGCGCGTTTCTCCGCGCACGCCATCGATGGCTTGCATGGCAAACTGCCGGCTGCCATGCAGTTCTTCCGCCATCGCGCCCAGCGCCGCCGCCTGGTCTTTGACGTTCTGGTATAGCACGGCCAACTCGCGCGCGCGTTCCTCTGCCTGGGTGGTGGCAGCTTGCGCCTCGAGCGCGATGCGGGCGGCCTGCGCCCGCGTTTGATTTAAATCCTCTTCGGTGACGGCGAGACGCTCGCGCAGATAGTCGTTGTGGGCTTGCAGGCCGGCCGAACGATCCTGGCCGGCAAACGCACGATCCTGTTGATCGAGTCGCGCTGACAGGTGGTGCAGCAAGCCAATGATCTGTTGAAGTTCAAGTCCCGTTTCCCGCGCCAGCGCCGGTGCGGGGACCGGTGGCACTGCCTCAGCTGTCGTCAGTGGTGTTGCCGCAGCGATGCCGACCGACACCGCGCGGCTTTTCAGCTCATGCTCAAGCAAGTTTTTTTCGGTCTCGAGCGTCGTCGTCGACGGTGTGCGCTCGGGCGCGTACGCCTGCAGCAGCTTGCGATAGGTGCCGGCGCTGTAAATGCGCCCGGTCGCGTGGTGCACCGCCCGTAGAAAATCGTGCACGAACGGACGATGCTGGCGGGGGTTATTGGCGTGACGGGTACGCATATCGCCCAGTTGCATCACCAAGCTGCGCGCCTCGTCGTCGGTGAGCGCAAAACGCGGGCGGCCGGCGTTGCGCAGCGCCGATGCCGGTGCCGGCGGCGGTGGGAACAGCGAATCTGGTGCTGGGTGCATGGTGCGCGCAATCGATCGGGTGGGCCAGCGCGGATATCCCGGCGGCGTGGGTGAAAAAGAGCATAGCACGATCGGCCAAACAGCGGTATTTAAACCGGTATTTTTCATGGATAAACGTACCTGTCATTTACCCTATAATACTTAGTCCATATTAAGTAAACTACTTAACATTGTATGCTTTTAGAAGATACCGACCGATCTCATAGTACGCCGACATCATTCTGGGGTGTTTTGCGACATCATCATGGGGTGTTTGCGAAATCGTCCGAAAAGGTACAACTAGATGTCGCACAGTTTCTCAACTCTGTCGCCAAAGTACGCCGTCATCATTCTGGGTGTTTTGCGACATCAGTATGCATTCTCGATTTTGGTCCTCAAACGACAGCAGTACTCGTTCGAGTCCGTAATCAAATTCCAATGCGCTATTCCAAATGATGCTCCCCGTGCACTGTAAAAATTACAGTCGGTTCGCCGCGGCCGTGTCCGGCTTGCGCGACAGATATTCAAGAGTGGCGTGCAGCCACCTATCGAAGGCGCCGAGCAACGGGCTTGATCTTGCTGGCTCGCCTGCTGTCGTTCGTGCGACGGCTTGCCGCATATCTCGGCCTCAATGCGCCCAACAACCCGCTTCTTGTATGGTGTCGTCGACGTAGAGTGCATTGAAACTGCCATACGCATGGGCCTGCAACTCATCCTCGGAGTTTGCCAAGTAGGTTTGCGGGTCGATGCCTTTCCGGTCTGGCGTATAAGCAAACCAGGCTGCAGATGGCATGGTGGCCCCGGCAGCGCTGTCTTGGTCTTGCCATTGTCCAGAACTGTGCACGTTCCAGTTCGAAGCCTTTGCGGGCAAAGATCATCGACTGCCGGTACAGCAACATAAGCAAAGTCACTAATCTTGTTCTACGTCGTTCAAAAGACTCTTGCGGAAAGGGCTGCGGCTTTCAAGATTTGACAGCCGCAGAGATACCCCTGCCTACCCCCACTTAATCACTAACGTTTCTTTTCTGACTGAGATACCAAGGAGCCGGCAAGGGATTTGGTTGTAGCCGCAGAATTTGGGTTCTTAAGCGCAGCTGATGCCTTCGCTTCCATGTCTTTGCCAGTCAGCTTTTGTGTACCTGACTGCGCTAAGGCGCTTCCAGCCAAGCTACGTTGCAGCGCCGATGTTCCTGAATTGCCGAGGATGCGGCCTGCCGCCGATGAAATCTTACCGCCAGTCCCTTTGCTTGCCATGGATTTTCTCCAAGTTAAGTTTAAAAACTACTACCTGTTCATCGCCGACGACCGCGACATACGCTGATCAAGCAGGACCGCTTGAAAAATTAAGCACTGGCACTACCAGCGATCCATCACGCAAATGAGCATTTCAGACCCCGAGTAAGCCTCAAAGAAGAAACTGACGCGGCGCGCTCACTTCTTGGCTGAGGCCGACAGCGCAAAGCACTAGCTCCGCCGTTGCGATATAGGCTATCGGGGCGGGTGCTGGTCGTGCTGGCGGTGCTTGTCAACTTGACGAACTACCGATGCTCGGGCAGCGCCTTTCTCGCATAGAACGTGGCTACGCTGTCGATCTCCGCGTCTGTCATCTGGCGCGCGACATTTCGCATCTGCTGCTGGCCGTCGTTCTTGCGCCGGCCATGCCTGAAGTCTTCGAGCTGCTGCACCAGATAGGGTTTTGGCATGCCTTCGAGCCACGGCGCGCCCAGCTTCTGATCGACGCCGCCGTGGCACGAAATGCAGGGGGCGATATTGCGCATCGGATCGCCCACGCGCACCAGCGCCGGCAGCGCTTCGTCGTAGGTTGTCGGGGCCGTGCGCGCTTTCGGCAAGCTGGCGTAGTAAGCGGCCAGGTCGGCGATGTTTTCTTCGGTCAGGTTACGCGCCAGCGCGGCCATGATGGCGCTGCTGCGCTTGCCGCTCTGGTAGTCGAGCATCTGCTTGCGGATCACTTCCGGATACTGGCCCGCCAGATTCGGCGCGTCCGAGCGGCTCAGGCCCAGCGCGCCGTGGCACATGGTGCAGTTCAGTGCCAGCGTGGCGCCGCGCCCGACCGAGGCCGAGGATGCCGGTTTCGCCATTGCCGGCAGCAGCACCACGTTGGTGGCGACCACGTCGGCATTGTCCTTGCGCGGGCTGCCATCGAGCCATTTGGCCGGCACGCCCGCGGCACGGCAGATGCTGTCCCATAATCCCTTCGCGCGGAAGTCGGCCTGCGCTGACGGCAGCCAGGCAAAGGCGACCAGCACCGCAATCAATGTCAGCACGAGCAGGCCAACCGTGCTGACCCAGCCGATGCGGTTTGCTCGGGAAAAGAAGCCGTGTTCTCGCATTATCGCGCTCCTATCGGCACTATCGGAACGCTGGCGTCAGGCGTGATCGCCAGCTGCAAAATGGGGTAGCCATAGTTGACGACGGTGAGCGCGATCATCATCGCCACCCACAATGCAAACCCATTGAGGGCGGCCGGCACCCTGGCGTTCGGATGGACGGCCTGGCTAAAGGTAAACGGCGCCGCCGGCGCATCCTGACGTTTTGGCGTGGCCAGAATGTAGATGAACAGCGCCGCCGAAATCACCAGTATCAGCCCACCAAAGGTGGACATGGTGACCGTGATGGCCTGCGGCGCCAGCAGCGGATGCGTATAGTCGTAATAGGCCATGCGGCGCGGCGCACCGAGCAAGCCTACCAAGTGCCACGGCATGGTGAGGATCATCATGCCGATGAACCAGCTCCACAGCTGCGCCCTGATCAGGCGTGGCGACAGCGGCCTGCAAGCACGCAGCTGGGGCCACAGCTCATACGCCACCATGAAGTACATGATGACGATGGCGCCGGCAAAGATCAGGTGGAAGTGTCCCGTTACCCATTGCGTGTTGTGGATCGACTCATTGAGCTGGTAGCTCATGTTGATGATGCCGCCGGCGCCGCCAAAACCGAGCATGATGAAAGCCAGCGTGACGGCCAGCATCCACGGATTGGACCACGGCAGCGCTTTCACCCAGCCGACCGGTCCCTTGCCGCCGCGCAGCCGGCCCACGATTTCGGCCGAGGCGACGATGGTGAACACCGTGAGCAGGGTCGGAATAGACACCATTGCCGTCATCGCCGCATGTACGAACTTGAAGCCGGCGCCGACCTGGGGGTCGGCGAAAAGATGGTGGATGCCGATCGGCATCGAGAACACGAGGAACAGCGCAAATGCGACGCGGCCCATGGTATCGCTGTACAGCCGTCCGCCGATCGCGCGCGGGAACAGCGTATAGAATGCGATATACGCCGGCATCAGCCAGAAGTAGACGATGGCGTGCAGCGTCCAGGAAAACAGCACGCGCGCCAGGCCGACGTTGATGGTGTCGGTCAAACCCAGCGCGGCCGGCAAGATCAGCACCAGGATTTCCACCGCCGCGCCGACCGAGGTCCAGGCCCACAGATAGGCGCCGGCCACGTTGCCGAACATGGCCAGCGGCATGGTGGCACCCGGATTGGCTTTTTTCCAGGCACGCAGGTTGACCGACATCAGCGCGACCCACACCCAAGAGCCCACCACCACCAGCACCACGCCCAGGTAGTAAAAGACGCTGCCAATCATCGGCGGATAAAAGGTGTACAGCACCGACGATTTGCCCGAGGCCGTGGTCAGCGCCGCCATCAGCGTGCCGGCGATCACTAGCCAGAAACCGGCCCAGGCCCAGCGCAGGCCGATCAATGGGCGTTTCAGGGCCAGCTCCGTGATCGCATAGCCAAAGCCCATCGCCACCAGCGTGGGCAGCACATAGCCCATCACGGTGCCGTGTGCGGTGACGGAGCGGTAGTAATGTTCGGGGTTGTTGACCCAGGGCGAGAGGGGGCTGCGCACGAACATCTGCCATTCGCCAAGCAGGATGGCGGCGAAAAAAGCGATGAAGGCGACCCAGAAATGGGCGAGGACCAGTCGTTTAGCCAGGAACACAGCTCATCCTTTCTGCCTTTTTTGCCCGGGCATAGAATTCGTCGGAAGGAATCACCTGGAACCTGGCCCACATGGCCTCGTGCCCGGTGCCGCAGTATTCGTGACAGGGCATCAGCTGCTCGCCTGCCTTGGGAAATGTAGTGGTAAAGGTAGAAATGAATCCCGGAATCAGCATGGTGTTGGCGTTGGTGCGACCCACCACAAAACCGTGGATGGCGTCGCTGCTGGTGCCGCGAAACGTGACGGGCACGCCGGCCGGCACCACGATGCATTGCGGCGCGAACGAATACTGCTGGCCGATCAGGCGCACCACCACACGGCCGTCTTTTTCCAGCGCCGTGCCCAGGTTGTTTTCGACGAATTCGCCTTTCAGGTGCAAGGTTCTGACGTCGACCGTTTCCACACGCGACGGCGGCATGGCGGCCCAGTGTAGGCCCGTGAAGACCATCACGGCCAGCAGCAACACGATAATGGCGATAACGATGTACGCCCAGCGCCGTTCGGCCGCCACTGCCACCGCTTCCGACGCATGGTGCAATTCATGTGCGGCAGGTTCACTCATTGCACCGTCCCCCGTGGCAGGTACACCAGCCAGTAAAAAAGGAAGAAGATCGCGACCACGATGAAGGTCGCGATGCCCGCCACCGCGAACGCGCCCGAGGGGCCGTGGCTGACGATTTCGTCGATGCGTTTGTTCAGTTCTTCGGATTCGGTGTCACCAGGCATTTGCATGGGCCTCCTTATTCAGGCAAGAGTTTGCGCAGGTCGCTGACCTGGGCAGCATTGACGGGCGTACCGCTATTACCCCAGGCGACACGGATATAGGTGACGACTGCCGCCACCTCGTCGTCGTTCAGAATGTGCGAGAACGGCGGCATGCCGTGCGGGCGCGGATTCTTGTAGGTACCTGGCGGATAGCCGCCATTGAGTACCATGCGTATCGGGTTGACGGGCGTGACCATGGTGATCGAGCGGTTGCCGGCCAGGATGGGAAACGATGGCGGTTGGCCCTTGCCTTCGGCGCCATGGCACATCGCGCACTGCGCCACATACACCTTGCGGCCGGTCTCCATCACTGCCGGATCGACCAGGCGCGCCTGGCTGGTCGGCGGCGGCGCGTCGTCCTTCTGCGGCAGCGCCTTCAAGTAGACGGCCATCGCCTTGGTATCCTCATCCGTCATGTATTGCAGGCTGTTGTAGACCACTTCGGCCATCGGCCCGTAGACGGTGCCGCGATGCGACACGCCCACCTGCAGCAGATCCGAAATTTCGGAAATCTTCCAGTCGCCCAGGCCCGCTTCGCGGTTCGAGGTCAGCGAGGGCGCATACCAGTTCTGGTTCGGGATCATGCCGCCTTCGAATGCCTTCGATTCGCTCGATCCGCCCAGCGCATTGACAGCCGTGTGGCACATGGCGCAGTGGCCCAGGCCGCGCACCAGATACGCGCCACGGTTCCACTCGGCCGATTGCGCCGGGTCGGGCTGGAACTCGCCTTGCTTGAAGTAAAGGGTGCGCCAGCCGATCAGCAGTTCGCGGTTATTGAAGGGGAAGCGCAACTCGTGCGCGCGGTTGGTCTGTCTGACCGGCGTGACCGACATCAGGTAGGCGAAGATGGCGTCCGAGTCGGCCCGCGTCACCTGCGTGTACGAGGCGAACGGCATGGCCGGATAAAGCAAGGTGCCGTCGCGCGAGACGCCCGTGTGCATCATGCGGTAGAACTCGTCGGGCGTCCAGAGGCCGATGCCGGTGTCGTCGTCGGGCGTGATATTGGGCACGTACAGGTTGCCGAACGGCGTGGCCATGGCACGCCCGCCGGCAAAGATCGGGCCATTGGGCACCGTGTGGCAGGCCACGCAGTCGCCGGCGCGCGCCAGATATTCGCCCTTGGTGATCAGCTGCGTGGACGCACTCGTCTCGCCGCTGCGCGGAGCTTTTTTCTGGTTCGGCATATGCCCGGGGCGCAGGAGATACACGGCTGCCACCGCCAGCAGCGCGAGGACGAACAGGGCAAGCAGGATTTGCAGGCTTTTGCGCATCATGGGCCCCTAGCGCTGGCTGCCGCAGGCCACCGGCATGCGCACAAGGTTGGACGGTTCCGGCGATGCATTGGCTGGCGGGGTTTGCTGCGCCAGCCACGAGGCGACGGCCGTGACGTCGGTATCGGACAGGCGCGTAGCGATGCGCTTCATGCAGTCCGGATCGGCCGCGCGCCGCTCGCCCACACGCCAGCGTGTCAGCTGGCCGACGATATAGGTCGAGCGCAGGCCGGCCAAGCCCGGGATGCCCGGCTCCATCCCGGACAGGCTCTTGCCGTGACAGGCCATACAGGCGGGAATGCCCTTGGCGGTATCACCCACGGTGGCCAGCACGCGACCCCGTTCGGCCATCGCCGCATTGGCCGATGGCTGTTCGGGCGTCTGAAAGGCGGGGCGCAGCGAGGCGAAGTGCTGCGCGATTTCCTTCAGGTAGGCGTCGGGCAGGTAAGCCACCAGGTAGTTCATCGGCGGATAGCTGCGCGTGCCGTCGCGAAAGCCGACCAGCTGGTTGTACAGGTAGCCGGCCGGCTTGCCGGCAATACGGGGAAAGTAGCCGTTCGAGGTGCCCTGCCCTTGCTGGCCGTGGCAGGTGACACAGCCCTGCACGCGTGCTTCGATCGAATCGAGCTTGCTGAAGGCGGGGATGGTGTCGTGCGGCTGTACCGACTGGCCGCTGGCGGTGACCGCGCAAAACAACAGCAAGGCGCTGGCCAGCGGTTTCGCGACGGTTGCGACGGTGACGACATGCGGCATTGGATCACTCTCCCAAGGAAAAGTCAGCTTGTACAGCGCTGCTGCACGATACAAAGTATTCAATGTGACGAAATTTACAATTAAATCAAGTCTAGCACCGTTTGATGCAAGCACAGTTGAGCACTGGAAAAATTTCCAATTTCTTTATCCAGATCAAATTGACTTGCTTGACGATTGCGGCTGTGATCCTTGCCTTTGTAGAAACATGAGGCTTCGCACGCGTGGCCGATTGCAATCGCCTAGGGCATCAGGATGGACGCCAGTCGCGATTAGACCCACCGGTGCTCAACGCCCGCCCAACTTGGGAACGCGCTGCTTGTCTACCAGAATCCAATTTCGAGACCTCCCCCACCCAGCATTAGATTGCAATTATTAAAACCTTGCGAAAGGGATATAATTCCTTTTTTGTGGCCATTTGATAGCTCTAGCAGCGATGGAGAGTAGAGATGTCAGCGACTTTTGCGCCAGCATATGTTTTTTGCTACACAGAACGAACTAGAATGGCTTTCCGCGATGCAAAGTCGCTGAGTGGCAAGAAATTTAGGATTGATGTACAGAACTCGGCGCCACCGTTCGATGCGTTGGTTACCTCTGCATGGTTGTTAAAAGATGGCGAAAAATTACACTTTGAAAACGGCAGCGCCACTGCGATAGTCAGTATTTGCTATACCACTTTGATGCGTCACATCGATTTTTGCTTTGCAACAGATATGTCAGAGACCAGTCGCCATACGACTGAAACGACAGTTGTCTGACGTCTCATCAAACATATGGAAAAAGGTACTTCGACGTGTGATAATGTTTCATCAATGACGAAAAATTGAGAGCTACATGGACGTTTAAACAACGGGACTGTTGCTCATTTTTGTTCGCGCTGCTCGCTCACGGCCATCGTATGGATGAATCGCCACGAGTTTTCTAGACACTCGCAAGCCGCTGGAAATACTGCTTTTCATATTCGACCGGCGACAAGTCATTGCTGAAGCTGTGCCGACGCTTTGGATTGTAAAACATCTCGATGTAATCGAAGACATCCTGCTTTGCTTCATCCCTGGTGCCGTATGTCTTTCGTCTAATTCGTTCCCGTTTCAAGAGCTGAAAGAAGCTTTCGGCGACGGCGTTGTCATGACAATTCCCGCGTCGGCTCATGCTCTGATGCAGGTTGTGCTCGTCCAAGAAGTCGCGCCAGTCGTAGCTGCTGAACTGGCTGCCCTGATCGGAATGCACCATCACCGTATTCTTGGGCTGCCGGCGCCAGACAGCCATCAGGAGCGCGTTCATCGCCACCTCTCGATCGATGCGCGAACTCATCGACCAACCAACTACCTGCCGCGAAAACAGGTCCAGCACCACGGCCAGATAGAGCCAACCTTCGTAGGTACGGATATACGTGATATCCGTTACCCAGACTCGATTCGGTTCTTCGACGTTGAACTGGCGCTGTAGATGATTAGGGGCCACCAGCGAAGGCGCGCCGCCGCGTTTGTATTTGCGCTTGGCATAACCGGTTTGCGAACGAATACCGGCCGACCTCATGAGGCGGTGAACGCGATTGATGCCGCATTGCTCACCGAGCTCGCGCAAGTCATCGCTCACTTTGCGGTAGCCGTACACGCTGCCGCTTTCCAACCATGACTCCTTGATTGGCACGAGCAGACGCTTGTCTTCTTTAGCGCGGCGGCTTTCAGGATTGAGGCGCCAGGCATAGAAGCCGCTGGGATGCACTTCGAGCACCTTGCACAGCCGGCGCACCGGGAACTGGCCCTGTAACTCTGCAATTAAGGTGTACCTTACCCGGACGTCTTGGCAAAGTACACCGCGGCTTTTTTCAATATGTCACGCTCCTCCGTGACGCGTTTGAGTTCAGCCTTCAAGCGCCGCATCTCGTCAGACTGGGCATCGACAGCCTTGCGCTCTGCCTCAGGCACGCCATAGCGCTTCGTCCAGGCATACAGGCTGTGGATGCTTACCCCGAGCCGCTCTGCTACTTCGCTCGCTGGGTGCCCACGGTGGGATACCTGCTTGACTGCTGCTATCTTGAATTCTTCTGTGTACCGCTTGCCACTCATAAGTTCTCCTTGGGTCCGATATTATGGCTCAGGAGTGTCTACAATTGTCGTGGCGATTCAATTTTTGAAATTATCTAATACAACGTCCTAGATCGTGCCTCACCCAGGCGGCACAGAACGGGTGAGTTGGCTCAGCGCGGCCCTTCACGAGCGCTGTATTGGCTTGGTCCCCTACTGGCCGAGCTCCGCCGATGACTAGAGGATAACATCTTGCTTATGTGAAAAATACGCGAAATCTCACAAGCTGAGCGGTGGCGCTGCATGAGAATGAGTGGGACGTTCAATGAGACTGAGTTGCGACGTTCTTCGTATAACTTTCGCGCGCGAAAGTTCCACAGGATTTGGTGAGCATGCGCGCCGACCTTACGAGTAGCGCAGCGAATCTGGCCGACGCCATCGTGATTGCGGCTGTTGTTATCGCAACGACGTTTCATTACGAGTTCTCAGCACACAGTGGAATTCGTAGTGATCGCTGGACCGGCAAGACCAAATACGAGTGCGGGGATCGGGGCAAATTTGGTTGGAAATCGATGGCCGAATGTGACGCAATCAACAAATATGGAAATGTGAACACACGAGAAACGATCCTTTCGCCCTACCGTACCTACCGCTATACGCTATGACGCAATGTCGACAGCCTGAGCGATGAGGGCTAGGCGCGCGCGCAGGCCAGCTTCAGCAGCTGGCGCAGCAGCGCTGGCAGTTGCACCAGAGCGATCGCCCGCCGCTCGATCAGGCGATCACCAGGCAGCGCCGGCAAGGCGCTGGCCACGACCGCTCAGCGGCCAGGATCTTGGTCGGCCAGCCGGTCGACGTCCAGCACAGCGCACGCCATCAGCATGGCCACGGCCGGCGCCGTGTTCTCGCCGTCAAACCCGGACATGGGTCAAGGCCTGCAGCTACTGCAGCGGCTGTCGATTCCAGTCGCTATGGTGGACCCCGACCCGGTGCTCGCACCGTCCGCCCGTTGCGACGGGCGCCCTCCTCTGCCGCTGGCCACCCGTGCTATGTCAACACCAGGTAACTGCACGGCATGCCGGCGTCTCCCGCCTGGTGCTGCGGCCTGCCGCAGGTGCCAGGCACCCCCACTTCCCTTTCGCTGATCGAACCCACGGTGTCAATCCATTTTTTGCTTGAACAATATACCGACGGCGACCGGCTGGCCGCCGTCCACGCCGGCCAGCGCCTGCAACCGTACCGCGTCGGCCATCGGGCATTTGACCGGCATGGCCTGCACGCCGTGAGTCAGCAGCCAGATGGTGCGGGTGACCCCGTCGGTGAACGAGAGGACCGGGTGCTCGGTCACGTCGACGCGCTCTAGCACTTGCCACAGCAACCGGCGACGCCACACCGGCGTTTCCAAGCGTCGAAGCTCACAGCTGACGGTGGCCAGCGGCACCGGGTTGACACGGCCCTCCGTAAAATGCTTGTCCGGCCAATGGAACTTGCGGTCCAGCGGCCAGGTCTCGGGGCTTTGGTGCGCCACCTCTGGATGGCTGCTTCCCGGCTGGCGCCATAGCTGCAGGAACCGCTCGGCGTCGACCTCTACGACCGCCCATGCTTCGCCGTCAGATCCAGGATCCTCCTCGGACATATAGACCATGTCGCTGTCGGTGTGCACGGTGAACAGTGCGCCCTGGAAGTGGTGAATAGCGTGAACACCGGCGAAGGTGCGCAGCGCCGTCATGGCGAACAACTATCGCCGGCACTGGCAGGCCGCTTGTCCCCGCGCGCCAGTTTCGAGGAGGACGGGCTGCAGTTCCGTTCGGCCGGCTTACCGTTGATGAACTGCTTGCCGAGGGCTGGCGCGTGATCGCTGGCGGCTATGGCACGGAACCGACCGGCCTCGCACCAGAATGCCACATTGACGCCTTGCTGAGCGGCGAACAGTTGCTGGGCCTGAGCACAGTTCTGGCGGTTATACGCCGCCCCGTCCAGAGCATCGAAGGTGGCGACGTGCAGGCGCAGGGCCGCATTGGTCACGCTATTCCGGTATAGGGTGTAGATCGCAGCATCCGGCGCTGCCTGAGCCCATGCGAGCTGCATGGCGACCGCGGCCAGGATAAGCATGCCGAGACGGGACATACTGGAAACGTTCATCGTCTTATCTTTTCAGCAAGGATCGACGTGTTTGCGCGCCAGCGGCGCGAGGAACACCAGGCGGCCGTCCGCCTCGTAGGTCGCCCGCTCATGCTGATACTCGCTCCCCGCAGTGTTCCTCTCCTCGCAGCCCCGGTAGATGCTCCAAGAGGTTTCAAAGTCGATGTCTACCTGAGTGGGGCAGTCCTCGTTGATCGCCACGCTATCCACCTTGACCTCGTAGATTTCCGCGCGGTCGTCGGCGTGGTCGTCCAGTAGCGCGTGCGCGACCTCATATAAGAACCTCCCGCCGTTCTCGTGCAGGACCTGCTGAAGCTGGTCCGCGTCCAGGCCTAGACCGACTAAAACCGACATCTCACGCATTGCCTGCTCCTAGCAGAATAAAAAGAGAATTATGCACTCAAACAAACCGTTGGTCTGGCGAGGTGGAAGTGTCCATCGCAGCGGCACAAATTTCCGCACTAGGGTATGAGACCGGATCGAGACCTTGCCGGCGCCGTACGAAGGGATGGATCATGCCGCCTTGGATCGGACCAGGCCGAATGATGGCGACCTCAATGACCAGGTCGTAAAAGGTGTGTGACAGCATACGCGGCAGCATTGACATCTTCGCACGTGACTCGATTTGAAAGACGCCAACCGTGTCGGCTTGGCAGATCATTTCGTACGTGCCGGGATCTTCTGGCGGCACATCACTCAGCTCGAAGCGCTCGCTGCGGTTCTGTCGCGTTGCTGATTAAAGGGCGAAATTTTTCCGGCACGGCACATTGCACATCAAACTGGGCGCACCATTCCTGCCAGCACAGAAAATT
The DNA here is from genome assembly GCF_001758625.2 of Janthinobacterium sp. HH102. NCBI lineage: Bacteria > Pseudomonadati > Pseudomonadota > Betaproteobacteria > Burkholderiales > Oxalobacteraceae > Janthinobacterium > Janthinobacterium sp. HH102. The sequence goes on from NZ_CP062064.1 coordinate 122,541, forward strand.
GGTCGGCGAACGACATCGCATCGACGCCGTCGATGGCGAACTGGCCCTTGCGGATCATATGTATCAGTTCGATGCCGGCGAGACCAGCTGGCGGAGTGGAACGATTTGAAGTTGAGCATCGGCCTGGCAACCCGTTTGATGGCGCGATGATCCTGCTCGACGATGTTGTTCAGGTATTTGACCTGGCGCACCACGATCGGCACGTCGCGGCCAGCGTTGATCGCATCGATGGCCGCCTTGTTGGCGCCGCTCTTGTCCATCGCGACCTTGTCCGGATCGCCGTTCGCTCCCATTGCCTTGTCGAAGAAGCGCTTTGCTGCGGCCATGTCGCGCTTGGCCGTGAGCAGGAAGTCGACGGTCTTTCCCTACTTATCGACGGAGCGGTACAGGTATTTCCAGACGCCTTTGACCTTGATGTAGGTCTCATCCATGCGCCAGCTGCGGCCGACTGGGCGCTTGTGTTTACGGGCCATGTTCTCGACCAGGGGCAGGAAACGAATCGCCCACCGATTGATTGACGAATGGTCGACCGACACGCCGCGCTCTTGGATCATCTCTTCCAAGTGTCGGTAGCTCAGCGGATAAGCTACATACCAGCGTATGCAAACAAAGATCACGTCGATCGGAAAGCGCATTCCTTTGAAGTTGAGCATGTCGATTCGTCCAAGGTTCGGGCGTCGTAACTTACCTGATAGGCTCGTCGACCTTCGCTAATGCAATAGAACCCAATATCTTGAGCATCGCACCAATCCACCTCGAAGCCCTTTAGCAGGAACTATTGCATAGGCTGCTTTATAAACGTGGACGGGCGTGTTGCTGGCGCCTTGATCGATGCGCTCGCAAGCCAGATACAACGGGCCGCGAATCTGGACATCGTCTGGCAGACTTTTTCGGCGAAGGCCAACATTTTTATCGGCGATATGCGGGCGCCTATGAATGCTGGACAGGCCGTATCGAACCTATTCGCTGTCTCATCATCTATGTGCAGTTTGAAACACTACTGACGGCAACATAAGCAAACAGGCCATTTCCAGTTTCAAAAATATCAGCCCTCCTGCTCGCTGAATATTAGCAGCTAATAAAATTCTGTATGTCATTGATTTCATTGACTTAAATCTATATTTAAAAATATTGCGATATGCTAAGCCATTGATTTTTAACGTATTTTATACTTCAGGTAATTTTCGTTACGATAAAGAACTTGCAACGCTGCATCCCTGATTCTCTTGCGAACGTTACACTCTTGTTCGGTACACTCATCTACAGCAATCGATACACTCATTGCAATATGATTGTCAAATAATGCTACTCCAATCAATCTAGCATTTGCAGAAGATAGCATCCTCCCGCGTTGATTGATTTCCAAGCGATAAGTGGCTTTGCGGTCTATTCAGTAGCGCCCACCTAAGTAATGTTTGTTAAGTTGCATTGAAAATTGACCCATTTTCCTCACGAATTTACAACGGAATCTGACCGAGGTTAGTAGCACAATTCCACCTGTCTTATCGGCAGGAGATCGGAGTGACCGACATGGGTCTACTCGGCATCATTCAACTCTGGCACCTTCGTGACAAGATCTCAATACGAGAAATCGCTAGGCGATTGGATATTTCGCGCAATACCGTCCGACGCTACCTGCGATCGGAAACCACTGAGCCCTCCTACTCGGAGCGGCGGTCAGTTAGCGAATTAGACAAATACTCAGTACAGCTATCTAGGTGGCTCAAGGCCGAGACGACTAAACCGCGTAAGCAGCGGCGCAATTTGAAGCAGATCCATTAGGACCTGAAAGAGCTGGGCTATGCAGGGTTATACGACCGCGTGGCAGCGTTTGCCAGGTAACGGAAGGCAAGTTAAACAGAGTGGGTCAATTCTGCGAGCAAACGAACAGTCTAGGATCTGGTCGATGAGCGGACAGCGCTGTTTATCCCTTCACAAGTTGGATGAACAGTGTGGTAGGGGCTACACGAAGTCACAGACTAGCACTGTAGTCAGAAGTCTCCAAATTGAATTCGATTGAACATGCCATCATCTAACTGCAGCAATGCTAAGCGATAAGGTGGTCGGAAATCCCTTTGTTAACCTCGCCCTTCGTGCTTATTACGAGCAATGTACAGTATGATTTGCCCATCAAATGCTGAACGATAATTGGGGAACGTTAAGTTATACAGCGTGATACTTGAACAAGTGAACAGGGCGAGAAGTGGACAAGGCCGCTGCAAGTATATCTTCCATACTTGCAACGGCTATGCCGTTCGCTAGTAAAACGCAGAAAAGCTGGACGCTTATCGAATATTAGCAGCTAATAAAATTAGCTAAGTATTTGATTTTAAAGGAAAAAACCTATATACGCCAAAATAAATAAAATCTAAGTCTTTGATTATTAAGCTTTTTTTTCTGCGGGCAGTTCCAGCGACTCCGCAAACTGCCGTAGCGCTGCTAACGTGCGCTTGCCGGCCATTTCGACATCGACGCCTTCTTCGATATTGATCACGATTTGTTGTGCGTGAACACGCACTTTAAAGGCTGAGCGACCATTTTTGTCACCGATGGTACGGGGCTCGACTGCTGCCTTCCGCGGACGTTTGGATTCGAGCGCCTTACTGATTAACACTTTCAGTTCGTTCGGTTCCAGATCCGGTTTGTCAATCAACGTGTCCAGCGTGGTCGTGATCTTGGATAAAGCATCAGGGTATTTGTCGAGCATCTCCTGAGCCACTTTGGCGTGACGGTAGCTCAGTAGTGCAGGGTACTTTTCCAGCAGATCAAGGACGACCGGTGGCAGTTTCAACATGCCCAAGCACTGGGAGACACGTCCCTGCGAACACCCAGTCAGACGCGCAACGTCCTTCTGCGTCTCCGCAAATCCTTCCGACATCAGTTCACGATAAGAAAGAGCGCGTTCGAAATCGCTTAATCCTTCATTGGTCTCGTTACTCAACAACGTTGCCTGGTGAGCTTCACGATCATCCAGCGCCATGACGTTGGCATCAAGTTCTGCCCAGCCGATTAGTCGTGCGGCACGCGTACGTCGGTGGCCAGCGATCAGCTGGTACTTGCCACTGGCTAATTTTCGCACGCGGATCGGTTCATCCTGGCCGCGTGCCTTCAGTGTTTCTCCTAATGCTTGAATCGCTGTCTCGTCATAGCGGCGACGTGGCTGCCAAGGCGAATCAACCAGATCCTGCACTGCGATTTTAACGATCATGCTGTGTTCAGCCTCGCCAGCCATATCCGATGTCGTCGTTTGCGCAGGCGGGATAGGTGATCCATTATTTGTCGCCGCAGCAGGCGTATCCGAGTCCTTGAGCATGTCCTCCAGAGACTTTGACGGTCCGTGCGGTACCGCGTTCATGTGCATGGCTGGTGTTGCCACAGCAGGCGCCGAAGCGCCCAGGCGAGCGGCCAGGGTGGCGGCAAACTGCGATTCGGTTTGTTTGTTTTTCACAGTATTCCCATCTTCTCAATCAATGCTTTCGCCACTTCGCGCAACTCACGCGCTGCTGTGCTGCTTGGTCTGGCCAACGCCAGCGGCATGCCTTCATCATCGCTTAGTACCTTTTTAAACTCTTCGCTGGAACTGATTTGCTTGTCGAGCCAGGCATCCGGATATTGCTTCGTCAACGCTATGACCTGTGCAGCGACACGCACGCGCGTCATGTCAAAAAAGTTACCCAATATCGTCAATTCAGGATAGCGGTTATGTTCCTGCTGCATTTCACTCAGGACGCCTGCAAGGTATGACACTGATTTGGTGCTGTACTTTTCCATCGACGCCGGTGCGATCACATAGTCACTTGCCAACAGGGCTCCGCGTGTGGTCTGGTTCTTGGCGGGAGGGGCGTCGAACATGATTACATCATACTGCGACAAATCGATCTGCTTATTCTTGCCGGAGCGGTTTTCTGCCAGGAAGCGCGCGATCGCCAGTTCCGGCTTCTTGCTCATGATGGCATCAACCGTAAACAAGGCCTCGAGCCGGTCCAGCGTCACTTCGGACGGAATCAGGTGCGGACCATTTTCGCCAAAAGGTTTCTTCAGCACGTCCTTGAGCTCTGGTGGCTGACCGTTGGTCTGCCACTGCGGTAGCAAATGGCCCAGGTGATAATCAACGCAGGTCGACAGAGGCAACCCCGACTCTATCGCTTCTTCATGGGTCAGCTCGGGATCATATCCATAGGAAATAGTCAGATTGGCCTGGAAGTCGAGGTCAGCAACCAAAACCTTGAGTCCCATCAACGCAAATATGGCGGCCAGATTAGACGTTTGCGTTGTCTTTCCAACACCACCCTTTGGCGCATAGACGGTCACGATGCGTTTAGCCTTCGCTGTCACGCCATATTTCTTTGCGCGATAGGCGGCCAGATCGTAAATGTTTTCGATACTGAACAGCCGCGTCTTGGGTCCTTCTCCCGGCTGGCGTTCAATCTGCAGACCAGCATCATCGGAGTCGCGACGCACGGCATCGACGCTGATACCCAACAGGGTCGCAACGGCTTGTACTTTGAAAGGCTTACGGGTCAAGAGATTCCCCTTATAAATTCACTGACGCTATTTTTGCAAATTATCATTACCGTTGCAAGGATTTTTCGACTTTAATGGAAAAAACCTAGCAGCGAAGCGTTATCCATCAAAACAGGGGAAGGTGGCTTGGCACGGAGTGAGCCTGGAAGTTCATTAAATTCCAAAAAGCTTTAAAAACCTTTAATTAACCTTTAACCGGCACAGCGTGAGCGTGGCGCTTCTTTTCAGGCGGTTTAGGGTTGTGGATATGTTTACAGGTGAGTTATTTTGATAGGGCAGGGATGTGGGTATGTTTACAGGTGAGCTTTTTTGATAGCCAACGGATGTGGATATGTTTGGAGGTGCGTTTTTTTGATAGTAGCTGTGGATATCTCTGTTTTTATGCCCATTTTTTCAGCAATGGCGTGTGCGTACCCCAGATACGGCCAAGAAAGTGATCGGTAATGCAATAGAATCGCCGGTTCGCGTTAGATGATCTCCTGAGCGAGTTCACAAGAGCAGAAGGCCATGCAGCATGCCACCATGCTGCAGAGATAAAAGGTGAGGGTTTTTGATAGGGTAATTCAGTCAACGTCAAAAAAGGTGAGGTATTTTGATAGTCAAAGCGGCCTTTTTTACCGAAAGGTGAGCTTTCTTGATAGTTTGAGGCGTAGGATTATGAAAAGGTGAGCTTTTTCTTTTATTTTTTCACTTGCAGAATGATGCGGCCACAGAAAATAAATGATTATGGGATGAAAGGTGCGAATTTTTGATAGCAAAAATGCTCCATTGTCGATGGAGCAAGTCAAAAGGTGCGCTTTTTTGATAGGTAATTGGCGATAAAGGCGAAAGGTGAGCGTTTCTGATAGGCTGGACGGGCGACAAATGCAACAATGTGAGCTTTTTTAATAGGCATCTTGGCTGACAGACGCGTAAAGGTGAGCTTTTCTGATAGCCAAGATGGATTTCGTAGGTGCCCGGGCAACATTTTCGTCAGGTTTTCCCTAGAGACGCCTGGCAAGCCGGTTGGCGTACCGCGCGTTGTGCTGATTTTCACGCGTAATCAACCGAAAAGCTCACCTCTCGCCAGTGCGGCTGGAGGCCAGTCGGAGAATCGGCGCGGTGCCGGCAGCATGCTGTGCCTGGGACAGAGCGACAGGCGCCAGGCAGCAGCTGCAGGGGCTCAGTGGTAACCGCGCGAATCCGATTGCAGCGGCATCATTTTCGCTTCGCGCAGGCATTGGCCAGGTCGGCGCACAGAGGTCTTCGCTGATGCTTGAGGGAAAGCGATTGACGCCGCCGTTGATAAGGTGAACAATAACCGCCAAATTCTCACCTCCAGAAGATATGACCCCAGAAGAAACCCCCGGTTCGCAAATGGCGCTCGCGCTGCTATTCGATCAACAACCAGAGATTCTGAAAAAGCCCGTGCAAGCCATTCACATGGCCATTACGGGGGGGATCCAGAGCAAGACGCAGCGCCTGGCTTTCAATGCCATGCTCAAGCATGCGCTAGAGGAGCATGCCAGGAATCCTGGACTGGAAACCGAAACTTACTCGATCTCGCGCGAGGAGCTGATGCGCATTATTGGCTACAGTTCGCCCAACCGGAAGCATTTGAAAGAAGCCCTCACCCAGATGCAGAAGCTGACGGTGCAGTGGGATTTCTTGCGCAAGGACGGCGATCCGATGTGGGCCTCGTGCGTCCTGCTGCCATTTGTCGCATTCGATCGTGACAAGGTGTTTTACTCCTATGCGGCGCAGATCAAGCCGATGTTATTCGACTCCAAAATTTATGCTCGCCTCGACCTGCGCATCCAGCGCACATTCCGTCTGGATCCAGCTGCCGCGCTGTACGAATGGGTCAACCGCTTCCGCACCAATCCGTCCAAGCGTACCAATGAAATGACCTGGACGGACTGGCGCTGGTGCATTTACGGCGAGGTGAGCGAAACCTCCATCCTTAACGAATACAAGATTTTCAAGCGGGACAAGCTCAAGCCGGCCATCAAGGAGATCAATGAAAAGTCCGATCTAACCATCGAGCTGATTGAAAACCGCGATGGCAGTCGCAGCGTGAAGTATCTCCAGTTTATCGTGGAAGAAAAGCAGATATTTCGCGCCATTCCCGATGTGGACGACAAAGGGGAGTGGGAAAAGCGTCTCGAGGACCTGGGCTTGTCGGCACGCGACCGCAAGAAAATCCTGGCCACCTATCCGACTGCGGTCATCGATGCGCACTGGAAATTCACGATGGCACGCGTGAGCGATAAAAGCCAGCCTGCCATCAAGAGTCCGAGCGCGTACCTGAAACGCGCACTGGAGGGCAATTTTGCGCCGGATGTGGTTGAAAAAGCGCCTGCAGGGGGAACGCAAGATATGGAGGCCATGCGTGACATCCAGACGAAATTTACACAAACGCGCAATGCTGAAGCCGAAGCGATGCTCAGCGAGATGCTCGAGGTGGATCGGGAAGCGGTGATCGCGGAGTATAACGCTGCCCAGGACAGCAAAGTGACGCAGGTCCCGCAGGACAATGAGAAGCGCACCTCGCGCTATATGGTGCCGCTGTTTGCCTGGCTGGCAAAAAAACATTGGGGGGAGCCAACGCCTCAAGACCTGTTCCAGTTCGCGCTGCAAACCGGTGCGATTTCGCTCAAATAGAACTGGCATGGCAGTCCGACCGTCAACCGCAGCACTCCCTTGGCGCCAGCCCGGCTGTCTTTCCCAGTTTTGCCTTGCTGACTAGGGCACGTTATACGACAAAACGGAAATGAATAGGGTAAGCCATGGTGCTGCTTGCCAGCCTGGTCTGGCTCAGAGAAACCTGGTCGTCACTTTACCTGCTTGGTAATATCCAGATAAGGCTGGGTAGAGCGCTCGAGTGCCAGCCCAAGTGATTCGGTCAATTCCGGCACGGTCATGCCATTGCGCAGCTCGTGCACTGCAAAGGTGTTGCGCAAGGTCCGGCCGCCGGTTCGCGGAACATCGTCGATGCCGGCCCGTTGAAAAGTGGCCTTCACTTGTCGGTATACCGTGGACTTGTTGAGCATGGCGCCTTGCAAATCGGCAGGAAAGGCATATGGACCTGGGATTCGCAAGCACGCACGCTCGGCTAGCCAAGTGAGCAGCTCGGCCGCAGCAGTAGCTGGCAATATGGTGGTGTGGGCGTAACTGGTGTCATGCTTCTCTGCCGGCGTCAGGTCCAGTTCGAGGCCGTCGTCAAAGCGAGTCTGTTCGCTGACTTCTGTCAGCAGCAGGCCGACCGCCTCCGCCACGCGCAGTCCGCCGAGCAGCATGGTGATCTGCATCGCGCGGTCGCGGCGTCGCTTCCAGTTGGCCGATCCCGGTCGGCGGGAAACCGGGGCCGAGGGCAGCGCATCGAGGAAGGCGGCTATTTGATGCTCCTGCAGCGCGACGGTGGTAGCATCTTTTGCTAATTTTCCCTCCTGAAATGTCTGGAAAATGGCATGTTGCGCAGGGTTAGGCACCACTTGCAAATAGTCGAAGCATCGTTCCAGCAGGCGCAGATAGCGATAAGAAATTTTGCTGTTGAGCCTTTGGGAGGACGTCTTATCAGCATCGTCATCCGCACCTAGAAATTGCAATAAATCGTCTTGGCCAAGCACCGAGAATATCTTGTGATGCTTGCTCATCCAACGATCGAAGGTACGAAACATCGAAATATAGACCAGCGCAGATTTGTCGGAAATGGGCGGTCGCTCCTTGAGCACGGCTTGTTTGGTGATCTCCACAAAATCTGCCGTTTTGACAAATGCCTTGAAACAGGTGAGCGGACTGGCGTCCCAGAGCTTGCGTGATGTCATCATCAATCAGGCGAGTAAACAGGCTGTCAGTTTATCCTAAAATGCAATTAACCAACATAGGTAGATTGCTTTAACCGTGACTGGTCGCTTTACGGCAATCATCGAGGTTTTGCTCTGTAGACGCTTTTTGTTTGACTGATGTTGTGGCGATTTTTTTAGTTTATCGCGCTTAGTGAGGACGTCAGAGTCACCGTAGTCAGTGGCTTGGCAATGTACTGTTGTTTTATATTTACATGTTGGTTAATTGCATTTTGGTTGCACAGATAATAGAAATTTATTGTTTCAGTCGCTTCATGGGATGCGATCTACCGATATGCCGCCTTGACCAGCAGGTGCAACGCGGTGGCCAATGACGTGGGCGTAATGACATGACTGACACCTTGGACAGACATGTGCCACAGCTGCAAGAAGGTAGTCTGCGAGATGATTCGGTTGCCGCTAGCCCACCTCAGCATGGCCGAAACGATGAATTTGTGCCAGTAAAGTCCAGCTACGCCATAACGGAACTAATGAATCAGGCTTCCTGTTGCGACGCCACAGGAAGCGCGCCACTTTCACCATTCAGACATACACGACATCGCGCCTATTTTCTGTCAGCCAAAGAGCTGGCATGGGTCAACAATTAGGTTGCGAGATAGGGAGAATAGTCAGTGTGCCAGCTGGCAAGTGTGTAGGCAGTGGGAAGGTAGCACAGGTGCCTTGTGGAGGGCGGCAGGGCATGGAGGCATGGACAACAATTATGTGGCTCCGCTGCTCGGGTCTGGGTCGCCATGAAGCGCCAATAATGCCTGGATTTCCGGACAATCGGCTTGGCCTGCTGGAGTCAATGCCGGCAGCACCACACCCGATTCCAGTTTCTGGTTCAGCCGGAAGAGGTGTGCTTCACGCAACCTCGGTACCGCAACCTTGGCGGTTGTAATCACGACGCTATGCGGCGTCACCAGGGCAGCGAGCGTCAACATGCCATTGGGGGCATAACACTGCGTGCTGAACACGGGGTTGACGGTTTCTAGCAGGCTGCCTGCGTACGGTGGCCGTAGCTTGTGCTCAGCAGCGTTGATCGCTGCATTATGCATGGGATGAATGGGTAATTTTTTCAAATACTCCACGACATTTTCGAGCGCCCTCTCAAGCTCCGCAATCCGAGTGGCGTTCGTCACGTTCAGCATTGACTTCTCCGTCGGCACCATGCCGCAATGCTGATATTTTACTATCCGCCTATACCGTATGTACATGCACAATGGTGCGGGGCTCCCAATGCCGTTCACAAACGGGTGAGCATGTGCATTGTGGCCGAACCGACCAATTACCAGGGAATACTCGCCGATTTTTCCGTAAAGTAAATAACACCGCGAAAACCGTATGCTTTTCGTGCGCCATGCCACTGTGGCCAAGACATGATAAGGCAATCCAGATTGCATGGAGCTGCGTATGAACCCTATGTATATTGCCGAATCAATTGCCATGCTCAAGTACGTGATGGCGGGACAAGCTTACTAGGAAGTCGGGCAGCTGTACGGGCTAGGTGACACCGCAGTGCAGCAACGGTTGCATCGGGTTGGGGCGGGAACTGGCGCTAGCTATCTCTACCTATCGCTCGCGGGAAATATGTCATGGTAAACGACGACAGCAAAAACGAGCCGATTCTGGAATCAGCCAATCTCGTCCTCCTCTTGGTGGCTGAGATGCGAGAACAGCGCATTGGCTTCAAATATTAGCGCTTGGTTTTGGAGCGCGATCGAAAATTCGCGCGCAGGCTCAACATGGCATTCCGGTCAGTGCTGGTGTTAATGCCGCTGCTGTTTGGACTTTATTTTCTGCTGCAGGTATCAGGCTCCAGACTGGGTGCGTTTAGTTCATTGATCGGCATTGTCCACATTGATAGCGAAATATTATCAACGTCGAAGGTATCGGCCGACAAGCTTTTTCCCCTTGATCGAGCGCGCTTTTGAATCAGATCGTATCATCCAGGTAGTATTGGCGATCGACAGTCCTGGCGGTGCGCCGATGGAGGCTGAACGAATCGGTAACGCCGTCGCGACCTTCAAGAAAAAAAATCCTAAGCCGGTAGTTGCGGTGATCAGTAACGTCGGCGCATCGGCAACCTATATGATCGCCCTGCGAGCTGACAAAATCATCGCTGGCAAGTACAGCTTGGTCGGTTCGATTGGAGCGATCATCGCACCATGGCAGTTGTCGCGCCCGCTGGACAGGATTGAAATCTCGCAGGAGATATTCGCGTCCGGTCACCTCAAGGCGTTCCTGAATCCGTTCACGCCACTGAGCAAGGATGCGCAAATCAAGGCTCAGTATCTGGTCGACCATGTTGGCCATACCTTTTTGCTCAAACTTGAACACGGCCGCGCGCGGGTTCTCCAGCTCGGCGTGAATTACGGCAGTGGTGAGATCTGGAGCGGTGTGGAGGCGAGAGAATTGGGCTAATTGACGAGATCGGCACGGTCGACGACTTCGTGGCCGCACAACATAACCTGGAAGCGTTCGACTTCGGTGAGTACCCAAAGGGATTTGCACAGATGAGTAGCGTCTTTTCTTCCTCGATAGCGGCGGTATTTGACGAATACATTGCGCGACAGCGTTACCAACTTAGATAGAGAAATAATATCGTTACCACGGCAGAAATGCCCGCAACTATAGCAAGCGCAATGCGTTCGAAATGGCAACCCTCATCACCGACGTAAGGCATTGATTGGTAAATTGCCGATCATGAATTTCCATAGGTATGTTCGTCGACAAAAGGCTCACACGCCTGCATATCTCCCGACATTTCCGTCACGGCTTAAACCAGGAGGCAGGCCAGACGACGAATTGGAAGTGATTGTGTCGCGTTGTTGATTAAACGGCGGAATTTCCCTTGAAGGGCATTGTCCAGGTCATTGCGGACGGACCTTGCCCGCCAGCGCGTAAAATTGGTCGGCGAACGACATCGCATCGGCTCCGCTGATTGCGAACTGCCCCTTGCGGATCATGTGCATGAGCTCGACGCCTGCGAGCACGCAGTGGGCGGCGCGGAACTATTTGAAGTTGAGCATCGGTCTGGTCGCCCGTTTGATGGCGCGATTGCCCTTTGTTGACAACTACCCGCATCTGCAGGTACATTTACAGCAACACAAAAGGACATTAAGGAGCATGAACATGATCGCACTTATCCAGCACATCAAAAAAATTGCAGTCGCAGACACACGCTTGTTCTTTGAGCCGTTTGTTTCTGTTTTCAAATTCATCAAAAAAGACTTCACCCGCTCTTCAGTGAAACACTGATGTACTGACAAGATATCGAGACCTCGTCTCTATGCTTACAGACGGCCCATTCTAGGCACCATGTTATACACAAGTCTATCCTTGCCCAAACCTGCGCACGGTGCGCATATTTTTGACGGCCACCTGTAGACCCTTCAATCCAAGCCAGATGATTTCCGCGTAGGGGTCCCAGTGGCGTTTGCGCGCCAGGAAGCCTCCGAAGCACACGATTTGGCTCAGCACCTGATCGACTGTTGCCTTTGGCGGTGCCGGTTTTTCACGCAGCAGATAGGCCGCTTCAATTTCGTCCTGATCGAAGTACAACGTGGCGTCGAAGTCTGGGCAGGTCCGGCCCGTGCGCTCCAGGTATGCGATGCACCACGCCACCATCATGAACAGCGCCAGGGCGCGCTCGATGCGTGCGATGCAGCCAAGCTGAAGCTCCTCGACCTTGCAGACGTTTTTCAGCACGTTGAACAGAATCTCGATCTCCCAGCGCGCCCAATACCAGTCAATCATTTCCTGCGCTTGCGCCAGCGTGTCAGCGTCGCAGTTATTGAGCGAGCGCCATTCGATCGGCTTGGCACGGTCCGGCGCATAGATTTCCCGGGCGATGAGGCAGGTGGCGCTGACGGTTTTGCCCTGGCCCGCTGGCAGTTCCACCTTGCGCGCCCATAATTGCTGACGCACCTTGCGCGCCTTGACGCAGTGCCGCGCCGGCATGTCAAAGACGATCTCGCCGAGAGGCGCTGCGGCGCTGGTGTGCTGCCAGAGCTTTTCCAACTTTGGCAGGCAGCGGTTGTGCTACGCAAGCACCAGCCAGTCAACCGGCGTGCCCAGGTCTTGCTCCTGCAGCATCAACGGCACCAAATCGGCTTCGCGGTCGGCCACATACACCAGTCGCGTGTCCGGCGAATGCGCCGCCATGACGGTGGGGCAATTCTAGGTCGGCGCCAACGATATGCACGCTACCTGAAATAGGGGCGCTCAAGAGTTATGTATAAAGAGGTGAGCTAACAGTCAAGTCACGCTTAATCTCCTATATTCTTGATTACATCCATCCTTAAAAAATGCCGCACTTTGCTGCACTACGTTGCACTTTGCTGCACTAAGTCGCACTTCGCTGCACTTTGCTGCGCTGGCGGTAAGATACTTTGCACTCATGAACTGAGATTCCAAATATGATGCGTTTTTTATCTGTTTTCGTTTGCTCTGCAGCAGTCCAAACTGCTAATATCTATCCGTCGCCATGCGGCATTGTTTCACTAGACATCTTTTCAGTTCCTTCGGAATCGAAAAGCACCAATTTCTACCGCCGCTTGAGCGGCAATCTTCCAGGCCGAGCCTAATACCTTGGTACATCAACCTTAAATAGTTCGTAATGCAGTTAGCCCAAGGCCATCTTTGGCCGTTTTTTTCCTTCGAGCGCAAACTTGTGACGAACACTGAGTGACAGCGAAACCCAAGCTACATCAGGGTTAGACGTCGCTTAGGAACACTGATTTCCCACTGAACCTGATTTTTCGCGCTGCTATGCGAGAAAAACAGGGCCGGCTGCCGGAACGCCACAAGCAGCTCAGTTGCAGCTACGCCGTCGACCCCGGTCCGGGCCATCGAAATTTTTAGAGACACAGAAGGGCGGATATCTGGAAGCTCCCAGACGCATGAATCGCTGGCCCTGCGCCGGCGCCAGTGCTGCCTCCGCGACGTCCACGTGACGTGAGAAAGACCATTTGGTGACAGCGCCACCAAAGACTTGCCCATGAGGGCAGGACGCGCTGCGTGAGAAACCACGTGAGGGTTCCAGGCCTAGCAGCATCATGTTCGGCGATCGCCTTCCGAAAGGAGTCGACATATTGCCTCAAGCCAAAAGGGGTGGCAGTGTGAAATTAGTGTGCTTACGTTTGGGTCCCTTTCCCCGGCAGTTTGATGATTTTTTTACCAACGGCATCCGTCATGCCGCATCCGTGTGCGTTCACTCGAATGCATACGGATGCGGCCTGGCGAACCTATAGAAAAGGACTGACATGAAATCTTTGATCTCGCAACTCAACGCAATTTTGCAATTGAAAGCGGGCACCCGCGTCAACGGGAAAGTAGCCAGCGAACGAACGAAGACTGCCATAGGCGACTCTTTGCGCGCGAGCTTCCGTCACCTCGTGAATTTGAATTTCCGCCTCCAAAATCCGGAGAATTTGGGTGACAAACACGTCAAGGCGCTTTGCGAGTTTTGGTATCAATCGGGACTTACCCCAAAGACAATTCAATCCAACCTTTCGTACCTGCGAATTTTCGCCCGGTGGATCGGTAAAGGTGAGATGGTCAAAAACGTCCATCATTACCTTCCTGATGTTCCTAGAGCGAAGTTGCGCGTCAAAACCGCTGCCATTACAAGCAAGAGTTGGGCAGAAAATGGTATCGACGTTAGAGAAAAAATTAGAGAGGCCGACGCGCTTGATCGCCGGTTCGGAGCAATGCTTCGCGTTGCGGTCGCTTTTGGCCTTCGTCGCCATGAGGTCATCGAGTGCCACCCTTGGAAAGTTGATCGTGGCGATCGTTTCGCCGCATACAAAACGAAAGGCGGGCGGCCTCGAGATATCTACATAGATACAACGGAGCAGAGGATAGTGCTGGATCAGGTTAAATCGATGGTGAAGAAATCAGAGCATCTCGGATGGACCACAAAGCACGATGGGAGCGTAGCAGATATCAAATTCAGCCTCGGAAAATGGCATCGGATGCTGGCAAAGATTGGGATAACGAAGGCAATGACGAAAGTAACAGGTCACGGCCTGCGCGCTCAGTTTGCAGAGAATGCCGCCTTAATTGCATCGGTTATTCCGCCCACTTTAGGCGGCGGGCCCGGCCAAATGTCGAAAGAGGATCTCGATTTAAGACGTGAACAAGCAAGCGAACAGCTTGGGCACTCCCGGAAGAGCATTACATCTGCCTATTACGGATCATTCGGTCGTGATGTGGGACCTGATCCAGTAGATAGGACTAAAAACGCTATCGCCGCGGCCGTACAAGCTATTCCTAAAGAAGAGCTTTCGCCAGACATTCCAAGCTCGCGATTGAAGGACTGCTCGGTACTGACGGCAGAACTGATGGCTGTAAAGGCATACGTCGATCCGCGAGTGGCGCATTTTTTGTGGGAATTTCACAGCAGTCGACATGGCACAGATTGGTTGTCACTTGGTCCGCAAAACATAGCGGCCCTGGAAGCAGCGTCGAATCACTTTTCGTCTCGCACTTCGCATGGTTCACTCCCCGGCATGGATCAAAAAAATGCTGGTCGGTAGAGCCAATCGCGCCAATCTTTACCCCGATTTGGTTTAGCGCGCATGGCTGAGGCCCATTATTAAACTGAACACCATGTTAAAGAGGAACTTGCCAACAGATTAATTTAATGTCAATCTTCGTTTTGCCGTGCGGTAAGCCATAATCGCCAAATTCTGCCGCTCGT
>NZ_CP062063.1:0-160419 GCF_001758625.2 Janthinobacterium sp. HH102
ACCCCTAGATCAAGGAAATGATGTTTGAGAATGTGAGGCAACGTAGTGCCGCGCTGGCCGAGCCAAAACCGACACCCCGGGAAGTTGCAGAAAAGCTTATGGTGGGGATTGTCCTTCATGATAATCGCAATACCCTGGCGGAAGGGTGGGCATTTTTGCCTGGCCGCGCTCCGTTCCGGGTGAGGGGACTTTACGACTTACCAAACGACGCAATGTGGGTATCTTCGGGCGACTTTCAGGATTTTCGCAAACTCGGCCAGGCGCAAATGCATCACGTGCGGCGGACTGGCTATCTTGGACTGAAGCTGTCCGAAATCGCTATAGATTTTGGTATTCGTATCGACGGTCATCATGCATTGAAGGGAGGGCAGGCGCTTGCTGTATACGTACAACACGCTGTTCGCATGGCCGTCGAGGTGTATGGACTCGATGACCCGATGCGAAATTTGCAGGACGACACTCTGGTTGCGACTATTAGCAAGGTCCTTCCGCCGGCCCCACCGTCGAAGGACATGTTGTTGCAAAAGTTGACTGCCGCCTACCAGAGTTGGTCATCAAGATACACGCCATTTATGGATAACAGCGTGCGTGTGAGATTGCGATTCAATCGCATGCAGTACGCTGAATGGCTACTGAGCAATCCAGTGCCAGATGCAGGTTGGTCTCATGCATTGTCGGATCTCGGCTTTGATCATGACGCGGTGATGGCTGGGACATTTCCCCCAACATTGGTCCAGGCGGTTGTCGAGTTCGATGGCGTGCCGGCGGAATTGGCTGCGCTCATTGCATATGGCATCGGCGC
This sequence comes from Janthinobacterium sp. HH102, assembly GCF_001758625.2. Classification (NCBI taxonomy): domain Bacteria; kingdom Pseudomonadati; phylum Pseudomonadota; class Betaproteobacteria; order Burkholderiales; family Oxalobacteraceae; genus Janthinobacterium; species Janthinobacterium sp. HH102. Next base: position 803 of record NZ_CP062063.1, read on the forward strand.
AACACGTCAGCGCGCCAAGCGTACGTGGATGACGGATGTTGAATACAGGTGGATGAGCAAGTACGCACGTGTTCACGTGAAGTCATACTTGGTATCGGCCGCCTGCCTGCCCTTACCAACCGGTTGTCAGCTGCCGCCAATGTTGGCCCAGGACAGACTGGTAAAGGCGCTTCCTGCCTCGGGACTAGTTTCGTATATGCATTGCCAGGCACTGATGTCGGCTAAATACTCGCGCGTAACAAATTCGAATGAGTACGATGTGCATGGAACATGGCTGCGTGCACACGACCGCGCTATTTGTTTCGAGGGGGCTCAACGCTTACAAGATGCAGGTTTTCAAGTGTCCGGTTACGGGAATGGGTCTGTAATCGTCAACGTCGATCGTGAGAAGTTGGTGGCGTTGGAGCAGGCAGCAGTCGCTATGGACTTCACGATGCCACGGTGGAACGCACTTTTACAGGAGTTTGGCTATGTCAGTCCCGATCATTCCCATTGACCCACTTGATAGGGCAATTAGCCAGATCGTCTGGCGCCTGCCACTAGAACTGACTGCTGAGATGGACTGCATTTTCCAACTTGCCCCAGTGAACCGCATCACGCGCTTGATGGAAATCATCACGGCAGCTGCCAAGAGTGATCCCAAGATCGTTGAGATCTTGCGCGAACCTGACGTTTTGCCAGGCCTTAAACAGCTGGCACACGAACGCCGTCTTGAGCAGGAAGCAGTAGAGCTGCGTCAGTCTGTGCGGGCTGGTTAACCGCGCCTAAACCCAATTATAAAGATATGACATGACCAATTTCTTGCTTAATCTTGCTGAATCTGCGCACGATACATTTGGTGGAGGCAGCGCTGATACGCATTGCCAGTGGCGCGGAGCCGTGGTGCCGGCGCAGCGGCTTGATCAGGGAGCGTATATCAGCGAGTTGTTGCAAGACAGTCATTTGCCAAAAAGCGTTCATGCTGGTGGACTTGCCGAGAAATCCGAACCATTCGCCGAGCCGTATACGCTTGAAATGGCAGATGGAACCCTGGTGTCGTTTATTCTAGTGCGTGGTGCACGCAACAATATTCGTGAGGCCGATGCTGCACGCATGGCAGAGCTGGTTTCGACAAAGGTCGCTGCTTATATGGCAGGTGGAAGCGGAAGTTCTTATTCCTTCGGATTGTATTTTTTGCATGATCCAAACACGGCCGCGCAGGTTTTCGAGCAGAAGATCGCTCCGATGTTGGCCACTGCAAAACGCCTTGGTGGAAATGCAGAGTCGTATCGCCGCGACTTAGGATCCCGGTTGTCAAATGGTGCGGCGGAAGAAATGACCCTGTTGACCGTGCGTACTCATATGAAAGCGCTTCGTCCTGACGAGATGAAGCGCGCGACCGATCAGTATCAGGACATGATTAAAAAAATCATGACCTCTGGAAAAGGGATCAAGAATGTTCCGCTAGCTTTGATTTCTCCATTCGGTCAAGTCTTGCTCAGCCGTAGTCCTGCAATATTGCAGCGTCACGAAGGTTTGGTGAAGAATCTGCTGAATGACTTCAATAGTCGCGCAATCGGATTGTCGATGCAGCTACTTGCGGTGCGTGAATCCTTTGAACGGGTCCGCCGATTTGCCGATCGCGAAGTACCGTTCCAGCCCGATTGGACAGCGCGACTCCTGGGGCAGGAGGGGGCTATCTATTCGTCGACTGCAGATAAGGGGGCGCCGACGCCGCTTTCATTGGGTATGCAAGTCCTGACTCGCAAGGTCATTGGCCATATCAGCAACTACGAGACAGCAACTCTCGGCCATACGTGGTATGGAACTGCGGTCATGGAGATTGGACCTGTATCACCGCGTAATCTGCCTTCGCAGACGATATTTTCTGCATTAATGACGAAAATACGATCAGTCGGTATCCCGATGAGCATTTCCTATGAAATCCTCCCCAAGGGGCTTGAATACAACCGACTAAATCAGCTTCTCAATTCGTTCCTGGCGCCTATTAATGCAACTAACCGCCAGATCCGAAATGCATTCCAGGAGCTGCGAGCGCATCACGAGCATAGAGCAGCAACTGACCCAATTGTTGGGCTGCGCGTGTCGTTTTCTACTTGGGCGCGTTCTCAGGATCGCGCGGAGAGTGCGCTACTGGAACTCGATTTGGCTGTGAAAAGCTGGGGAGGCATGCAGGCGAACCATGAGACAGGCGAGCCGGACGTCGCGCGCCTGTCTTGCATTCCAGAATATACCTCCGCCAGTTGCGCACCAGTCGTGCCTGCGCCGCTATCTGACGCGATTTATATGTCTCCCCTGATGCGTCCTGCTTCGCCTTGGGAAGCAGGCCAGTTGCAGTTCAAGACCAGCGATGGGGTGATCTATCCGGTAGCTATCGGGTCGCGAAAACATGCGTCGTTTGTCACTGGCTGGTGTGCTCCATCTGGATCGGGCAAGTCATTCTTGATGAATCGAGTCATGTATTGCCTTTCATTGACTCCAGGTGCGCAGCAATTGCCTTATGCGCTATACATTGACGTTGCGTACTCCGGGAAAGGATTCCTGAGGCATTTGCGCCGGGTACTGCCGCCAGAGTTGCATGACCAACTATTGTATTTCAAGGTCATCAATGATGCTTCAAATTGTGCGAATCCGCATGACTTACAGTTGGGATGCACGCGGCCGACAGGAGCCGAGATGGACTTTCAGGTGGCGGTCTATGAGGTAATTTTTAAAGGCTTAGGCGATGAAACAGGGGCCTTCATCAAGACCATGCTGAATGAGGCGTATCGAATGTTCGCTCCAGAGTCTACGGACGCTCGCGTATGGCAGGCCGCATACAGCGAGGCGATCACGGAGGAACTGCGCGAGATTGGGTACGATATAAATACGAAGCGTTCACCGACTGTCTTTCACGTGGTCGATGCATTGTTTGCCGCTGGCCGTATCGAGTCTGCGCGCGTTGCGCAGCGATTTGCCGTACCTCGCATGGAGGATATGACTAAGGTCATACAGAGTGATCGTGTCCAAGCAATCTACGGTACCGCCAAGGTGGGCGATGAACTTCTGACTGAGCGAGCATCACGGGCACTGTTGAATGCCACCAACGAATATGCGGTCCTGGCAGGTGTAACGCGCGTCAATACGGATAATGCCAGGATTATGGTGGTGGATCTGCAGAACGTGTTGGGCGGATCGTCGTCAAGCGGTAAAGAGTTTGCGGGAATGATGTACCTTTACGCTCGGCATCTGGGCGCGCGAAACTTCTTCCTCGACGTCGACGAGATGGAGATGCTGGTACGGCCAGAGTATCGCGATTATCAAATCCGGCGAGTGCGCGAGATTCAGCAAACGCCGAAGGTGCTTACTTATGAAGAGTGGCACAACGTGAATTCTGTCGATGGCTTGGTGGGTCTGAATATCAAGGAGACACGGGAGACTAGGAAGTTCAAGGTCTACTTGAACTTTGTAACTCAGTACATCACCGACTATCCACAAGAGATTCTGGACGGTATGACGACGGTGATGGTCGTTGGCCAGCAGTCCGAAGCACAGAACGTATATGCGCGTGACCAGTTGGCTCTCTCCGATACTGACCTCGATATTTTGCGGAACGGACTCGACCGCCAGGGCCGCATCTGGGCATGGTTCCGACTGAAAGATGGCATGGTGACGGCCGTGTTTGATAATGAAGTTGGCCCGATAGAGACGTGGTGCTACACGACTGACGACACAGATGCGCCTCTGCGAACAGAACTGGAGACCCTAATCGGTGAAGGTCCAGCCATTGAGCTTCTGGCACGCGAGTTCCCGAAGGGTTCGGCGGCTGGGTATATCGAACAGCGTGCCCGGTTGATGGGTACTCAACGCATTGGAGATAAAGCGACCACACTCACCTCTATTCTTGCGCGTGAGTTGGCGGAGAAGTATCACGATCAAGCTCGACAGTTCCACTCAGCATGAAATCGACCAAGTTATGCACAGAAATGTGGATAACTTGGTCTTTTTAATGCCCAAACGATGTATTCATGCGGCTTCTATCGGTCGATCCAAAAAAGAGGCAGGTTAAACCGCAAGGATTCAGGTACGCCTGGACGATGGTTAAGCGCCGGGTAGCGGCTGGAGCACGTCGTCGACGTGGTACTGGCCACTGCGGCGGCCGCGCGCGGCGCGCCGGCGGCGCCGGCGTGGGCCCGGCCGGTGATCAGCTGCAGGAACGTGTTGGCGCCGGCCAGGCGCCGTGCAGCAGCTGGAGCGCGCCATCGACCCGGTGTTGGCCACTGCGGCGGCCGCGCGCGGCGCGCCGGCGGCGTCGGCGTCGGCGTCGGCGAGGATCCGGCCGGTGATCAGCTGCAGGAACGTGTTGGCGCCGGCCAGGCACCGTGCAGCAGCTGGTGCGCGCCGTCGACGTGGTGTTGGCCACCGCGGCAGCCGCGTTCGGCGCGCCGGCGGCGCCGTCGAGGATCCGGCCGGATATCTGCTGCAGGAACGTGTTGGCGCCGGCCAGGCGCCGTGCAGCAGCTGGAGCACGCCATCGACCCGGTGCTGGCCACTGCGGGGGCCGCGCGCGGCGCGCCGGCGGCGCCGGCGTGGGCCCGGCCGGTGATCAGCTGCAGGAACGTGTTGGCGCCGGCCAGGCGCCGTGCAGCAGCTGGAGCGCGCCATCGACCCGGTGTGGGCCACTGCGGCGGCCGCGCGCGGCGCGCCGGCGGCGTCGGCGTCGGCGTCGGCGAGGATCCGGCCGGTGATCAGCTGCAGGAACGTGTTGGCGCCGGCCAGGCGCCGTGCAGCAGCTGGAGCGCGCCATCGACCCGGTGTTGGCCACTGCGGCGGCCGCGCGCGGCGCGCCGGCGGCGTCGGCGTCGGCGTCGGCGAGGATCCGGCCGGTGATCAGCTGCAGGAACGTGTTGGCGCCGGCCAGGCACCGTGCAGCAGCTGGTGCGCGCCGTCGACGTGGTGTTGGCCACCGCGGCAGCCGCGTTCGGCGCGCCGGCGGCGCCGTCGAGGATCCGGCCGGATATCTGCTGCAGGAACGTGTTGGCGCCGGCCAGGCGCCGTGCAGCAGCTGGAGCACGCCATCGACCCGGTGCTGGCCACTGCGGGGGCCGCGCGCGGCGCGCCGGCGGCGCCGGCGTGGGCCCGGCCGGTGATCAGCTGCAGGAACGTGTTGGCGCCGGCCAGGCGCCGTGCAGCAGCTGGAGCGCGCCATCGACCCGGTGTGGGCCACTGCGGCGGCCGCGCGCGGCGTCGGCGTCGGCGAGGATCCGGCCGGTGATCAGCTGCAGGAACGTGTTGGCGCCGGCCGGGCGCCGTGCAGCAGCTGGTGCGCGCCGTCGACGTGGTGTTGGCCACCGCGGCAGCCGCGTTCGGCGCGCCGGCGGCGCCGTCGAGGATCCGGCCGGATATCTGCTGCAGGAACGTGTTGGCGCCGGCCAGGCGCCGTGCAGCAGCTGGAGCACGCCATCGACCCGGTGCTGGCCACTGCGGGGGCCGCGCGCGGCGCCGGCGGCGCCGGCGTGGGCCCGGCCGGTGATCAGCTGCAGGAACGTGTTGGCGCCGGCCAGGCGCCGTGCAGCAGCTGGAGCGCGCCATCGACCCGGTGTGGGCCACTGCGGCGGCCGCGCGCGGCGCGCCGGCGGCGTCGGCGTCGGCGTCGGCGAGGATCCGGCCGGTGATCAGCTGCAGGAACGTGTTGGCGCCGGCCAGGCACCGTGCAGCAGCTGGTGCGCGCCGTCGACGTGGTGTGGGCCACCGCGGCAGCCGCGTTCGGCGCGCCGGCGGCGCCGTCGAGGATCCGGCCGGATATCTGCTGCAGGAACGTGTTGGCGCCGGCCAGGCGCCGTGCAGCAGCTGGAGCACGCCATCGACCCGGTGCTGGCCACTGCGGGGGCCGCGCGCGGCGCGCCGGCGGCGCCGGCGTGGGCCCGGCCGGTGATCAGCTGCAGGAACGTGTTGGCGCCGGCCAGGCGCCGTGCAGCAGATGGAGCGCGCCATCGACCCGGTGTGGGCCACTGCGGCGGCCGCGCGCGGCGCGCCGTCGGCGAGGATCCGGCCGGTGATCAGCTGCAGGAACGTGTTGGCGCCGGCCAGGCGCCGTGCAGCAGCTGGAGCGCGCCATCGACCCGGTGTGGGCCACTGCGGCGGCCGCGCGCGGCGCGCCGGCGGCGTCGGCGTCGGCGTCGGCGAGGATCCGGCCGGTGATCAGCTGCAGGAACGTGTTGGCGCCGGCCGGGCGCCGTGCAGCAGCTGGTGCGCGCCGTCGACGTGGTGTTGGCCACCGCGGCAGCCGCGTTCGGCGCGCCGGCGGCGCCGTCGAGGATCTGGCCGGATATCTGCTGCAGGAACGTGTTGGCGCCGGCCAGGCGCCGTGCAGCAGCTGGAGCACGCCATCGACCCGGTGCTGGCCACTGCGGGGGCCGCGCGCGGCGCGCCGGCGGCGCCGGCGTGGGCCCGGCCGGTGATCAGCTGCAGGAACGTGTTGGCGCCGGCCAGGCGCCGTGCAGCAGCTGGAGCGCGCCATCGACCCGGTGTGGGCCACTGCGGCGGCCGCGCGCGGCGCGCCGGCGGCGTCGGCGTCGGCGAGGATCCGGCCGGTGATCAGCTGCAGGAACGTGTTGGCGCCGGCCAGGCACCGTGCAGCAGCTGGTGCGCGCCGTCGACGTGGTGTGGGCCACCGCGGCAGCCGCGTTCGGCGCGCCGGCGGCGCCGTCGAGGATCCGGCCGGATATCTGCTGCAGGAACGTGTTGGCGCCGGCCAGGCGCCGTGCAGCAGCTGGAGCACGCCATCGACCCGGTGCTGGCCACTGCGGGGCCGCGCGGCGCGCCGGCGGCGCCGGCGTGGGCCCGGCCGGTGATCAGCTGCAGGAACGTGTTGGCGCCGGCCAGGCGCCGTGCAGCAGCTGGAGCGCGCCATCGACCCGGTGTGGGCCACTGCGGCGGCCGCGCGCGGCGCGCCGGCGGCGTCGGCGTCGGCGAGGATCCGGCCGGTGATCAGCTGCAGGAACGTGTTGGCGCCGGCCAGGCACCGTGCAGCAGCTGGTGCGCGCCGTCGACGTGGTGTGGGCCACCGCGGCAGCCGCGTTCGGCGCGCCGGCGGCGCCGTCGAGGATCCGGCCGGATATCTGCTGCAGGAACGTGTTGGCGCCGGCCAGGCGCCGTGCAGCAGCTGGAGCACGCCATCGACCCGGTGCTGGCCACTGCGGGGGCCGCGCGGCGGCGCCGGCGGCGCCGGCGTGGGCCCGGCCGGTGATCAGCTGCAGGAACGTGTTGGCGCCGGCCAGGCGCCGTGCAGCAGATGGAGCGCGCCATCGACCCGGTGTGGGCCACTGCGGCGGCCGCGCGCGGCGCGCCGTCGGCGTCGGCGTCGGCGTCGGCGAGGATCCGGCCGGTGATCAGCTGCAGGAACGTGTTGGCGCCGGCCAGGCACCGTGCAGCAGCTTGTGCGCGCCCTAAACATGGTGCTGGTCAACGCGCCGGCGATCGCGCAAGGTCGGTATGGTATTGCGGCGCCCGGTTGTAAATCAGATTATTTGCAACCACGCCTTGCCGATATTTTTATGATGGAGGCATCAGTGATCGCATATTGCGGTCATATGAGGCGGGTATTCGAAGTAATATTTTTAGCGATATGGCATCGTCGTCGGCCCAGACGTTGTCCTTCTGATCTGGGCCTAATTCTTGAAGGGAAACATCATGTTTGGTCGCATCAACGGAAACGCAAATGGCAGTACCACTTACGTGAACTACAACGGCAAGACCGGTCTGTTCACAATCGACCACAAAGCCCAAAACGCTGAAGGAACTCTCCGCGAACACAAGACCAGCGGTGGTCGCATGGTGTACAAGGAAGAGTACCCGGACATGATTTCGGCCTTTGTGCGCCGCGTCCTGATCAAGGAAGAAGATGTTTACCAGAAGCCGGGCGAAAAAGAAAGCAAGATTCTGGTATCCCTTCGCAGTCCGGACGGCAAGGATGCGCTCGTGAAGTTTAGCCTGGGCAGCAGCGCGCTGCAGGTGTTGGGCGCCATCAACGCCGCTGACCTGACACAGCCAATTACGCTGAAAAGCTACGTTTTTGCGGCCGGCACCAAGGGCAAAGACCGTGCCGGCAACGATGTTGTCCGCGCGAAGGACGAAGTTCGTCTGGTCGGTTACCAGGGTGAGCAGAAACTGGCCAACAAGTACGGTGAAGGTGAAGTTGTCATCCCGAAGATTGACAAGATCGAAGTGGTGCACCCGGTCACCAAGAAGATCATCGAAACCGTCAATGATTTTACTGCCCAGCAGGAATTCACGCTGGGCTTGGCACGCGACGTCGATGCCAAGGTCAAAGCCGCTTCGGGCTCGCAGCCGGCGCCGGTAGCGCCACAAGCACAGCCGGCTCCGGCTTCGACGGTTGATGATGACCAGGCGTTGTCGGCTACGGACATCCTGGGCGAAGACGACGGTGGTGCAGCCGACGCCGCTGCCTTTGGCCAAGGCCAGTAACACCGTACACATACGAAAAAGCAGTTTTCGTTTTGAAAGCCCCGCCTAGTGCGGGGTTTTCTTCGTTTACAGGGATGCGGCGCAACCACGCCACAGAACTTCAATTACCGTAGCGCTATATGTTTTATGCAACCACCAGTATTCTTAATTAGGAGTAGATATGCCCCTTTGGTTTGATCTCGGTAATCCGGAAGTAAAGCTTCGCTTCATCAAGGAAGAGGGTTTCAAGGAAAACCTACTGATTCTGATTGGGTTGACAAGGGGGTCATCGGAATGGGTAGCGTGCCAGGAAGCGCCCATGAACTTTGCACCAGTAAAAAGCGGAAAGCCGTTTCTAATTCGACCGTTTTCGCCAACCAAAACCCTAATGTTATCGGAGATTCGTGATGTTTTTCCGCTTGCGCGCCATATTCAAATTGCCTCACCCCAGGATGTACGTTTGCGACTACAGGGGGGGGCCAGGCTATCTCCCCAGGAAATGGCTATAGCGGCGGCAATGCAGGTGGCAGTACCAATTGGTTTGAACATGAGCAGTCATCGAGTTTTTGAGTTGCCGGATGGGAGTCGTTTCGTTGTCGATACCGAAGGAAACCGCGTTGAAGAAGCCCGTTTGTCACCAGCGCATATTTTGCGAGCCGACAACTCCAATCTTGTGAGTTGCGCTCGAGGATTTATCGCTGGGCTAATGGCAGGCGCGCATGCTGACGTCGCTGACGTGAACCGATTCGTCGATGTACTTTACGGCCGCGGCACCTCGCTGGACAGCATCAAAGTTGAATCGGTGGCCCAGACCATTGAAGTCGAAATGGTCAATTATGTGCGCGAGCGCCATGAGCTAGCCGGTGATGCTGCGTATCGTGAGGCACAGCTACTGTACGAAAATTCCCCAATGTACGTCGGACCGAAGAAAGGCGCCGGCGCGATTCCACTACCTGCAGCTGTGGCTGCACAGGAACTGGTCCGGGCGTTTGGTGGCGAAGGGCAAATCCCAATTTATATCCCGCAGCTGAGCGATGGTTCGATTGCGTCATTCTTAGGATCGTCCTACGTTGCCCTGACGGATCCTGTCTCGCCGGATAGTGGTAGTGCGCGCATGCGAGAACTCGTTCCTGCTGCTGTCAACTTCGTCGAGCGAGAATTAAATGAAACTGTGCCGCCGCATCGCCAGTCGTTGTTGACTAGCGATGATGTGAGTGCTGAATCTCTGTCCGAGATGCGGGCTTCGATGGCGCGTAGGCACATGAATGGGTTGTCCCTTCTCACATTTCCGGAACATGTGGGTACCACTGAAGTCGAGCGCCACACGGAGAAGCAACGGGTGGTTGCATTTCTTCATGCTCTGCAAGTTGATTATGACGTTCTGGGAATCGGCTTACTTTCGCCCGTAATGCGTCGGAAGATGAACCTCTCGTCGGGATTGATTATGGTCTCCGTAGGCCGAAAGTTCAGTGCCAAAGAACGCGAACTGCGTGGCGAGGACTGGGTACCGCGTCGCCAGGAGACAATGTACGACTGGGATGCGCTTCGCACGTTCACAAATGATGTACTGGTGCGTGTGCATGAGTCGGCCGGACATAAATTGACGGCTGAGGAAGAGGCCGCGATGCGCGCGAACGAAAATGCTGAGAACAGCTATCAGCTGCCGTATGAGGCATTCTCGCAAAATGGCGACATTCAATTGATGATCCCGCGTAACCTTGCCGGACCTACCTATAAGGCACTTCAAAGCCTGCAGGACCGCAGCGGCAATATCGACGAGTATGTTCGCAACGCTATCGGCTTCAACGAAGAGCAATTCGCCTACCTGGCGCCCGAGCAGGTAGATGCTTCGGCGCTGATGGTGAGTGCGATGGATCGGGACAAGGGTTTTGTTCTTGGGGACCAGACCGGTGCTGGCAAGGGAGCGACAATTGCAACGGCAGTGTCGTATGCCTGGCAGCGTGGACTGGCGGTGATCTTTGTGACCAAACAAGACAGCCTTTTTTCTGACTTTTACCGGGATTTGAAGAAGACAGGCTTACATACTCAACTACGACCGATGGTGCTCAACCATGGCGCGCAGGTGGTCGACCAGTTTTCGGATAACCTTGACAAAATTGCGAGTGGCATCTCGGCGAAGAAATTTGGTGAGAACTTCCAATTCGGTCTCGAAGGTTTCGGAAATCCAAACCTGGTGTTTTGCACATACTCGCAGTTTAGTAAGGGCGAGGATTCTGACAAGAGCGAGTGGATTAAATCGATCGCGCCGAAATGTATCGTCATCTTCGACGAATCCCATATTGCTGCCGGAGACACATCGCAGCTGGGTATCGTATGTACAGCAATGGCAAACGCGGCAAAGGCGGTTGTCTACTCATCGGCAACTTGGCTCAAGGATGCGCGCCAGATGAGTTTCTACAGCCGTATGCTGCCATCGTCGATCGACACAGCAATGGTGTCTGAAGCGATGCAAGCCGGTGGTGAGAGTATTCAGGAAGTATTTACGTCCATGCTTGCCGAGGACGGGCTCTTTATCCGCCGTGAACGCGACGCATCTCAGCTCGACATCATGATGGCGGTAGATGACGGCCGTCTTGTTGCGAATGAAAAGATTTCCGACCAAGTAGCAGTAATCTTGCAAGGCCTGCAGCGCTTGTGCGGAGTCACCGACCAGGTAGGTCGCCGCTTAACCCGGGCCCAGATTCAAAAGTTAGACATGGCTCAGCGCTTTATTGCCGCTACGCTGGAACGCGCCAATAACTCCTCCCGCCAGGCGATTGAGGCGTTGCGTGCACGCTCTGCGCAGGATGCCAATGAGCCAGATGGCGAGGTTGATGGTGACCAGAATAATGCGCTTGACGAAGCCGCTCGCCAAGCCGCTGCGCTGGTTGCAAGTACCTACGGGCAGCAGCAGGTTGCAAATGAAGATACCCTGGCAAGCCAGGCAGAGGCTGAGAATGAGCAATTCCTGGCTGCCGGCCATGCCGCGCATGTCATTGACGCACAATCCTTGGAAGCCGAGTCGGCCGAGGCGCTACTTGATGGGCGATACCCAGGGAATGCAGGCCTTATGAGTTTGCTGGACCTTCGGGTTGAGGATCTTGGCCTGACCGGCGATCTCGCTTCGAAGCTGTCAGCGGATATTGGGATGCTTTCCGAAGACGCTGATGCGGTCAAGCGTCTCCAAGGCGAGATGCGGCGGATTAAGAAGATGATAGACGGTGTGAAAACGCATACCACCAGCTTCGGCAGCTTGCTCTTCACAACCCAGCGTACGTTAAATGTTGCTCTACAGGCGCGTTTCGCCGGGGAGCGGGCAGTTGCCAAAATCCGTGATGGAAAGAAGCCGATTATTTTTCTCGAGCAGACGTTTGAGCAACGTATCAAAGATGCACTGGATGACCCTGACACGGCCAAGAACGCAGATGGTACCTACCATATTCGTCCTCAAACACTCAAGCTAACGCTGCGTGCGATGTATGACACGGTTGTTCGCATGACGCATGTCGACGCTGAGGGTAATCGAATTGAGGGCAATGTTCTTGACTCTCAATTCATGGCGTCGGAGGCCGAGCGCAACGCTATTAAAGAGGGACTCCAAACGTTGGACGAGATGATCGAGCAACTACCTGACGATCTGTACTGTTCACCGATCGATACGATATGCAATGCCATTCGGCAGGCAGGGTATTCTGTCGGCGAAGCCACAGGCCGCAAGTTCAAAGTGATTGAGATGACAGATTCTCACTGGGTTGTGGCGCCAAGGACCGCGCGTGAGTCGAAGATCAGCAATATCGAACGGGGCTTCAACTTTGGTGATTATGATGCCCTGGTTGGCAACAAGGCTATGTCGACGGGCATGAGCTTGCACGCATCGGAAGATTTTACGGACCAACGTCAGCGTGCCGAGATGTTCTGCCAAGTATTTGGTGATATCGTCGATTATGTGCAGGCGATCGGTCGAGCTGATCGTCGCGGTCAGGTAATACCTCCGGAAGTTGAGATGCTGGCGTCGGGTCTTCAGTCGGAGGCGCGCATTATGATGGTTCACTATGGCCATTTGCGAAAGTTGTACGCATCTGCGACAAGCAATCGTTCGAGCCGTTTTGAGTTGCACGAATTGCCCGACCTGTTCAATAACGTGGGCGATGCCTCAGTGCGTGATTTCCTTCAGGCTAATCCCGGTATTGCTACCCGTCTGGGTATTGAGTTTCGTTCCTTCATGCCAACGGCGGTCCACGACGATGGTACAGAGGTGAACATCTCAATGCATGGTTTGGCCAAGCGAACCGTTTCGCGTCTAGACTTGTTACCAGACAAAGAATCGCGAGTCGTTTATCACGAGATCACTTTCAACTTTAACGAGGTGGTTGCAGAGCTGAACGAGCAGGGCATTAACCCTCTGCGCACCAACGTCCTGAATATGGCGGATTGGGACGCGGCTGCAATTACAGGTTCAGAGGATCTACTGCCCGCTCGGTTAAATGATCATGGTGACGTTGATTCGGTGTTTGACGAAGCGGTGGAGTTACAGACTATTACCACGCGAACGATGATCACAGCACGCAAATGGAACGATGTATTAGCCGAGATTGAAAACAACACGCACCGGATGTTCTTCGAATCCCGTGCGGCACGTACAGCGCGGCAGGTGCCGGATTTCGTAGCTGATCTGGAAACAGCTGCCATCTACAAGTCGGCTGGTGAAAATGTGGTCGGCCCAATGATGGGTGCTCTTCGTATGGTGCCGTCAGGTCTGCGTGACCGCGTCGAGAAAATGTTCGATGCGATGTTGTTGATGATGCGGTCATCGGAAGCGGCGCGCCAGGGAGCTGATGTTACCGTCGATCCATCGCGCACAGCCGACGAAAACGGAAATCTGTTGATCACCCCGACTCAGGCGATTGAGCGCAGGCGTAACTGGGTGTTATCTCACCTTCAGCATCTCATGCCCGGTCAGTACGTTGTAGTGCGTGAGCGACACTTCGGCATCGGGGAAGAGCGAGTAGTGAGGGGGGCCGTGACTTCCCTCACGCTACCACCGCGCGGGCGCGAAACAAATCTTGCACGTTGGGTGGTAACGATCCAAATGGCGGGGTTTGCCGCGCCGCATCGCTTTACCTTGGCAGATCTCTACAAGAAGCAACTGATCGGCCTCGATACTTGGTTGCCTGGTGCTGCGAGCATTGACGACGGGCTTTTGAGTCGAGAGGTGCCTGAGGAGTTCAATTCATTCCTTGAGCGCGAGCACATTTCAAAGCGCTATGTTCTTTGTGGGAATTTGTTCCGCGCTGCATCTATCGCAGCTAAGCACAAGATCGGCGCCGGCGCCGTGCTGCAGATGCCGGCAGAGGCACCGCGCCGAGTCATTAACATTCGTCCAAATATGACGAAGGAATCAATCTACTCGACAGTTCCAGTCGAACTAGCGCCTGAAGGCGTGACAACCCTATTCTGCTCGACCTGGTCGGCGTTAAACCGTCCTCCGTCGAAGAATGCTCAGTACTGGCAAGATTTCCTGCGTTCTAACCTGGAGAGTCGAGCGCTGCATTCATCGGCCGACTCAAAAAATGCCGATGTATCGATCTATTGGTTGCCGGTCCGGTCGAGTTGGCAAAATGACCTACAGGAGGATTTAAGTCAGGAAGAGTTGAATCAGCGGCGGGATGTTCGCAATACCGGTCAGGTTGAGCACCTATTATCGGGAGTGGGAGCCAGGATCCGAAAGTCACGCCTCGATCGTAATGAGCAGTCGGCTCTGGCCAGTGCCATTAATGAGGAACTCGGGGCCGAAGTCGTCAAGATTGAGCGAGGGAAGCCGGGAGCGGCAACGGTGCGTGTATTGTTGCGTTTTACAGACGAAGAGGGTAACCGCGAGAGTGACGAGAAAATCCGCAATAAACTGGCAGTTTTTACCCGCCAAGTGATGCGCGCAACTGAGACACGTCAATTCTTTTCAACTTCGCCCGCAATGCGCTTGTTGGCCATGGCAGTGACTGAGCGTACACGAGAACAGTCGCGAGCGTTACGGGAGGCCGCATACGAATCGCAGTTGATGCGTCGCCAAATGCAACGCCTGCACTTAAGTGGAGATGGAGACGAGTATGAGGATGATAGTGGTCTAGATTCTGATGGGGGCGAGGACGAGGACGGGGCGGTGCTTCAATCACGGGCTGCCTGAAGCGAGGAGGCCGGAAATACCTTGGCTTTCTTCGATCATCAGCATAATTCATTCGTGTACGAGAAGTAGTGCGCTTTCAATTCGGCATTTCTTCTTGTACCATAGCCATCGTACGCAACAATACTTGGAAAAAAAAAGAAATGCCTCGAACTGTGATCCTGGTCGAAAAGGGGGCGGTAGCAAAGGAAGTTGCCTCCTTCCTTGCTAAGCAGCAGGGCGGCCGGGCCAAGCGCGAAGACTGCGGCTATCGACTGCCGAACGGCGATTTCGTCGGTTATACAAACGGTCATTTGGTCGAAATGGCTCCAATTGACCATTATTTGACTCCTGAGCATGATTGGGTCGATCCTTTGGAATATCTGCCCGTATTACCCCCTGTTCACATGCGTATGCCTCGGCCGCGCCGGAATGAGGACGGGTCGATGATGATGCGGGACGGCGCACCTGTGCCGGACTCGCTATTTGTCGCTATCGAGCGAGAGTTGCGGACTGCGGACATCATCATCAATGCTGGCGACAAGGGGCGCGAAGGGCAACTGGTTATGGATGAGTTGTTTCGTGTTCTCAGTATTGATCCATCAGGAGCAAATGTGCTTCGCGCGGCAGTCGCGGATATGCATCCTTCCGCCTTGGAAAAGGCGTTCGGCAATTTGACTCCCAACGCTTTACCACGGTGGCAGTTTTCCGGGGAGGCAGCTCGCGCTCGACAAGAAGGGGATTGGCTGCTGGGCTTTAATGGGTCCCGCGCCTACCAGTCACTTTTGGGCGAAAAATCGGTTGCAGTTGGACGGTTAAAAGGGCCAATTTTATGGTTAGTAAAGAAGAGGGAAGATGAAATCACTGCATTTGAGCCGATTGATTTCTTTACGCCGGTGATCACTCTCCAGGATGGAACCGAGTTACGGTGGAAAGCACGGCAAGGCGCCACTGCATCTGAAGGGTTTGATGCAGAAGGACGGATTACGCGAGAATCAGTTGCACGTTCAATTGTGGAGCGGATAAACGGCGGTTTAGAGGGCCGGTACAACAAGGCGGCAGTGCGACGCAAACGAAAAGCGCCACCGATGCCATATACAAAAACCACCCTTGAAATGGATGCATGCCAGCGCCTGGGTATCCCGATGGAAGACGTAACTGAAGCGATGCACAATCTATATCTGAAGCATCGTCTCATCTCGTATATCGGTACAGACTGCCCTTACATACCTGAGACGATGTTGTTGGAGGCCCGCGCCATCATGGCGGGATTGTCTCCCATGTTTGGAAAGATTATGCGCGGAGCTAACGCGAGCACGCGACCATACTCGGTTGACGATGGGAAGATAGGTGAGAATGAGCATCATGCGATTGTGCCTTTAGGAACGCTCCCCGTATCAGGCCGTGAGCTGAACTCCACTGAGCGAGAAGTCTTCGAAATGATCACGAATAGGTTCGCCGCACAGTTCTATCCCGACTTCGAATATGACGTGACAACTGTTGAAGCCGTGTTCGGGAACGATTTGTTTGCTAGTGACTCGACGCAGGTGGTGCGCTACGGTTGGACTGAGACGGAACCTGGACCGCCAGAGATGGATGTTGACGATGAGCCTTTGGCCGCATTGCCACATGAGACAGACTTGGAAGATGAACATTCAACGGAGGTTGTTTGAACAAGCCTGTTAACATCAGCGAGATCAGGGTCGGCGTGATCATAGGCGCCGTATCGGCGCGGGTGGATGTTACACAGAGCAAACCGCCGCCAAGGTACACTGAGGCGAGCTTGCTTGGTGACATGCTTTTTGCATCTCGCCACGCCAAAAATGAAGCTGACGCCGTGGTACTTGATGCGACGAATGGGATTGGCACAGCACGTACACGCAGCGAGGGCATTGTCGATTTGGTACGTAACAAATCACTTGTGCGTGAACTGGGCGCAGTAGAAGGGCGCCCGGCCACAGTGGTGCTGCTGACCGAAGCCGGCGCGATGCTTGAAGCTGCTCTACCAGCAGAGTTGAAAAGCGTTGGTTTAACGGCAAAATGGGAAATGCTTTGCCGGCGGATTGAGCGCGGAGAAATTTCAGCGGAACACTTCTTGGTTGTAATTCGCAAGTTTGTGACAGCTGTGGTTGATGACGTGAAAAAGCGCAAGGCAAGTGGTCGGAGTGCAACCACGTCGTCTCGGGTAGGCCAAAATTAACAAACGGTATAGCCGTAACTATTTCGAAGGTAACCACATGAATACGGAGCAAACGATGAGGACGCTGAACGGCGCACGCCGCGCCATTGGACTGAGTGGTCAAGGACTCGGCTGCAGCCCGGTCGTAGTCGCCACCATGCTCAAGCAGATCGATCGGATTGGTGCCGAAGCGCTGCCGACTACTGTAGCCGCGCTCACCAGCATTCTGGACAAGAAGGCCCCGATGTCGGAAAAGGTCGCCGCCAGTTCGCTGTCGGAGATCAATGCTCTGCGATCCCAGGTGAAAATGCGATTGACGCAGGAAATGGCTGATGCGGTGACGGAGCGTGAAGAAAATGGCCCGGACGAGATGGCACCAGGCCGTCCAAACTGATCGGGCGCCTTCATGAGTGACATCAACAAAGGCTTGTCGGTCGCCGTGCGCGCCATGGACGAACTGCCGGATGAGCAGAAAGCTGTGTTTCGCGCACGGTACGTTGCTGAGGAGGCGCGCGACGTGACGTGCAATCGCTTGGGCATCGCGCCAGAACGATACGACCAACTGCTGAAGGACACCTTGCGCTCCTTACGTTTGATGGTAGCAGCCACACCGCGTCTTATGGCCAATGCCTGAAGGTAACGATATGCCGAAAACAACGTTTAACGATAGAGAGTTCCCTGCCGAACTAATGGTCACAGAGGGCGTAGACGCGTTTTCCGAGCGCGGTCGAGGGATGATGTTCGTCGAGATGATTGCCGACGTTGCTTCTGACCTTGCGGCGCCTGGCAATGATCGCTACGACGAGACGTTGGCTTGGGTGATGGACTCGTCCAATCTGGAGTCCTGGGTTCAGATCGTCGACGCGTCGGTGATGGTCGTTCCAGTGCTTCAGGCTGCTTTTCTTGAGCGTCCGTGCGAACTTAAAGTCGCTTGCGAGTACCTGTCTCGCTCTGCATCGCGTACTGGTGGTGGCCTTGACCGGTTCATGCGTGCGATGGGGATGGATACCATAGGACAGGGTTCCTCGTTAGATGCTTGGGACGAACACGGAGATGTTCTCGAATTGGCTAGTTATTCGAACGTTTAGGTCAGGGCTGGTCCGCGACGTCGTCGCTGCAAACAATACTGGCCGGGCGTCGCCTCGGCAGGTCAACTTGGAGAAAAAACTTTGAATATTATGGAAGCACTGCTCGCAACCGCTGAGCGCGATGATCTGCCTGAAGACCAGCGGACGACATACTGGCTCGATGGCGGCATCGTTTATCCCGATGAAATTTTCTCGGCACAGGGCTTTATGCCGTTGCTCGGCCGGATGGCTGAACGCAAGCTGATGCGCACGTTGACCATTCCGGATATCCGCTGCGGCTTCTCATACATTCCAGATCGTGCAGGATTACTCGGTGAGTGTTTTTCTGCGGCGCCGTCAACTGGTGGTGTGCTGGAAGATGGCCTGCGTTTGGCTGCACTGGCAGAATCAGCACGCGATGTTCTGGGTATGGGCAAGCCTGGCATTATTAATATCACTCCAGTGTTCGATTTTTTCCAGGGTATGTCGCGTGATCAGCGAAACGCGCTGCAACAGGCAGAAGACAAGGAGTTGAAACAATGGCCACTGTACGAGCAACTCCAGTCGCAGGCGGCGTGACCGAGTCCAAGGTAGGGGGGGGAGTCGGTGATGCGCTTGAGCGGCACTTTCGCTCTGCCGCAGACGATTCCAAGGTCGATTTCTCGCCGGCCTGGACGGATGCAAGGGTATCGATCCGGTATTTGAACCACATGAGCCCACTGATGTTGGGCATTATCCAACGGCCGGGTACGAATGCTAGCTTGACTGAGCGCAAAGTGGCGTTGAACTTCATGATCGCGTCGACTGATGCTCTGGCAAAGGTCATGGCTGAGCGGCTCGCCGTTAGCCCGGAAGCCAAGGCTTATGAGCGCGTCGAGCTAAACTCACTGCTGGCGCATATAGTCGGTAGGATATGGGAAAAATCCAGCAGCGAGAATGAACAGGCACATGTCGACGACTTTGTTCGGACCGTGTCGTCTGCGTTCTCAGATCCTGGTTTCTTGTCAAGCCATACGAATCATGCCAAACGGATGATGGAGAAAGTCGGTTATTTGAAAGTCGATTCGCCTGAGACGATGCACACACGCATTCAACTGTCGATGCACCAAGCGATGCTGCGATTTTTCGAAGGTGTAACTGATGAACGGCTGTGCAACGGTAAGGGACTAGCCTTTACGTTTGGTTGCAAGAAAGCTGAGGTCGTGGCTGCTATGCAAGCGGATTTTGCTGAGGCCATCAACACATTCTTGTCGGAGATGTCATTTGCTCCGGTCCTATCAAATGACCAACGAACGACGGTGATGCAATCTTGGATAAGGCAAGCATCCGAAATTTATAGGGCCGAGTATGTTTCTAGGACTCAGCGAGTCATGGATTGGTTTCGCGCTGGTCAGGAGATATCCCAAGTTGACTTTGAGACCCGCTTCGTTCGAGCAACAAAAAGTCTACCGGAAGTCCTTCAAAAAACCCGGACTGTTACGATCGATATTCTATCGGATTTAGTGGGAATTTCTGGTTTCGACGGTTCTTTACAGGCTCCCAACGTTGAACCGCAAGTGCCTAAGGCCGGGCATCCCCAGTAGCGCGAGAAATGTTTCCGTGCGACACTGACGCATTATTACAAAAGGTCCCAAAATGAAACGCCGATTTTTTTTGCCGTTTGTTGTTCTGTTTTATGTGCATAGCACATCATTTGCAATCGCTGCCAGTTGCTCTGAATTTCGGTCGGACATGCAATCCATCCAGCAGCAAGTGCGACAGGTCGAGTACAACCGCTCGTCCTCTGGCCTTGATGCCGTGCAGCAGGCATCACGAATAGTGAAGGCATCCTGCCTTGACCAGCTCTCTGCACTCGACATGACCTCGTTCGGATTTACGCCTGGTGCGTCGGCGATGGTTACCAAATTAGCTAATCAAGCGTGCCAAAAGTTATCGCAAGAACTGTCCGACAAGATCAAGGAGGTAAATCAGAAGGCCACGCAAGGTATTAACAGCGCGATCAATGGCGCTTCTATCCCCGGTGTGTCTCCTGGTACGCTCAATGATGCTATTAAGGGTGGTGTGGGTGGCGCAATTCAACAGGCTACATCAGTGGCAAACCCACCATCATTGACAAATAAGGCTGCTGACTACGTGGCAAACACGTGGGATTCGCTGAAAAATATGATCATGCCGTGAGGATGAGATGAAATACAAAAAGACGATTTTGGCGGTTGCAGTGTTTTCCGCCTTTACAATATCTTCCCCTTCGTTTGCGCTGAGCGATGCTGGGATATTGGCACCATTGATCAAATTGACAACGGTAGCTGTGAATGGCACCACTGCCGCGGTCACATCGGGATTCACAACGGTGATGCAGGCATTACTGCGCATTGAGAACACAATGAGCGCCAACTCGGCTAAAGTTGCCAATCAAATTGCGGAGTCAAATCAGAACCAGGTTGAGCGCAACATCGACGTTGAGCGTTCAAAGCAGGCATACGAGCTGGAGAAATCCACGCGCATGCCGCTTGACCCGTGCGCCAATGCATCTCGCGGCCTGTCTGATCCGAGTTTTGACAGGGTTAATCCGGGTTTCAACGGTTCAAGTGGTGGTGCCTTTGGCCCGCGCGGCTCTGGCGGTGGAGGAGGGAGGCCGTCGACTGGTTCACCATCGATGGACAAGGCAGTAGCGATCGCGCGCAATGACGAATTTGCTCCACCGCCTGAAGTACAAGCTGTGATGGCGCAGCGTGGCGCGTGCGAGGCATACGCCAGCGGTAAGGTGCGTGCGCAATCGTGTACCTGGGCTGGTACGAACCCTGCCGTATCTACTGGCCTACCTGACGCAGACATCCGTGCTTCAACCGTGTTCGACGGGGCGCAAACAAAAGCCGATCAGGGTAAGGTATCGCTGTCCTTTAACGAGAAGCAGCTGGCAGCGGCGACTGCATATGTGCGAAACCTCTCGGCACCAGTCCAGCTGCGTGATTTGACAAAGGTCGAATCCCAGACTGATGAAGGGCGGAGGTATCTGGCGCTTCGCGATAGCTTTCAGGCAAGAGTTGATTTGGCGATGCGCCCGATTGAAGAATGGACAAGTAATCGTACGAAGTACGCAGCGACGATCCCGATTTTGCAGGCGATGCAGGAAGGAGGCGGTGCCGCTTCGCGTTATCTTGCAAAGCACCTCCCCCAAGCGGCCCCTGACTGGCAATCAAAGGGTATTTCACTCCACCAATTGCAGTACATTGATGCAGCGCGTCGCTACGACAACCCTGAGTGGATTAAGGAGATTGGTTCCGGCGACGCGGTTACTCTTCAACGAGAGCAATTGCAGATTTCCGCACAGATGGCCAGCCTTATGTCAAAGAGTCTGATGGAGACCCAAAAGACAAATGCATTGCTCGGTGCCGTCTACCAAGCATCCCTCAATAAGGACTTTATGCCTGAGTTGGCTGCTCAGCACAAGCGGGCAACGGCGACGCGCTGAAGTAGCATTAACGAACTTGTTCGCCAATCGTGACTACAACATAAATAGATTACACGGGGTCGGAATGGTCTGACTCCGTGCAATTCTAGGAGTAATCATGTTCACGTTTATCATCGGCGACACCATCACCATCACTCGTCCCAACGGCACTACCGAAACCTATACGCTCTATGGCGGTCAGCAAATTGCATTTGCTGATGGACAGGGTGTCATACATCACGACGTTCTCGCGCGTCCCTATAAATCAGTTTTGTTGCAGCCCGAACGGTAACCATCAACAATTGCCCCTGAGCGCCGTGCAGCAGCTGGTGTGCGCCGTCGACCTGTACTGGCCCCCGCGGCGGCTGCGTGCGCGCGCCGGGGGCGTCGGCGGGAAGCAGGCCGATGATCAGCTGCAGGAACTGGATGGCGCCGGCCAAGCGCCGGCAGTAGCATGCGCACGTCGTCGACGTGGTGCTGGCCAGTGTGGCGGCCGCGCGCGGCGCGCCGGCGGCGCCAGGGAGGGGCAGGGTGATGATCAGCTGCAGGACCGGGTGGCGCCGGCCAGGCACCGTCCAGCAGCTGGAGCACGCCGTCGACGAGGTGCTGGCCACCGCGGCAGCCGCGTGCGGCGCGTCGGCGGCGCTGGCGCGGTACCGGCCGATGATCAGCTGCAGGAACGTGGTGGCGCCGGCCAGGCGCCGCCAACAGCATGCGCACGCCATCGACGTGGCGTTGGCCACTGCGGCGGCCGCGCACGGCGAACCGGCGATATCTGGACCTTCTCAACGTCCGGGGTTCGTCGTGTGGGCCAAAGGCGCTATTGTGGGCGGAGTATCCAACTGAGGCTTCAATATCCAATAGAGTTCCCAGAGGGGCTGTACGTTAGCTACTCCGTAATCCTGAAGTACTCCTGATTCTGGACGGTCTTCTTCCCACTGTTTGTGCCAGTCACTTTCGCGGATGACAATTACCTTCGATCCGACCTCCGGAAATTGATCCGCAGTGATGTCTATGATTAGTCCATCGTATCGGAGCCAGGCGTGCGAATACGGCTTTCCATCATCCCGGTACTTGTTACCACAAACGTACTCGGCACCTTTGAAGCCTGCCTCATGAAGTATCTGTCCGAGAACCAAACAAGTATCGCCGCAAGCACCCTTTGGAAAAGTTCTCCAAGGCAGTTCGTCCGGTTTACAAGCCTCGATCGCCATACGAACATCGAAAGCGATTTTTACGATTTGGTCGTGCTGTGATCCCAGACACACCATTACGTTCTCCTCAGTCAGAATACTGCCTATCGTGGATCGCAATATCTTGACCTCCTATAACGAGCTTTACTGTAAGCCGATTAATATCGGGTATGTTTTGGAAGGGGCCGCTTGGGTCATACGAACGAATGTTGAGCAGTACCATATTACCGTCGGAATCGGAGTACGTATATTCGTACTTGAGTGCATTAAAGGCTGTCACCCGGCCTCCGCGCATCCCATTGTGCTCAGCAACCTCACAAACCTCCATAAAGCCCTCACAGTCACATGCTTGGTTGATGGCCAAGACCAGTAATGTATAAATGTCTTGTGCACGCACGATATTTTCCGATCATAGAGGTTGAAGAGGGATAGCCCAACCCACGAACGTCGAACGACCTATCGCCGGCGACACGCCGTGTTTCTTGCGGTCGTTGAAGATGAACCAGTCACTGCTCGATGCTCAAGAAGCGAGTCAGGTTCAGCGCGGCAGTAATGCGTCGGGCCATCTCATACCGCTCGGCGTCTGACTGAGTCGGGACGATTGCCGAGTCGGTCTACGATGCTCATTTCCACTGCGTCACCCCGCAGTTGAAACAAGTAGCCAGTTCGCCAGTCCAGCCTGGGCCCGAATGCATTTATCCAGGTACTGGCGGAGTCCTTCGTCGTAAATCCGCGGTCGTATTGAGTCCTTGCTCCGCGTTTTACAAACCAGCGGGCGCGGGGTTCCTGCGGCACTTCGGCAAAACTAAATTGGGAATCGACCATTTCAGTAATTTCCTTGCTCAAGCCACCTGGCGAGCGCGGCCGTAAATTTTGATGAACGAAACACGATCGAACTCTTTGATTTGAGCCTCGGTCGTATCCTTGTCCGGCATCGAACACCCGCACCCAATACCCAGCGACTTTGCCAACATCGGCTCCATGCCGGTATCTGCCTCAGTGATGACCAGGCTGCACAGGGCGACGTCGTCGCGCACATCCAGCCCAGGACACGGCACTGACGCTCCCGGGAAAGCCAGCTGCCCCAGTTCGCACAGCGGCTCCTTGCAGCACAGGCCGTAGTGGTTGCACGGCGCAGAGAAAGCGGGTTTTGGCTGGAGTAGCATGGCTAATCTTTTCCGATTAGGCCAGGGCTTCGCTGCGGATCTGGTCAGCTACCGTCCGAGCCAGGCTGCGCAGAAACTTCGACGCTTCATCATCCCCACGCTTACCCGCCACCAGGTAGGCAGCGCCGTTTCGCTTCAAAAGGCCGTTGGTCGCGCGCTTGAACTTGCGGTAGGCACGGCTTGCGTTCGTTGCACTCATTTGGTTTGTCCTCGCTGGCCAGCACAGTGCTGGCCTTCTCATTGCGTCAGGCCCGTCAATGCGGGCCGTGCGTGCTGCTGTGCGATTTCCGATGACATTTAGCGGCGACGGGTGAGAAGCAAACCTTCAACCAACACGATGCCCATAGCGGCCGCCGCTGGCGCGAGGACAAACACCGCAATCGCTGCCGCTACCCAAGCCGGCAGGTACGCATGCACCAGGATTACGAACAGCATTGGAATGCCTAACCCAACAACAGCGTGCGTGCGCTCGAAGAACGCACAAAATACGTCCAGCACGCCGAAGCAGTATGAGAAAGCTACGTCTACAGTTTTTTCTAACATGATTCTTCCTTGCCGGCGCCGGCCGGTGCGGGGCGCCCAGGGCGCCGGGAATTTTGCAGCGGACGCAGTAGCGCATCTTTTGTCTAAGACTTCACGTTGTAATTGAGCCGCATTGCGCCGCCTGGGCTTGGGAAATGCGTGCTCACCTTGGCCTACTCACCTGTGGCCGAAAGTGGTTTCCTTCCCAATCGGACAAAGAAATTGATAACGTGTGTGCCCGGTTCAACGCCTGGTTCCATTGGTAGCGTTTGTTGATTTGGGAAAAACGGGTCGATGACGTAAAAGGAATTGAAAGCGACGTTCATTGTACCTACGTGTTTATCCAGATCGCTGTTAGCTAGTCCTCCAGATTTTTTTTCGACCTCCTGAAGAAATTCCTTAACGAGTTCGTCTTCTGAAGTGCCAGAAATTATTGCGTTGCGTGCTTTACAGAATTGAACGGTTTCTTCCAGATTTTTCTTCTGGTACATCAAATCACCAATCTTTTTATACATATATCTCCGCTGAGAGCGGCCTTTCAAATTACCGACTACCGGCCGGTTCGGTGGCGCCAAGCCGCGCCGGAATTTTTCTGTCTGCGATTAGCTTTTGAGGTAGACCGTAAGTGCTTCGCGTTGGCGATCATCCAGTTGCTGCCAAAGCTTCGCTGTGGTCGACGTCGATTCCGGCAACCACAACGAGCGATCACAGGCAGCGAACGCGACCAGGATACGTTCGGTCGTTGATACGCTAGAACGCTCTGGGCCAAGCTTCAAGGCCTCGCGGATCGTAACAACAGCGAGCCGGACCGACTGCTCATACGTGAGGGGTTCAATTGGCATTCATCACTACTCCATCGGCTGCCGGCCGGTTGCGGGCGCCACTAGGGCGCTTTTTCCATTCAAATATATCGGCGGTAGCAGTAGAGCACCTTGCCTGTTTCCGTTCTGCCTGCAGGCAGCACTAATATGCCGCGTTTGCGTAAAGTTCTACCTCGCTTGGCACTGACGACCTTAATATAAAACCGGCCGCCGTCTGACGGCAGATCATAAATTTTTCGCTGTGTCGCCACGCTGTTTTCCCCTCGCTGACCAGACACCTCGCCCAGTCCTCTCAATGCCCCATGGCCCGCGGGGTGCTACTGGGCGTTGTCCTCTCAAGCTCAAGCGCGGTAGTGGCCTTCCAGTTTCAGATTCCGGAAGGACCGACGGACGCTTGCAACTATCGGCTTTAAGTTCTCGATCAAAGGGTCCCACCAGGCGATAACTTGCAACGCCGAGTCGGACGAATTAGCCAAGCCGATATCAAGCATCTCGGCAGCAATGCAATCGCGGCGCGGATCGTCGCTTGTGAGTACGTCGTTCGGGCATACCCGACCGTAGAGTGCGATCAGCTTGACTTTATCCTTCTCACGGATGGTTGCCGGATCAATTGGTACGCTAGATTTCATAATCAGTTCTCCTCTATGCGGCAGATTGCGCATCGCGCTGCTCGTATACGATATTGTTTGTCAGGTTGTACTTGATCATCAGATCGACCTTCCGAACTTCTTTGCGGGCAAATTCTTGCATCGTTGCCTCAGACCGTTTTGCCGTAGGATCTAGCGCCAGGCCTGCACGGATATACGCGGTCTCCTGGATAATAGCCAGCAGCTCGTTCAGTTCGCTTTGTACGTGATCAAACATCTGCCGTTTCCTTGATCAGAACAAATAGGCGCGGCCATCACCAGGCAGCGTCCAGTGCGTCGGCTCAAAACCCATCGTGCGGGCAATTTGACGCGCGTGGCCAGGCCCGATGGCGCCGGTCAATTGGTGAGCGCGAACGTCAGCGCCGACGCCTTTAACACGCAACCAGTACACGTCATTCGGGTGACTTGCTGCGAATTTCGCATCGTGCGCCACGATGACTTGGGCCGGAAAGTCGGCTGGTGGGGTCGCGTTGATTATCTGCATGTCTTTTCCTTGAATTAGGCCGCTTGCAGCCAGTGCTCCATTTTAGGGTAGCGAATATCCTCAGCAACCCAAATTCCACGTTTGCACATCCCGGCGTGCGCCAGACCGTTGATACCGATATACTGGTTTGTCTGAAGCATTGACCTGATCTCCGCTCCCGATCCGTTGTACTCCTCGTCCAAGATGATGTTATCCGGCGCCAGACCGATCGCCAAACCGGCCGCCCACGCCCAGGCCGTCGCTTCCGGATCGCTGCACTGAATGGCTGCTCGCTCAAGTGGATGGTCAGGATCTAGGTTCATAGCATTCAGTTCGTCGAACATGCGTTTCATGCCGATGGACAAATTGTCTGACATAAATCCCCGGAATCTCGCCGGCACTATGGCACAGTGGCCGGCCTCGTGCAGCAGCGCCGACGGCGCGCAACTTGGATCGACATGCAAAGCTCCAGACACAATGCGGCAACCGGGTACGAATCCGGACGCGCCGGAAACCTCATGGACTTCCAGTCCAACAGCGAGGAGATGTGTGATTACTGTCTGCAGCATTGATTAGCTCCTTCTTTTTCGCTTGCTTCTGGTCGTTACGGTGCCGCCAGTCTGCGCCGGTCTTTTTCTTGCAGTCCTACGCAGCTTTGCGTCGGGCGATTAATGGTTGTGCCGTATCGATGCCGGCGACGGCTCGGCTGAGCATGTTTGCACGCTCGCGCGCGCGCAACGCATCGAGTTCCCTCGCCAACCGTGCCTGTTCGTTCTTGACCCTCTTTAGCTCGGTGTGCATCGCCTCGACGTTACCCACCCTGGACAGCATCGAGGCCAGCAACAACCATTCGCGGCTGATGGCCCGCTCATGTCGCCAAGCCGGCTGTTCTGCGCGCTTGACTGTCACGTGGCCTGAAAGGACGCGCAAAATGCCTTTGGGTGTTACCTCAACTAGTCCCCACCGCGGAGGCAGCTCGTGCACAGCAATAATGCCTTCTGGAACCATGAAGTAGCGGTAGAGGCCCATGCCCGCTGCACCATCTTGCCGATGGGCTTTGGCGCGATCTGCCAAGTAGTCGCTGCGGCTAACCTTTACCTCCACAACCACGGAGCCTTCATCTTCAGCCGCCGTTCTGAATCCGATGGCATCTGGAATCTCGCCGTTCCAGCCGCCTTTGGCTTCCGAAAAGGCCACTTGGCACGCCGGGCCGCTTCGACCAGGTGCGCGCTGGAGCCAGTTTACGGCCAGGCTGCAAAGGTCTTGATGGGTAAAAGGCATGCTGGTCTTTTCCTATCCCGCCGTGAGTGCAGCTTGGAGCAGCTTGTGCATGTCGGATTCAGCGATGCTCAGCTTCAACCGGCGAGCTTCCGCCAACGCTGCATTTACCATTACCAACGTGACGTTGTATTGCACTTCGGTTTCCCCGCCCGCACCAACTTCCAGCTGCACCATTCCTAAATCAATCTTCATCTATTCCTCTTTACTCATACCATTGAGTGCTTGCAAGGCTTGTTGAAACTGCTCGCCGTCAAGCCGGCCAGCAATTCGTTCCTGAACGACATGTGCGATGTTCTGACCGGCGATGTCAGCCGGAGCTTGAGTATTACGCCAGCGCTCACCAGCATCCCAACGGTTGACGTGCTTTTCACACTCGCTGCATACGCCGGAGGCGACCTCATAATCTACTCTAAGCCACCAACAGCCATTTTCGCATGCGTGATGATCCTGGCAACCGCAGCCGATGCAGTAGGCGACGCCAGGTGCAAGCTTGTAGTTCATGGCCACTTTTCCTTGAATTTAAGACCTACCCAGGAGCCGCGAGAATATCGACGGTTTGGTCTTGCTCCGAACCTCAAACTGCTCCTCGTCAGTGCGTATGTGATGATCCTGCATGGTTCGATATTCCATTGGCCAGGTATTAGCCATCACTCTATCAAATCGGGGATCAGCGCCGCAGTACTGCACCAGTAACGAAAAAAGACTTGGCGTGATCGCGATTGCAGCTTTTGCAGGGGCACTAAAAACCAAAGTATCGTGGACCGCCGCCAATCCTTCGAACAGCGCTCGAATACCCTGCTCGGATACCGGAGTCAGCGCAAGTGGCGATTCATTACAGTGACCATTGATTTCCACCAAGTTCGTCATGGATAATTTCCTTTACTTCAGTGCGCCGATCGGCGCGATGTTTTCCAGCTGCTCGATGCTCAAGAAGCGGGTCAGGTTCAGCGCGGCAGTAATGCGCCGGGCCATCTCATACCGCTCGGCCTCTGACATGCTGTAGCTGTAGGCTGTCGTGGCCACGCCGCCATCATGGTCGCCGAAGCGGATTCCCCAGCCCTTGTAGCCGCTGTTCTGCGTGTACGTGCGTCCTTCAAACATTGCTGCGAATTCCTATTCTTCCGAAGAGAGCTGAATAAGGGTCCAAATGCCACCACTGGGCGCGTTCTCTAATTCGGTTTGGGCGCTGGCCGCTGCTGGGTTGCGGCTCAGCAGATCACGGTAATTTTCATCGTCCCAAATTATGGACTCTTCAAGCGCATGGTCATCAATATTTCGCAGGGAGAAGTCCATCGCGCCTTTAGCCTCCAGATTGGAGTGATATGCAAGAAAGGCACCCATCGCAGTAGGTTGCAGGCGTGCCAGCGGCCGCGAACCTATGATGACTGCCTCTACGCACTCATTGGTGGCGGCGCAATACAGATGGAGACTGATACTCATACGACTATTTTCCCGGGCGTTACGCTGCGACGGCAGCTGGTTGTGAGTCGGCCGGTTTGGCGGCACGATCTTGCTGCACGTACTGGCCCAGTAACTTGAGCACGGCCTTCAGACTGGTTTCACGGCTCTCGAAAAAGCAGTTGTCGTTGCGCTTGATTGCGTCAGCGATATTGGTGGCATGGAAGACCAAAGCGTCAGCGGCATCCTCGGCTTCCATCATTCCTGTGATTTGTGTATACATGGTTTATTCCTTTATGCGCCGATCAACGATTTACCGGTCATCGGGTCGAACTTCGACGGTGGATTAAAGTTGGCGTCGATTTCGTACACGATCAACACGTCTGCACTTTCAGCCACCCTGGAGAAATAACGGAACTGACCACCGTTTTTTTCATCCCAGTTCCAGTCGTGGACGTAATCCTCCAGGAAGACGTTTTTGGCATGCGTTAAAACCTGATCCTCATTGAATGAGGCTTCATTAATGATGGTGGCAACACGGATCGGTCGAACGGCTAGCAGAACAGCGGGCCCACCAGCCTTAACGTCACGCAGAATTTCATACTTCAACGCTTTAAGCATGCTTCATTTCCTTCACGCGGACACAGCTGCTTTGTCGCGGTAGCCGGCGATGGTACGTTCTTCCCAGGCCTTCCACTGTGCGGACTCAGTATTGCGTTCGAACCCGCCACCCAAAAAGCCCTTACGGCCACATGCTGGGCATGTATCGAATGGCGCGGGAGAGTCCTCCATCGAGCGACACTCACTGGCCTGGCACTGGTAGCGCGGCCCCGAGCGCAGCGCTAATTCGAGTTGCAACTCGCCGGTTGCAACGTCTTTCAATGGTCGTTGTAAACTCACGTTCATATCCTTTGATCAGTCAGCAACGTTGGCTTCGTGCTCGAAGTCGAAACCCATTCCCCAAGTGCGACTGTCATTCGAGCCCCGCTCGTAAGGGTTTTGGTCGCGCTTCTTTCCTGTGTTGCAGGCAGTGCACCCTTCCTGGTACTGCGGTGAACCGATTGCAAAGATCGCAGCGGCTATTTTTTTCCCAAGATCAGCACGTGCCTTCATATCAGTAGTTGCAGGCCCAAGCAAATCACGCGGAGGCGTCGTCAATTTAATCGCAACGTTGACAGCTTTCTGGAGTGCTACCAGTTCTTTCTCGTTTGTTGCAGAGTTCAACGGCCACTGTTTGATGATTGCGTCGCCCACGTACTGGAGCACGGCTTCACCGTTCTCGTGGCGATACATCACGCCGTCAAACTCAAAGGCCAGCGTGGTATAGGGCGTCGCCTCACCCTGGCTGTTATCCACCACGCGCAAGGCATGCGTTGGGTGATTCGGCCAGTGCTTCACCGGGCAAGGGGATAGCGTGTCTTTTGGATAGCCTTCAGCGTCCAGTGGAGCGGCTTCGTTCGATTGATTCATGCGTTCTTTTCCTACCA
Source organism: Janthinobacterium sp. HH102 (assembly GCF_001758625.2). NCBI lineage: Bacteria > Pseudomonadati > Pseudomonadota > Betaproteobacteria > Burkholderiales > Oxalobacteraceae > Janthinobacterium > Janthinobacterium sp. HH102. The sequence goes on from NZ_CP062063.1 coordinate 31,080, forward strand.
GGTGGGATTGTTGTATGGCTCGCGTTCGACGCTGCCTGGCAGCTGCACTTTGTACGGGACCTTTTTTTCATCCAGCTTCGCCTGTACCGCTGGCCACTGTAGATCGGACAGCAGGCATTCGAACACATGCTCTTGGCCGGGTGTCGGGCCGCCGGCTCCAAGCAGGTCATCCCATTCATGGTCCATAGCAGTGGCATATGGCATTTCTAATGCGATTAGCGACATAATTTTTCCTTGTATTAGTTGCCAAGCCAAACGCGGTTGGCGTCGGCCCAGTCATAAACCGTCTCAAGCCAGGCGTTCAACATCTCAACGGCTTCGACACCGTTCTCCAAGTCGCTGGCAAGTGTCGCGACCGTGCACTCTTCCATCATCTCTACAGCATCGACGAAATCATAGTTGCAGTCAGGATCGCTGCAATCAAACATAAGCGCGGGGATATGACTGCGCAACAGCTTTGCAATTCGATTTGCCTTCAACGCGATAACTGTCGGATCTTCGCTGGATTGGTCCTCGCGGAGGATTGCTTTGATATCGACCTTGCGAGACCAAATCGGCTTTCCTGCTGCGCGTAGAGCAGAAGCTGCTTGATGGTTCGATACAATAGATTCTACGGTTCGTGGCATGCTCTTTTCCAGTATCAATTCAGTTCGACGGCCGGATCAGTTGCCCGGAGTTTTTCCAGCACCTGCTGGTAATTAGGATGAAGATCTGGCCAGCCGGTTCCAGGGCGCAGCGCAGATGCGTCCAAACGGCCCAAAGCGACCGCTAGGCGCACGCCAGGGTGACGATGGCCTACGGTTGCCATCCAGCCCGCACATGCGATCTCGGCGCCATCCTTGGACTGATGGCAGGCGAACATGCTCGCACCGAAGTTTGGTCCCATGTTGCGGGTATCCGGACAACAGTTCGCAAGAATTTCTGCCAAACTTAAATCAAAATTCGGTATGTCTGTCGCGTCCTGGTTGACGCGCCAGGGGCACGATGGACAAGGTTTAGCGAGAGTTGTCAGCGTACAAGACGACATAGCGTTGTCCTCGGCGTTTAGTGTTGATCAGTCTTCTCGAAAACGGCTTCGAAAATACGCTGGTTCGGCAGTGGGCTGAGCGACAAGCTGCCGTTTGGCGAAAGTTCGGCCGCGCGTTGAAGCAGTTGTAGTAGCTGGGCGTTTCCCAGCTCGACGCCGAAGGCCTGCCCGCCCAATTCAACGGCAAAAAACACCTTCGTGAATTTATGATCTGCCATGGTTTTCCTAAATCGTTTATACCGTTTCCGTCTCCGCGAAAAAGCGGCGGGAATTTCCTTGAGTTCAGTCTTCGTGTGCTTCTGCTAAAGGGCGCCAGTCGCAGGCTGCGCCTTCGTCGTCAGTTCCAGGCACGATCAAGCTTCGCGGGTTCTTCTTCCACAAGGCTTTAGCTATCTCCAATGCTTGCTCCGGTGTTTCGGCATCTACCATCGTTTCTGCCTTCATCGGCACCATGCAATAACCACTGACTAGGTATTTCATCTTTTCCCTTTAAACCAATTCAACGACGACGCCGGCAGCAGTAACCGCTTCCAACGTTGGAAAGAAGCTGGCCTCATGGATGACAAAACCGTCCGCATCAATCACATCGACGCCGGTATGGCCACGTTCAACAACGCGACAACTCAAGCCGGAGCCAGGAGCGTCGGTACGACGGGTTTTACCATCCCAATCCACGAAAAATCCTTTTGTCTTTTGCACGGTCAGTTCCTTTGCATTCGGGCCAAAGCCACATAAGCGTTCAGTTTCGCCTCAATCATTTTTGCCTTCGCTGACTTGCGCACGATCCGCTTAGACTCCTGGCCACAGCACCGGCATTTCCACACAGGACGGCTTACGATTTCTCCATCTACTTCGTCATAAGCATTCGTCTTGTCTGCAAGATCACCGCCGCAGATCGGGTTTTTGCACAGGCGGACGTGAGCGCGTGGCATGAACATTTTCCCTTATCAGGTTGCGACCGCAACTTCGGTAGCGGCAACTGGAAAGTTGTGTTCATGCGTCCAGCCGTTCGCGCAGCTACGGCACGTACCGCGCTGCGTTTCTACGTCCGTAAACATCGGAGCATTGCAGGGTTCCGTTACCCAGTCCTGGCCTACTTCGACGGAAACGCCGGTCCCCATGTTGAAGCTTTTGCGCGTCACCAGTTTGCGACGCATTTGAGTGCAAAAACTCACTGTGATTCCCCTTGATTTATAGCGCAAATATTGCGCTTCCATGTTTAAAAGTATAAACCTTTAAACGTGTATGTCAAGCGGTATTTCTACGCGGTGCATATGCCGTTAGAATCGTTTCCTCCGCGCTCCGAAAGCGTCGTAGCGTGTTGCTGACTGACTGGGGGAGAAGGCCGAACTCTCGGGCTGCATCTGCCGGAGTAATGCCGTCTACGAGCACCCGACGCGCAGCACTTTTAGTTGGCTCACGCGAGCTAATCAGAACCGCAATTGCATCGAATTGTGCTGCCTTCATCAAAACACCCCCGCAGCGATCGCACCAAGGCGCACAGGATCGGCGTCGATCAAATTCTTCGTGGACCGTAGAGTCTTCAAACCCAGCAGGACCTTGATGCTCTTGAGGTCATAGCCCTTGTTATGCAGGCGCACGGCAAACGTTCTGCGAGCGCTGGTGGCACTTGCCCCATTGACTCCCGCTTGCATGTGCAGCTTGCGAAAGAGCTGGCTCAGTGAGTCGCATGAATAGCTGATGGTGCCCGCTGACGTCTTGCGCTTCGTGAGCTTGTACGGCTCCCCTTCATCTGTCAAAAAAACAGGACTATCAGGGTCAAGACCTCTGTATGCACCCTTGCGAGTCGTCACCATCTGGCGGTTCTCAATGCGGTAGGCAAGGTACTCATCCAATGCGGCGATCAGTTCCTTGTTTGACCAAAATACGGGCCGGCTCGTACCGTTGTAAGCGACGTCTTCGCTGACATAGGATTCATCCAGTACATCGCCATTCACGCTCAGGTAAGCTTTAATCGGCAACCGGGCAATTTCTTGCAGCGTCATGCCGGTGCCGTATAACGTGCGCAGCATAGGAACGTTGCGCACTGGAAGCTCTCCACTGACGGCGGCGATTTTCAGCATTTTTTTCAGATCGTGATCTTCAACGTAGGGGGTTTTTGCCATTACATTTAAAGCCATATTGTGCGGTATTCAGAGTTAATTATGGAAAGAATACGCTGAATACCCGCCACAGGCAAGGCGCGGAGCCAAGTCCTCGGAAAAGCCGGAACTCAATGAAAGTCCCGGCTGCGCGTGCTCAATTCGCCCAGCATGTGCGTCAGGTCGACCAAGCGCTTTGCCACCAAGTGGGTCACGCCATTCTTGGATTGCCACTGACCATAGACGGCCAGTAGCCGGGCGCCCATCACCTCGCGCCGCTGCTGTTCGACCAGCGACGGCCAGACGATCACGTTGACGTTGCCGGTCTCGTCCTCCAGGGTGATGAACACAGTGCCGTTAGCGGTCGACGGACGCTGGCGCACCGTCACTAGGCCGCAGCCGCGCGCCAGGCGCGCGTCGTCGTAGTGGTGCAGGACGTCGGCCGTCATCAGGCGCATCGCGTGCAGGCGCTCGCGCAAGTAGCTCAGCGGGTGTCGCCCGAGCGTCAGTCCGAGGTTCTGGTAGTCGGCCAGCGTGTTTTCGCTGTCGGTGGGCGCCGCCAGTTCCAGCTCCGTTTCGGCGATCGCGGCCTCGCGCAGCAAGCCCCGGTCGGGAGCGCTGCCAGCGGCGACCCACATCGCCTGGCGCCGATTGCCCGTGAGCGCGGCCAGCGCGTCGGCGGCCGCCAGCAGTTTGAGAAGTTCCTCGTCGAGTGCCGCGCGCACGCCGAGGTCGTGCACGCTGGCGAACGGGCTGGCCGCGCGCGCCTCCTCGACCCGCCAGGCGGCTTCGCGCTGCATGCCCCGGATGGTGTTGAAGCCGAGCCGCACCCCGCGCACGCCAGGATGCGTGGTTTCCAGCACCGCCTCCCAGGCGCTGACCATGACGTCTGCGCCTAGCACCACCACGCCGTGGCGCCGCGCGTCCTGCACCAGTTGCGACGGTGAATAGAACCCCATCGGCTGGCTGTTGAGGAGGGCGGCGAGGAACGCCGCCGGCTCGTGCCGCTTGAGCCAGCTGGACGCGTACGCTAGCAGCGCGAAGCTGGCCGCGTGCGATTCCGGAAAGCCGTATTCGGCGAAGCCCCGTATCTGCGCCACGATGCCGGCGGCGAACTCCGCCGTGTACCCCCGCTCCGCCATGCCGCTCATCAGCTTGGCTTCGAAATGCTCCAGGCCGCCCTTGCGCTTCCACGCCGCCATCGCGCGGCGCAGCTGGTCCGCCTCGCCGGGCGTGAAGCCGGCCGCCACCATCGCAATCTGCATTACCTGTTCCTGGAAGATAGGAATTCCCAAGGTGCGCGCCAAGACGCATTCCATTTCCTTGCTGGGATAGACCACCGGGTCGACGCCCTCGCGCCGGCGTAGGTACGGGTGGATCATGCCTCCCTGGATCGGCCCGGGCCGGATGATAGCTACCTCGATCACCAGGTCGTAGAAGGTGCGCGGCTTCATGCGCGGCAGCATGGCCATCTGCGCGCGGCTCTCGATCTGGAACACGCCGACGGTGTCGCCCTTGCTGATCATGTCGTAGGTCGCCGCGTCCTCGGCCGGGATGTCCTTCAGTTCGAAGCGTTCACCCCGCTCGGTGCTGACGATTTCCAACGTCCGCTGGATGGCGCTTAGCATGCCCAACGCGAGCACGTCGACCTTGAGCAGTCCCACCGCGTCGATGTCGTCCTTGTCCCACTGGATGATGGTGCGGTTCTCCATGCTGGCGTTTTCCACCGGCACCAGGCGCGACAGCTTCGAGCGCGCCAGCACGAAGCCGCCGGGGTGCTGCGACATGTGGCGCGGGAAGGACATCATGTGCTCGGCGAGCGCGCCCCATTTTTGCGCCACTTGCGAGTCCGGATCGAAGCCGCAGCTCACCATCCGGTCGCGCAGGTCGGCCTGCCCGCTCCAGCTGCTGCCGGCGCCGGCGACCTTGTCGACGATCGACAGGTCCACGCCGAGCGCGCGGCCGACGTCGCGCAGCACGCTCTTCGGCCGGTAGGAGGTGACCACCGCCGTTAGCGCGGCGCGGGTGCGGCCGTACTTCGCGTACAGGTACTGGATCACCTCCTCGCGTCGCTGGTGCTCGAAATCGACGTCGATGTCGGGCGGCTCGTCGCGCTCTTTGGAGATGAAACGCTCGAACAGCATGGTGCCGCGCGACGGGTCGACCTCGGTCACGCCGAGGCAATAGCACACGGCCGAGTTGGCGGCGGAGCCGCGCCCCTGACACAAGATGTTGTTCGATCTGGCGAAGCGCACGATGTCGTACACGGTCAGAAAATAATTTTCGTACGCCATCTCGGCGATCAGCGACAGCTCCTTTTCAAGAAGGTCTTGCACGGTGTCAGGAATCCCGGCGGGAAAGCGCCAGTGGGCGCCGAGGTAGGCCTGCGCACGTAGGTAGGAAGTGGCCGTTTCACCCTCCGGTACGATCTCCTGCGGATATTCGTACTTCAGTTCGTCGAGGCTGAAGTTGCATAGATCGGCTAGGCGCACAGACTCGCGCAGCGCCGCCGGCGCGTAAAGGTTGGCAAGGCGCAGGCGCTGGCGCAGGTGCTGCTCGGCGTTGGGCGCCAGCAGCCGGCCGCACTGGTCCACGGGAAGGCCATGGCGGATTGCCGTCATGGTGTCCTGCACCGGCTTGAATGAGCGCACGTGCATGACCACGTCGCCAGTGGCCACGATCGGCAGACCGTACTGCGCGGCGATCTGTTCGACCGCGTCGCGGTGCTCGTCGTCGGTCGCGCAGAAATGCAGCGTCATGGCGATGCGCGCGCGGCCGGCGGCGCAGTGCAACAGCCAGGCAGCTTGTGGTTCAAGTTCGACCACGCCGGCGCCGTAGCGCGGCAGCAGCACCAGCTGGCAGCCTGGCATGCCGCGCAGCGCGGCCAGATCCGGCGGCGGCGCCGCGATGTCGTTGGGCCGCAACAGGTACTCCCCCTTGGGCGCGCGCATGCGCGCCACTGTGATCAGCTCGCACAAATTGCCGTAGCCATCCTTGTTCATGGCCAGGATCAGCAGCGCGAACGGCGCGCTGCCGTCGGCCGGCGTCACTGTCATCTGACTGCCGATCACCAGTTTCAGTCCGGCCGCCTTGGCGGCCATGTGCGCCTTGACCGCGCCCGCCATAGTGCACTCGTCGGCCACCGCCAGCGCGCTGTAGCCCAGTTCCTTGGCGCGGTCGACCAGCTGCTCCGGCGACGATGCGCCGCGCAGAAAGGTGTAGTGGCTTACGCACTGCAATTCCGCGTAGGCTGGTAAGATCGTCGGGGAATCCATGGCTCAACCGTACAGGCCGTGCAGATACCATTGTGCCTCTTGGCTGCGCTCGAGGAAGATCCAGTAGCAGGTGGTATCGGCGCCCTGCGCTATGTAGTAGTCGCGCCCGACGGTTTGGTCGTTCCACCAACCGGCCTCGATGCGCTCCGGCCCCTTGATGAGGCGCAGCGCGCTGGTGTAAAACGGTCGGTTATCGCGCATGAGCAAACGGATCGGTTTGGGCAGCAGCAGCGACGGGCGGGCCAGCTGGTCGGGATCGCCAGCGCCGCGCGCGGGCTTGGCGGTCGCTGGCACCCAGCTGTTGCAATTCTCCGGCCGGTGGTCCGACGCAAGCGCCGGCGTGAGCACGTTCTCCGGCCCCAGCCTGGCCGACAGGACTTCCAGCAAACGGGTGAAATCCTCGGGCGACCCGCCTGGCTCCGGGAACAGCTGGTCGGTCGGCGGCAGCATCGGTTGCAGGTCCAGCGCGCGCAGGCGCAGCGCGATCACCGGCGAGGTCAACTCGACCTTGGCCAGGCGCTCCTTGAGCAGGCGCAGCAGGTGCGGCTCCTTCCACGTCGGCTCGCCCAGTCGTATCTCCAGTGTGGTCGGCGCCACGGCCGCGCGGCCGCGCTCGTGTTCCAGATCCAGCGCGAACGCCGCCACCGCCAGCTGCTGCGCCGTGAGCCATCCCGTCATCTGAAGAATCAGCGCCGTCGCGCCGTGCATCAGCGCCTCCGCGTGCTCGACCCGCTCGAACGTTTCGATGTACTCCGCGAACTGGGGTTTGACGGCGATCCACCGATGCATTTCCTGCGAATCGCCATATGCCCGGTCGAGCTCCTGCAGCAGCTGGGCGCCGGTGCGTCGCTGCAGGCCGGGGCGCGGCAGGCGGCGCAGCGCCGCCAGGTCGGCCGCGCCGATCCCGCGCAGCCAATCGAGGTGCGGCCCCGCCGCCGCGAGCGATCGCGCGCCGAGGCGGTCGAGCAGTTTCCCCAGCGTGTCGAGCCGCGCGCAACGCCGGCGCGGCGGGCGCCGGCCGATCGGTGCGCGCGCGAGCAGCCAGGCGCCGCCGGCCGTCGGCGCGGCGCCCAAGCTAACCGTGAAACCGAGTTGGCGGGCGCTTTCGCGCACTTGCCGGCATAGTGGTCGGTGGCCGCCGAACAGTCGCAAGCTGGCGCCGACGTCCAGCAGCAGGCCGAAGTCCGGCTGCGGCGCGACTTCCGGCGTGAAGCGCATCGAGGCGAGCGCCAGGGCGCTCATGGCTTCGTCCTCGCGCGCCGGGTTGCGTTCGAGCGTGACGGTGTCGGGCGAGAGCGCGGCGACGCCGGCCTGGCGCATCCCCGGTGTGACGCCGTCGGCGGCCGCGAGGGCCGACACGGCGCGCACCTGTCCATGCTCCATGACGGCGAACTTGCCGGGTTCAGACCAGCAGGGGCGCAGCGCTTCGAGCGATAGCAGGGGTAGGTATAGGCTGATGAGGAACCGCATGATCGTGTTTGAATGGATGGCGTCCGACCGGCATTTCTGGCAGTCGTATGAACAGTTCTTCTTGGGCGGCCGGGCCGCGCCGCTTCACCATCGAGATGGAGATTCCGCCCAGGGCAGGACGCAGGCCGAGTCGCAGCGGCGCCGGCGAGGCCTCGGTGCGGCCGGCCATCGGCCGCAGCAGCCAGAAGTGGGTATCGGCGGCCTGCGCCGCCAGGTGCAGGCGCCGGAGGGATTCGGCGCGGACGTTGGTCTGCCATAGCACGACTGCGCCGCAACTGCCGTTTTTAAGGATTTGCTCGGCCGTCCATAGCGCGTCGCCGGTGCTTGAGGCGCGCATCCACAGCAGCCGGTCGACCTCGATGCCCCAGCCCTGCAACGCCTTGGCATGCGGGATATACGGCGGCTGGATCAACGCGATGCGACGCGAACGCGACAGTTTTTTCAGGATTGGTTTGAGCAGCTGGAGCTCGCCGATGCCGGATTGCTGCAACAACAACTCCACCAGGCTCGATCTCGGCCAGCCCTTGTTTGGCAGCTCCTGATCCAGTTCCAGATGGCCGCTGGACATCGTCGGCACGCGCGAGACGGCTAGCTCGCTTGCCCGCCAAATATCTGGCAACAGCGCTGGATCGCTGGGGCTGCTGCCGGCAGTGGAAGGGAATATAGTGCCAATCATGATGTGCCGTTGCCGTTGCTGGATCGCAATATGCTGTATGAATGTACAGTATATCGCAAACCTTTAGAGCCGGTAAACAATCTGCGGCAACAGAACGTTTTGTGCAGTCCGGCAGGAATGACCCAAGTACGGTAACGTGCGGCGGTGCGGCAGCTGCCGCAAGCCTCGTAGCTAAGGCGGGGCGCCGGCCGGAAAATGGCTGTGGCCTTCATTCTGAGGCGTTAGACTTTTTCAAGCACGCGCCCCACGTAATACAACATCTTCGCCACGTTGGCACCAATCGCCGCCCATACGCGCAGCACGCGTCCCACTTTCATCAACTTGCCCATCGTTTTCATCTCCAAAAAGTCTTGCATGTCGTATTGCACCATGTAGCCGCCCAAAAATCCTGTGGTGGGTTTTCCGCTAGATGCATGCGGTCAATTAGACCGTCACGACTGCGTATAGCGCGCTGTATATATTCTGGGCGTGTGTAAATTATTCGACCGACTAAAGTTGAGGGATGGCTGGCCGGCGACACCAGCGAGGGGCAGGGTGATGATCAGTTCCAGGAACAAGGTGGCGCCGGCCAGGCGCTGGCCAACAGCTGGTGCGCGCCGTCGACGTGGTCCTGGCCACCGCGGTGCTCGAGCGCGGTGCGCCGGCGGCGCCCGGGTGGTTCCGGCCGGAGATCCGCTGCAGGAACTGGATGGCGCCAGCGAGGATCCAGCCGATGACCAGCTGCAGGATCAAAGTGGCGCCGGCCAGGCGCTGGCCAGCAGCTGGTGCGCGCCGTCGACGTGGTCCTGGCCACCGCGGTGCTCGAGCGCGGTGCGCCGGCGGCACCAGCGAAGGGCAGGGTGATGATCAGCTGCAGGAACAAGGTGGCGCCGGCCAGGCGCTGACCAGAAGCTGGAGCACGCCGTCGACCTGGTGCTGGCCACCGCGGTGTTCGCGCGCGGCGCCGGCTACCCTACTGACGAAGCCAAGCACCACGCTAAGCTTTCAATGCCTTTGCCGCATAGGGCTTTACAGCCGACTTTCGGACTTATCGGTTGTTACGGCGCGCTGATTCCCACCGACTGATTTGGTCATTGATTTGCAGGTAAGCGCGACTACCAGCATCGCCTGAAGCCACGAGAAAATCTCGACGTTCACGCGCATCAGTTATGGCATCCAGCAATGCGGCCATCAGCTGGTTATGTGGTGACAGTTGGGGGCCGCGGCGGGCGTCGGCGATGGCGCTCAAAGCAAACATGCGTGCCAAAATCTCTCTGTTCTGAGACATATTAATATTCCTCGGCCTTATTCGTTGACGTAAATGTGGCAATCAACGACATATTTTGTATATTTATCTGACCTTCTGCCTAACAAACCTAGCAGTTGGGGAGAGGGAATTTTTTGTGGTGCTATTTTTGACCATCACCCTGCGATATAACCCTGACTTCTACCTCATAGCTCCGCCCTTTCATAGGCTTGAAGGCTTCAGAAAGTTTTCTGACTGCCAAGTTGGGCGAATCGGTTATCACGGTTGCGTAAAATAGCGTTTCCTTAATATCGATATCGGGCGCGACGTGCTGGATGCTTGGAGGCAACGAACTTTCATCAGGTGCCGTGTATTTCGTGGCAGTTGCCTCTGGCTTGATGTTTTTTGGCGCGCAGCCAGAAATAATCCAGAGTAATATAAAGGCACTTAAATACAATTTCATAAATTTTCCTCGTTAGAATCCGGTATGCTCTGGCAGCGATTCGAACTGATCTTGGGTCAAAAGTACGTCCGTTTTAGTGTATTTGTACTCGTTGTCGCTTTGCATGGATTCGGCGTCGCCTGGCAGCACTACCATCCAGTCGTCGTCATACTCGACTCGGACGAAGCGCTCACGCTTGAACAGACCACAGCTCTCAAGGTGTTTTGGCGCTGGATACTGATGGCCAGCGATAACTTGAAACAAGCCGCAAGGACGGCAAGCGGTCGCGCAATTGCAAGTGTTCATGGTCTGTTCCGCTACTCGGCGGCCTTTCTAATTCACCGGCAGCCGGCCGGCACGGTGCGCCTGGTAGCGCGGAATTTTTCGGATTTAGAGGACAGTTTCAGGATGCAGGGGATCGGAGCCGATGAAAAATTGTTCGACATTCACCGCATCGAGTGCGGCATGGGGTTCAGCAGTGGATTTACCCAATTATTTAGCCAATCGCCAGCCGGCTTTACTGGCAATCAAGACGCCGCACTTCGTCAGCACCTTCAGGCGTCCGCCCACAACTGCCCAGGTGCTCATTCTCAGCACGTCGATTTCCATCAGCTTCTCGCGGCTGCAGTTTCCCTCGCGGATCGCAGCGAATATTCTTTCATCAAGCTGGTTGTCGTTCATATAGCGTTTTCCAATTCGAAGTTAACCACTTGCCAGCGATTCACAAAAGGAACGTTTGGCATCCTCTGTGGCAGGTTTAATCACAGCCAGTAGTTTTTGACCAAACCCCAGGAGCAGACTAAGCTTTACGAATGCTTCTGCGACGGACATAAATCCGGACTGCAACTGTGACGAAACCTGGTCGACTGGCGTTTCGATCAACCATGCATGTAATTGAGACAGGAGTAGATCGTGCTCAGGTCCGATCAACAAGCCACCGACGATGCTCCATGAGCCGAGGCACAGTAGTTTCACAAACCAGCTACACGATAAGTACAAGCTGTCGCCGGTGAAACGCATGATGCGTGCTTGCGCTCCTGGCCCCTTGAAGTGTGTACGGATAGCCGTAACCGCTGCCTGATTCACGGCCTTGGCTTTCGCTGCGCGTTGTTGTTTCGTAATTTTCATTTATCTCAATCCGCTCGAGGCGGGCTTTCTAGAATCCCGGCTGCCGGCCGGTGCGGTGGCGCCTTGCAGCGCCGGTAGCGTCCTCGCTGGCCAGCACCGTGCTGATCTTCTCATTGCACCAAGCCCATCGATGTGGGCCGTGTGGTGCTACTGGGCGTTTTTCGGTAATCAGTTGGTCGATTTCAATGCACCACCACGACCGCTCGGTAAGCACGCAGCGCCAGTGGTGTGCGAGTTGCGCAGCAGTGCGGTCTTGATCTTGTTGATTATGCTGATCAGCATGAAGATTGGATTGAGAATGTCGATGACTGGTGACATGAGGCGATACACGATCAGCGCGAGCAGGATTGCGGTGAAAGCCTGCGTATTTACCAGCGCAGAGAATGCTGGATTGTTCAGGAGAGAAGTGATGTATTCCATGTTTTAACCCGCTAACTAGGCGGCCTTGCAAAGTATCTGGCGGCCGGCCAGTACGGTGCGCCAAACCGGCGCGGTATTTTCCTCGGTTGCAATTCCTAAGGTGTTAGGACCAGTACACGCCGGTCAGTTTCAGCCATTCCTTTTCCGACATCGGTGCGGATCAAAATCTCGCCGTTGGGCAGCTCATGCCCGTTAATGATCTTTCGGCCGTTGTGCATGATTATTCCGTCCACAAGGATTTCGCGAATACCCAATTTCTCACCACTTGCTATATCGGTCGGTTTGTACTCGGTACCTTTTGTTGGGTTATCTCTCGCGACTTGGTCGATTGTCGTGTTCTGTGTTGTGCTTTGGGGCTTGTTAAAGGGACCAGCCGTTGCAGGAGTTACTGCGGTATCACTTAATTTCACCGGTTTTAAAGCAAGCTTAGTGGCCGGCTCCACAGGAAGACGAGATTGAGCTGTTTGGGTGCGGGACACCAACTTTTGAGCAGTAATGGATGGTTTTGGATCAGGGGTCTTCACTTCAACTGGGTGATCGGCGGTTTTTCTAGGCGTGAGCGTGAGCGTTTCCGTCGTAGGCATTTCCTCATTGATGTGAGCATCTGCTGTAGGGGCGGGGGCCGCGGCAAGCAGTTTTTTCGGCAGTAAACTGCTGATCGATTTCGCCTTTTCCAGCTCGTAGGAGGCGATTGTCACGTGGTGGGATCGATCGATGCTTTGATGAACCACCAGCCCGACAAGGGCTGCAGCTGTCAGTGCGCTCGTTGCGCCGCCCAGCATCAGGCCGAGTCGATGAGCAGATTTCATAGCCCGAAAGTCTGGGACGGGGTACGGTTCGTTAAGGGCTTCTTCGGCCCAATACAGGTTAAGTTGATTCACCCGCGTACCTGTCTCGATTTTTGGTGCACAAACTCAGTGACCATTGCTAATGGCCACATGAGACGTCCACGGTTTCTAACTGGTACGGGCAATCGTGCAGGCGGATCCTGCAGTTTACGGGCCACACGTTCTTCCGGACTCAGCGTGTTGAGCCAGGAATAGTTGCGAAGTGTTGCCGCGGACAGATTCATGAGCATGGCTGCTTTGGGAGTACAAATGTATTCGTCCAAAACCTGGGAAGTCCTACCGGCCTCGTGCTGCTCATTCATTTCCGCGGCCATTAGAAAATTAGCTGTGGACTGCACTGCGTTGCTTGCCATGGATGGCCTTTAAGACGGCTTTGTCCTGGATGGGTACTTGGCGTTGAGCAGTTTGAGTGACAGCTGCAGGCGCTTGTATATCAGGTACACGCGGTAGTTTGGTCAGTGTCGATGAATACATGGCGGTTTGTGCATGCCAGAACAGCCGAATCACTGCGTTTGGAAGTTGAAGGGACCAATGTTGGATCGCCGAATCTGGTTGCTGCTGTGTTGACATCAATGAGCTCATTCGGGCGGCGTGGTCAATTAAACGGGAAACTGCAGTTGGAAGGTCGCTCGCGGGGTCGACGGCCTGTAGTTCAAAGGGCATATTGTTGTGTTGTAATGCTTCGGACAACCGGTTTCGGGTGTTCAAGATTGCCTCGTGCCACGCAGCGACGACACTGCGTGGGGCTTTCGACAGTGGATCATCGCCAGTCTCATCGCCAATCAATCGGAAGAATGGCTCGACATCCCGCTCAGCTCGGTGCAGCAAATCAAGTAGGCGCTGTGCTGCCTCAAGCCGCGGATCTTGCTTCTTCTCACTGAAAGTCTGCGCAGCAGCAAGACCAATTGCCAAAGCGCGTTCTTTCTCTTCATCGGCGCGAGCCTGACTAGCAGCCGCTTCTGCGATTTGTGCGTCTTCTTTGGATTTGAGACGCAGTGCTTCGATCTCTGCAGCTTCTTCTTGTTGGTGCGCCTTGAGTGTGCTTTCGATCCGCGAAAGTCCATTCGCTAGTTCCAGTTTGGCGGTTTTACGATCGCGAATACGCAGCAGGGCGAGGACCAGGATCAATAGGCCAACTCCGATAATCCCAACATACACCTGGAAGTAGGGTATGGCCGTGTTATCCGTAGGAGCAGGAGCCACCTTGGGCTGGATGCGTAACGAATCCTTATGTTGGACCGCGATCGGAGGGTCCACAGTATCCATGATTTCGGTGGCGCCCAGTTGATCGTTGGGCGTAAGCGATTGGCTTTCCGTGGCCAGCTTGATCGGCGGAACAATCGGAGCTATGGTGCGATGATTGGGGATTGAAACGTCCTCCACGTTCGCAACACTCCGCATTTGCTTTCCGTCTTGGCCAGCATATTGATCGGATTGAGAGCCGGGTGAGAGAATAGGGCCCTGATTTGCCTGGTCGGCTCCTACCGGGCGAAGACCAGGATGGGCATCTCGCACCTCACGCGGCAAATGATTGAGTAGTTGACGCGGCTCGCTGCCCTGAGTGCAAGCTGAAAATGAAGCCAGCATGACCATTACAGCAATGCGAGCGGCCACTTTATACGTCGGTGGCTTTGGCGTGCAATTACGCATGGTCCGCTTCCGCGCGTGGGATAAGTTGGCCACGAATGCCACGGTTGGGCACCGCGACACTGAGTGTGTCGTAGGTGCAATCTCCAACGACCTTAGAATTGATCCCCAGGTGCAGGTCTCCGACGTCGACAATTGCGGGCTTGCCGTTGGCTCCGACATCCCCCTCTACCCACAAGGCTGCTGCTCGGATATTCCCTTGGACTGAGCCGCCCGGCATGATCAGAACGCGGCCAGCGCATTCGACATGGCCTAGAACGGTTCCGCGGATGACAAGGCTTTTTTTTCCGCCAATTCGCACTTTACCGTCGATTACGTCTTCCGAACCGATAGCCATGCTGATATCGAGCGTGTCGCAAAGAACCTCCGCAGTTGTGCCGTTCCCGACGTGGTCGGCGAAACTGGACTCGTTCGGATTTCCGCCAGGATTAAAATTGCTCACTCGCGGAGTAGGTTGCGCTGGTGGACGCTGCTGCTGCAAATGAGGTGTGTCAAGTGGCGGCAGATCGGATAAGTGGAGACTTTGGTTGTTCATTTTGCTATGGTTCCTTGTTGTGGGATAGGATGGTTTGAATCGGCTTGAAAAACGATCGTCAGGCGATCTGTGATTCTTGTTGCGGTGAATGCGTGTTGGGCTGGATCAACAGCATCTAGAAAGAAGCGGCCGTCCGGAAAAAATTTTTTGACTTCAACCTGCACCAGGTGATCTCCAATGCGACAGACAACTCCTTTTGTGCTGATCAAAGATATGAGGCATGGCGCCGATGCTGCTTGAGCTAAGGTTGCGGATTGACCCTGGAGATAAGTCATTGCAGCAAAGGTGCCGGCAGCGACTGCTAAGCCGCAGGCCACGCCAATCAGGATGCTTTGTCGTATTCCTCGTTTAATCATCGCTGCCGCCATATGACGGCTCTCATCAGGCTGTATGCGAACAATTGCTACCCTGGTTAAATAATGGCGTCCGTCGGTGTGTAATTCCATACCGTTGGGCGGCCCTGGGGGCAATTTAGATGATCCAGCGTAACGTTCAGTGATGCAGAGCGGTGTCTCGATTCTTAGGCCACCCGAAGGGAACGTCAGTGCCGCAATCTGGGCGTCGGACATGTGATTGAGGCTGCGTATCGTGTCATCGAGGGATTCGCGTTGCATAAGAAGGAGGTTGCCCAAAGTGATTCTGTTACGTATTATGGCAAAGATTCGTAACTCCTAGTCTAATGATATATCATTAGGTTGTCCAGCGGAACTATTGCCAATGACCACTACAACAACAAAGATCCCTGTCGATTACTTTGAGTTCGCCGATGGCGAACAAACCACCTTCATCGTATTGGACCATCGACGTGGCCGCTTCCCGATTCAGCGATCAGTCGTCACTGCGGCGGGCTCCATTGAGATCACCGGGCACGATGCGGTTGTCGAAGTTCTGGGCTCGGCTGCCTACCCGTGCAGTTCGGCCATTCTTAAACGAATTCGCACGCACCATGAGGGCCTACTGCTTGTTCAGATCGACTCGGCGCGCCTCGATGGCGTCACTGAACAGATGCTCAGCGCGCGCTTCTACTAGCTAGAAAGTTTAAGTAATATGTTGGATGGTCGACGCTATAGGTTCGCAGATCTGCAGTTGATTGACGCAGTAATGAATTTGCAAGGAAATGGCAAGCGCACAATCGTGACCTTTGTAGACCCAAACTGTGGCTTTATGCATTCTTGATCGGCTTGCGCCAGCGGTGCACTTTAAGAGTGGCGATCGTGCAACTGGGACGATTCGAGCGGAAGCATTCGAGAGTTACTTCGTCAACCAGACAAAGTAACTGCGCGCCGAAGTTACAACGCTTGTGCTGCGCCTGGGCGCACCAGGTGGCACCCCGTCAATGCTGCGAGATGAAGCATCAGTTCATTCTCCGGTGTCGAGTCTGCGAATTCTCCGCTTTCCTTCATCATGCTCACGACCAATCCGATGAGAGCACCAATACTGTTCAACTGAGGACACTTCGCTTGGCCAGGAATAGGCAAGAGAGGGCGCACGCTATGGTCGAACGAAATCGATGTCCTCGCGGACTTCACAGATGGGTCGACAACAAGCTTTTGCAGGTACTTGTTGCAGTCGAGCGAAGGATCGTTAAGCGACTCACCAGTGACATTCTCTTCAGGGTCGTACAGAAACACTTGGCTGTCGGGACGCGTTGAGCCCAGGCGAAAAACTTCAAAGCTGATGCTGGTGATATTGGGAGGGGTGTTTGGAATGGAATGCATAGCGATTGGCAGGTATCGACCGAAGGAATCATGCGATTATAGGGCAGCCAGCTCCACCCTGGAGGAAAAGCGTTGAAGCCTGGCTACAGGCATACCTGAGCCAGACTTTCCGCTTCGAACTGGTTTAGCAGCGGGGCCTTTCGGAGTCATCGATCATATCGTCCCCGCCAAGCCGCTGCTCCAGCAGCGATAGAATCACACCCTGCAGTTGTAGAGCTTCGAGAGTGTCGCCATACCGTGAGGTTCGATTTGATGCAGTCATCGGGCCTACAGCATGCTGGATCTCTCGATCAAACCCTTCTAAGTCGACGACCGGGCGTATCCGTTCAGGTGAACAAATGAGGTCAATCACTTCCGGTTTTGACAGGATTCGGAGAACCGCCAGGCGGGCGGAATCATCATCGAGGCTGGTGAAGATGGGGTTGTCGCAGAAAGCGCTTTCGAGCAACACGATGTCAGCTTCGTCTGCATAACCATCGTAGCCATAATGAACGATTTCGCTTATCCACTCCTCACCGGACTTTTCCCAGTTCTTGCGCTCTATAGCGATGCCGTCGATGAGGTGTTGGCGTTCATCGCTAGTCAGAACGTTGATGTTGTCGCGCGCGAACTTTCTGGTTATGGAGGCGATGGCGAGCTCAATCGCACGGCGTGCATCGGGCGTGTCTACCAGGTTCGGCGCCAGAAGATGGAACAGTGATTCAGCGGCATTTGGTGGATCAATGACGGAGATCGACCCGAGTAAGGTCGTTTCATTGTCGATGGCAGTCAATAGACCTTCGTTGCGGGCGATCTCAAGTGCTTGCGCAATACCTGACCGCATAATCGAGGTATCGATCTTCACTTCGTCGGCGGCATCGATCGTGATAAGAAACTTCAGGTGTTGATTTGGGGTAATGTCCATAGGCACAGTGAGTCCTCCTTACATTGCTGGAGCAGCCGGTGCATCGACATCGACGGGTGCTTCTACGTGAACCAAGGCCAAGAATTGGGTTTCGATTCGTTGCAGTCTACCCGTACACAGCATTTCCAAGGCGTACTGATAGGCGGACTGCTGGGCTCGGTGCCATGTTTTGCCCTCTTCTGGAGACAAAGGAACGGGCGAGTCAAGATGAGACCCACGCGTGGCGGTTTGCAGGCACTTCTCTATGATTGCAGCACCGCTGGTGACACCGTACTCGCCGAAAAGAGCGATAGCGATCATTAGATTCTGTTTGCAAACATCATCATCGCGCGACGGGACGGCTCCGAGTTTGTCGTGCATCTCGCGTATGCACTGGCTTGATATCATCTCCAAACTGTGTGCATAGGCGTTATAAGACGCCTCATGGTAGAGGCTAGCCTCGCGTCCGACCAGGGGGAACGGCACGTCGCCTGGGTGGCGGCGCTCGGCAATTTTCAACTTCTCTTCGATCAGGGTAATACCTGCAAGAAGGCCATGTGGACCATCCAAGGCGGTGCGGAGTGTCACATTGTCGCGAAGTGCCTTGATGGTGGCGGCGTAATCCGTTTCGTCTGAACCGTGGCTGTGCTGGTTGGTTGGAAGTGGCATTGGGGAACCTATGAAATGATGGGGTAACCTCCGCATGGTAGGACTGAGCTCAACGCGTGGTTGCACGGTTTTATCTCGGGCGCGGACGGTGAGCATCGAATTACTCAAGATCTGCGTGCATCGAGCCGTGACCACCTCGGCTTCAGCACGGTAGGTCACGTATCGTCGCGATTCTGGACCTGGTGCATTCCGGTCGAACATAGGAGCGCGGGACAGTTGTAGTCGTTGCGCGACAGCTTGTGCACGGTAATTCCCGGCCTCAGTTTGAACGTTGACAAACTCCATCATTGGAGTAGACGCCAAGCATTGCTGGTACGCGAGCGCGCTCAATAGTGTGGCTAAGCCCCGGCCAGCAACACTGGGTTGCAGACCGAAGGAAAGGTTGCAGCCAATGGTGCCGTTATCTTTGCTGGAAATTGAACCGGCCCATGCCGCAGCAACGACCAGGTCACCCTGGCATGCTGTCACGCAGAAGGGGAGGCGCCGGCCACGCCAGTCGAGCAACGGAATAACCAAGGCTGCCGTGCGACCGCACAGGTCAGAAAAGCGGTCATCGTCTTCGAGCAACATTGAGCGCACGCGGGGAGGAAAAAAAACCTGGCCTTCGGCAAAAATGGTCAGGTCATGAAAGGTTCCGATGGGTTGAGGCGTGGATAATGGGAAAAGGTCGAGGTACATGATGATCGCGTCAGTGGATTCGCGATCATGGTGCCGAAGAGAATGGGGCGTGGTTGCACCCTAATTCTTCCGTGATTTGTTTACTTCGAGCTTACGCTCTTGAGAGCCTGTTTAAGACGTGATGTTGACGGCGCTTTATATCGTCGTGTGGTGAGAATCGAGCTGTGACGGGCCATATCTTGGCCCAAGGTAATGTCGCCAGTAGCGTCAACGATCATTGTGACTTGTGTGTGGCGAGCACTGTGGGATGCGAATCCTGCAAGGCGGCCGGCCGCAAAAGGGTCGTTTTCAGCAAGGGCGATCCCGCTTGCGAGCGCAACGAGCTTTTTGACTGACCGATTAATCGTCTCAGGATGAACATTCCTTGTATTTCCACGCAAGGGCAAAATTAACGGCGTTTGATCCTTGCCTTCATAAGTCCCCACCGGTAATGGCGGATGGCCCCTGGCCACGCGATATTCTCGCATCCCGTCCATGAATTCGTCAGACAGAGGAACGGAAGCAACCACATTTCCTTTACCCCTCACGTGGAGCATCCATGTGCTCTCACCGTCTTCGTCAATGTCCTGGTAAACGTCTCCCGCAACCGCTTCCGCGAGTTCGTGCCGTCGCATAGCGCTCCAAAGTAGTGCTGTCCATATCCACTTGATTTGTTGGTACTCAACGATTTTGCCGGTTCTCTGAAGCTCCGAAAGTGCCATTTCTACGTACTTACGTTCGAGCTTAGTCAGAGCCTTTTTTCGAGGGGACCAATTGTCGACGGGGGAACTGGCCTTAAACAGATTAAATGGATTTTTTTCAATGGCGTAATCCCCCTCTAGGCGCATCTTAATCATATCCGCATACATTGCCTTAAGTGCGTTGATTGCTCGATCTTTGCTTGCTGAGGAAAGCTGTTTGCCCACCTTAAACGGCTGACGGCTAAGTCCGGCTCGATCGAGCGCAGTTACAGGCATAGCTGGCATATTTTTAGTGGAAAGGAATCTTGCGTATACGGCTGCGTCCAAGGAGGTCCCTTTATCGAGCCACCGGTCTAAAGGTTGGTCTGCTTTTACCCAGATTAGCCAGGCCAACCAACGACGCGCTTCGAGGCTAAATGCCCGTCGAGTATGTGCTGAGTTCTCCTTTGAAGCCACCCAAGCCACGATTGCACTTAGGTCGTCCTTAGCAAGTGCGCCGGCCGGGACCATCTCTGACGATACATACGTATAGGGGATCAACTCACCATCATTCATTTTGGCATCCTTCTGTGACTTTGCACACCTGCAATTCGAAAAGCTGAATATGAGCCACGCAAATACCCAACACAGTAAGTGCGGGCGGAAAATTTTTTTGCAGTTGATGGGTTAACTGCTGGCAAAGCTGGGCGGCAGGGATCAATTTTCGCATTCAACCATTGTAGAGTGTGGCTCCCATTGCTGCAAAAAAAATGCATGTAGCGGGTGATTGTTACCGTGTAACTGGAGGGAGCATGTATTGATTGCAACCACGCCGAGGTCCTTTTTACATAATCGACTCACCTTAATCAAAAGGAATACCTCGCCATGACAGCAATCAACCAACACCCTATTTTTTACTACGCGACCGTACTCGTCGTGTTCGATTCCGCCATGACTGAATTCACTGGGTTGCAGTGATGGTGAAGAACGAGCGTGCGGTCAACCTGGCCAAACACGAGGCGAAGAAACGAACACGTTCCGGCCAGGCGAAATCATATATGGTTGCGTTGGCGCAGCTCGCCTCTGAAAACGGCCACGCGAACTGGGAGGAGTATAGGAAGGTTCTAGAAGCATCCCCCATGCCGATCCCGGACTATCGCGTTCGCTTGGTGTCGTCAAATGGTCACGATAAAACAGTTTCCGTGCTCCTGAAGGACGTTCTAACGTTTCATGGTGTTAGCGCTGATATTTGGGAACAGGAACCGGTGAACGAACAACACCAGTACGTGAATGAATATGCTTTGTGGTCACGTCACAAGTTGGGAGATTTCACAGCCTACACTGCAGCTATCCTTGAAGCGAACGTAAAGACCTTTAGTTTTCAGGAGGTGGCCAAGGAGCATCAACAATCCCAAGCAGCAGAAACTGCAGATATGGATTTTATTGTCGAACTCGAAATCCCAGGTTCGGGGAAGAAAGAGACGATCGGCGTGTTACTTTCTGATGTACTTGAGTTGAACGGGCTGAGCCAAGAGGACTGGCGCGGCAGCGGACGGTTAGAGCAGGGAACGATGGTTGAGGATGCTGCCCTCTGGTCGAAACGTAGCAAAGGTGATCTAACCCGCTATTTTACTGAAGTGATCCGCGGCTTTGATGAAGGTGACGAAGAAAACAATCATCCTCGTTAAATGTGTTTTTTTGAAGGAAGCATGGCCCCGTTTATTGAGTTGGTCCGGCGCCAGATGCTTGAAAGCATCGTGCGACCGGACTCGGATTTTTTAGAGGCGACAGCTTTCGACGCCTTCTGCGATAGCGTCAGCGAATTTGCTGAGCACCATTTTCTGTCCCAGTCGTTTAATCTCATCATCGTCGACAAGGACACCTGCTTCAAGGAAAACTGCTGGGCCTTCAACGATCTTCGGTGCCGTCAGCGAGCTATTTTCGCGAATTCCAGAGGGGTCGAGCGAGATCGGCGCCGCTCCAACGCGTTGGGACCACGGGACTTCACCCGCATTGCGCAGAGCGTTCCCGATCTGCCATGAACACGCCAGGCTCTGCTCAAAACGCGGATCATGCTGGGACACGTAGAGAGCATATCCGCGGTACCGTTGTGGACCTACGGTACCTTCGGGTATTCGAGCATAGGACAGTGACAAGTAAAGTGTGCTCGCTGTGAAGAGGCGCGGATCTGGCGAAAGGGGCGCTTCGATCACTGGTATTCGGCGCTTGACTAGCGCATCGGTTAATAACGCCGCCAATTTACTTTCGAGGAACGGCGGTGCTAGCGCTCCGGCCTCTGCCGTGCGCGGACCAAGGAGTCCCTTGTCTATGTAGACAGCGTCGATGCGCGCGGCTTCAGCGCCGCCGGCCACAAGGCCAGCAGTAAGGAATAAAGGGCCGAGTAGTTTCATTTAGGCCTTGGCCTCGCCGCCGAGCTCGATCACCAGGTCATTAAACATCCGTCCCAATTCCGCAGTCATCAGCATCATGTCGCTGTCGAATCGCTCGATATTATCGCGGGCAGCATTTTCGCCTTCCCGGATTACATCCAAGGGTTTGATACTCTTGATTGCCAAGTTTTCAGTTAGCACAAAGCTGATCTTATCGTTCCAGGTCATGGCGAGGCGCGTGCATTGCTTCCCGGCGGCGATGTGGCGCCGAATATCGTCTGCTTCCAGGGTGTGACGTTTGTAAGCCACTTCAGCTTTACTTTCACCTGTGGCGCGCATGGTCGCATCCTGGTCGACAGTGAAGCCCGCTGGCGCCTCGTCCGAGCTAAGCCATTCGGTCATGGCCGCTACGGGCGAACGCATCACCCGCAGGCTTTCCAAGGGCAGCTTCTCGATCGCCTTCAGTAGTAACTTGACCACCTCATCAGCCTTGGCTGGGCTGGCCGCATCAACGACGAGCCAACCGTTAATCGGGTCGATCCAAACGGCCGTGGTACTGAGCAGTGAAAATGCGCGGGGCAGGAGCTCATCTGCTACACGTTCCTTCAATTCCTTCATTGCCTTCTTGCCGGGTGCGAACCCTTGAGCCTCTTCCATTTCAAGTGCCCGGGATTTCGCGACCTGATTAACGACAGTTGCCGGAAGTAATTTCTTCTCAGTTTGAAGGTTGATCAAGAGTTGTCTGTTTACTGCGTGGACCAGAGTGTCATCCTTCGTTGGCGATGCCCAACCCATGGTGGACAGTTCCGCGCTTGTGGCCTGACGAAATTCCTGAGGCTTCAGCACCTCAGAAAGGCGCTCGGCGGTCATATCGTAATTTGGTGGAAGGCGATAAATTTGTGCGTTTTTGAAAAACATGCTGTCTGATTCCTTTCAGGATTGTTTGCTGTTATAACTATAATACAGAACATTTAAAAACTCTTAGATGATATTTGATCTTCTCTTAAAACCGTTTGCAACCACGCATTTGGCATTTGCTTACGATCATCATGTTCAAAACCACAACTGAAGGAATATCTATGTCGAACAAGGCGTCCCGCGCTTTCACAAGTGCATTCAAATCCGCAATGTCAGAGACAGCGCTGCAGGTCGCGCGCCAGCCGGAGTTGGTCAAGCGCATGACTACTGGAGCGTCCGTTGTCTTCGCAAGCCTGGCGATTGCCCTGACGGTGGCGCCGCCCCCTGCAGCCGCGCAGAATAACGAAGTGATGCGAACTGCTGCAGATGCCTTCGCAGGTGTCGTCGGCGGTGCGATTGGTAGCCAGTTTGGCGGCGGCAATGGCAAGAAAGCGGCAGCGGCCGCCGGCGTCGCTGCAGGTGTTTGGGCCGCTGAAGCATTACAGCAGCAGGAGTCCATGCCCGTAAGCCGTTCCCGCGGAAGCCGGGACATTGGTTCGATAGGCCCCGTGATATCGTCGGGTTGGAGTAATACCCGCGTACCCGGTGCTGACGCGAGTGGATTTCAAAGCCGCACCGTGGAGCGGCAAGTATTGCAGAGTGGTACAACGCAGATTGGCGGCGATAGAGTCGCGAAGCTGGTGGCCTTGGAGCGTACATTTTTGGCCGCAAGAGACAGCTACGCGCGATCCATATATGCTGCCGACCAAGCTGTTGACGACTCGGTACTCGATCCAGATGGCCGTGGTGTACAGCAGCAGCTGGCTGCTACGCGCGCTCAGCAGCGTAAGTCGCAGACCGATTTTGAATCGGCGCGGAGCACCTTCGTGAATGCAGTCGAACACATGGGCTCGCGTGGCTATGACGTGCACGACTTCGCCTATAGCCACAAACTTGCGCAGTCTCGAGTTACTGCCGGCGACATGCGCCGGGGGGACGTGGAAAGGGTCACGCGCGGCGTACGGACCGGCGATGATTACAAGGAAGGCGAAAGCGTGCGTGGAGAAAGCTACAGCAGCCGCTAAAGTCATACTTCAACTGGCGCCCCAGACACCATGGGGCGTTTAAAAAGTTCGGGCGAGGTGCCTGGCCAGCGATGTCCCCCCCGTCTACGACTAACATGAATAACCCCGCGCTACCTGGCGCACCGTGCTGGCCGGTCGCCAGGAATTTGTTCTTCGAATCCCAATTATGCACAACACAACAGTGAATGCCGCGCTCGCGGACATCCGAATTTCCCATCATCACATCGAAACGATGATTCGTGAGACTGCCACCTTAATGGGCGACGAGCGTCTGGCGGATCGTCTTAGGGGGGAGCCAGGCTTTCATCTCAAGGCTATCGGCGTTACCCAGAACCTGGTGGTGGCCATGACACTGGCACAGACACTTGCGGCGGACCAAAAATTCTCGGCGATGATGGGCCCGGACACATTTTCCGGAAATGATCAGGAACTTGCTAAGCTAGGTGGAGCAATGCTTGACGGGATGATACAAGCCCCTCGCCTCGGGGTATTGGTGTTGGAAGAGCTGTTGGCGGAACGCGTAGAAGTTTTGCGGCAATGGATGTAAGAAAGCGTTAGGCGCCAGGCAGGCACAGTCCTTCCTGGGGGTCTGCCCTCAGCCCCATTGCCGTCGAACCGCGCAGCGATCAATATAATTATTCGTCATTGCGCGGTTTCAACGTATGAATCTATCGTGATTGTGACAGTCCCAACACGATAGCAAGGCTTTCTATGCGCAGGGTGGGGCCGGCGACTCAGGTTCATTCTGTGCTGTCCCGTCACCATCAAAACGCCTATCGGAGCAATATCCAAGAACGTGCACCGGGTCAATCCGCGTCATCGTGGCGAAGGCTGCCACCACATCACCATTGGCCAGGTCGATCAGTGCTTCCGGAACATGGACGCACATGTCTTGGCCTGAGTGATTGCCACCGTAGTAGCTGGTGTTGTACTCGACCTGCACATGTGGATGGTCCATGGGCGACATGATGGCATCCATTTCTGTGCTGGAGAGGCTTTTGGCTAGCGCAGCATTCTGTGCCTTTGACCAATTGAGGCCGCCAACTCCGATCATCTTGGCTCGGAGTTGGTAGACGAAGGTGTCGCGGACGGGTTTGCCGTCGCGATCGACGAAACCGTCGGCGAATATACCACTCGCGCGAAGATTAAAATCATAAGTTTTCATGGTAGCCCCAGTTTTTGACATAGGGCATGGTAGGCGTTGCGAAGGCGCGTGGTTGCAAGCCGAGTTAGACGAATTCGTGGTCAGTAGTCATGGCAGCCACTTCGCGGAAGCAGAATGTCTCGCGAAGGGCATGACGAATCGACTCAGTAGGGGCATAAAGCATGCCTTCAATCAGCACGGAGCGGGGGCAGGTGAAGCGATCGATAGCGCTGAGCCATGTTGAGTAAGTTGGATAGACGCTTAACAGGATTTCCCATTCCGCATTGGCGCCAACAAACACCAGGTGAGCACGTTCCTCGATCGGAGAAATGTCCCGTCCAAATGCCAGCTCCATCTGAGAGCGGCAATAGTAGGTCTCTCTTAGCGCCTGTCGGATTGCCCCTGTGGGCGCCTTTGCGATTAGCTCTGCCAGCGTGAACAGGTCGCATACGTGGGAATCGACGGCCTCGAGTTCATCAGAATAATCAGGATGCTCGTCCAGCATGCGCGCCCATTCCGACTGTAGTAGGCCAAACGTGGACGTGCTATCAGGCGCGGCGAGCGCCTCCATCAATGCATAGTCCTGCCGAGACGCCATAGCGCCCGAAGTGATGGTTGCGTTTGATACTGAGCGGATCAGGGAGGGAGGTTTTTGAGTTATGGAATCAATTACGTTATCGGTGTTCATCGCTGGTGCTGAATTGTTAAGGTTTCGGCCCAGACGATTCGCTTCGAACCGCCTACGCGTATAGTTTCCATCAGGAAAGACATAACTTTATTGCACACCCCGGATTCGGGCAAGGGCTGTGGCCGATATGGCTGGTTGTAGTATTCTAAATGTGTCCATATTGCTACACTGCGTAAATTTTATGCAATGAAATACTCAATCAAAAAATGGATCAACTGGAGCCTGAACGCTTGGCATTGAGAGCCGCTATCTGCAAAAAATGACTGTTCAGGCAGCGCAAGATTCCCAGGATCTTCTAGGAGTAGCCCCGGACTTGGACATTCCGCCCGCGCTACTTAGCTCGCCAGAGTTCACCTCGGGCGTTGGGTCTCGGTGTCCTCTACTTCGTCAGTATTAGCGCCGTATGCGGCCATGTTGGCTTCCTCTTGCAAACGGTGTTTTCGAGCATTATCGAGTCTCATACTCCAGTTTCCAAAAATGTGTGCCGGTGTGTACCAATGAGAGTATTCCTCTAGCGTGAGCGTATTTCCATGTACGATCACTGCCGGCACGTGCATCAAGGAGAGTTGAACATAGGCCATCGACGCCGCTGTGGAATCCAGGTCGGTGGCCGTCACGTGAACATGGCGTTGGTAGTTCAATCCACGGTTTTCCATTGCCAGCATAAGTGCGATGATAGTGGCGCCTGATCCTGATGCTGGTTCGCTGACGGTGATGTAGCCATTCTTCTTGATTTTTTCGTGAGGGTCTTCGGAAAGGGTGAGCTCGGCCATCAGCTCACACAGTGCGTACGGTGTAAAGAACTGGCCCATCCGGCTATTGCCCAGCTCCATCGACATGAAGATTTCGCCCAGGATGTCTCTCGGCGCGAATTCAAGACCGACTTGCAACTCTGCAAACATGTGGGCGATTTTTGATGCTTCGTCAGTGCTGTATTTGCGTACCGTTTGCATGTAAAGCTTCTCACGTTCTTCTGCCTGGCGCAGGTCCGCCTTACTTAATGCCACTGCGCTCATGGTCACGAAATCACGAAAGACCTGGCGTCGGTCGTGGCGCCGGCCGACCTCCTCTATCAACTTGATAATTTTAGTTCTGCTCTTGATTGCGTAGGCGGACAAATCCGGGGAGCATGCAGGCGCGTCATCCGCGCCTGTGGAACGCGAGTTCCGGCTCGAGCTGGGCATTAACTGATCGAATGATTCGGGGTAAAGCTTCACAACGATCCTTTCTCGTGCCGGCGCTATCCGAGCACGGTGAATTGAAAGGGGCGAGTGTAGGGAATGAGATGAGACGTGGTTGCTGAGACATCAACCTGAGGTGGTATGGAATCAGGTTGAATATAAAACGTCTCGGTATGTGCCCAACTGGCCATCCAGTTGGAACCCAAGGGAACTGATTTATCCGCGTGTAGGCTTACGAAGGGATTTTCGCGAATGCGTAAAGGTTTTGGCTGTGGCGGTTTTGCTACCGGTTGGTCGCAGCGTCGCTAAGAGGCGTTCCAGTTCTCTCGCATGTGCCTCCCGTGCATTCGCAAGTTCAGTCCGCGAAGCCTGCGCGTCCGATTCCGCCCTGGCATGTTCCAGTACAAGGCGCCTGTTATCGCCCGCCTGTGCTGCCTGCGTTAGCTCCTGCGTTTTCACTCGCTGTCGCAAGTTGTCGATTTCCTGCAGATTGCGTCGAGCTTCTAAGTATGCGGATTGAATTTGAGCATCAGCGCGGTCACGTTCAACCGTTCGTATTTCGGTTAATTTCGCCTCATGAGTGGCCTGCAGCTCATATGCAGAGTGCAACCTAGAATTTAACTCTCGCAACTCGTCGGCCGCGGCGTCAAGCCGATCTTTTGTAGCCGTGTGGTCTCGCGCCTCCGTATGGTAAAGGTCGAGTGCTTCAGCCACGCGCGCAACGGACTCGTTGACCTCCAGTTTGAGCTTTTTAACGACCTGCTCCGCCTCGTCGATTTGGCGATCATACTCTTCCCGCTCGCTTTGAAAACCCGCTTTCGCGGCCGCGAACAATTGAACTACCATCGTCTGGAATGAGGATTGAAAGAGGTTTTGTACAGCCTCCGGCACACCCGTGTTCTCAGGAAGAGCGCCCATGGCATGGTAGGTTGGCCAAAACTCCTGTTCGTACCAGGCGCGTATCTCGGTCTGGATGGTTAGTGCCGAGGGGTTCATGCTGCCCGCAGTGAGTGCAACAATTCGTTTCCGGATAATTTCGGCGTTAGGCAGTTCGTTATTCTGCACCATCTCTGCGGCGATCATACGAGCCAACGCACGGGAGTTAAGAGGGGCCGCCTCATCGAGTGAAATGTGGGTAGATTGAGTCATGTTTTCTATTATGCCCGTCAAAGGGCGGGGCCACGAGTGCCCAATTTACCGGATTAGTTGCGATAAAGGCAATTTACAACTGCATCAGCAATTGCCCTCGCGATGGGTAGTGCAGTTGCTGCAGTCGCTAGTCTGACTTCTTCTTCGGGGTTCGCAATTACACCGACTTCCAAAAGTACTGCCGGTGTCTTGGCCATCTTTAGCACCACAAGGTCGTCGAACTGGTGAACGCCATTCTGGCGGTCGACCAATGGACGATTTTCACCCTTAACCTTTTCTGCATGATAAAGAGAAGGGCGCTCCCCGGCGGCCCGCATCCCTGCACCGATGCGTTTTGCACATGCCAGGCTGAAAGGGTAATCAGGATTCTTCGCTGAAACGAATGTGGAAAATCCATTAAAATCACGCCTTCGCCCCTGGTCGATCCATTCTTGTTGGATCGAATCGTGGTGGATAGATAAAAAGAGGTCGGCCATATCCGTCGCGGCAGTGCGTTTCTTCAATGCGATATCCTTTCCGTCGGCGGCAACCCGGATGACGGTGATACCGTATTTTGCTAGGTATTCTGACACATACGTGCTCATTTGGAGATTGTAAGCGTATTCAGTTTTACCACTAGGGCTCATGCTGCCAGAACGCTGTGGGCTGTGTCCTGTATCAAGTACGACGGTCGCGGCATGGGTGGTGACGGCGCTAGCGGCAGCTAGTGTCAAGATTGCCATATTGATTTTAAGCATTTTCTCAATTTTGGAGTATGGAGATGGGGATCTAGCGACGCCTCACGCCAACTTGTTGAGTTGGCGTGAGGTCTTTTTTCATCTGTTGCAACTGTTCAGCCGTCGAACCAGGACCGGTACGTTTTTTTTTCTTACCTTTTTTGAACTTGTCGGGTATTGCAAGGGTGCGATGTACTGCCATGACAGTATCCTCCTCTATCTCCAGCTGACCAGGTCAACTGGTACTTCGCTTCATATGTTGCTCAATAACATTATCGCTTAAAGTTGTTACGCTTCATAGTAATGATACGTACCAGAGAAGTTTTAAATTAGCTCTTTTTTGGAAGGAGCATGCTGTGTCAGCAGCGCACAGATCAGTAAATAATGCTCAATTTCCTTATTGACCGTATCATTTAACGGACTATAATGCAGCATTGGTTGAGGTCTAAGTAGGTGGCCTCGTGAATATATTGGAGCAAGGAAGATAAATGGAAATGCCAGGTAGTGACTTTGAGATGGAAAACTTGCGGGTCCCACCGCATTCGATCGAAGCTGAGCAATCCGTCATTGGCGGCTTGCTTCGCGACAATACTGCCTGGGACCGTATTAGTGGATTGCTCACTGCCGGGGATTTTTACCGCTATGACCACCGAATCATCTTCCAGGAAACGCTTCGATTGATTGCTGCCGGCAAGCCTGCTGACGTATTAACTGTTTATGAGCAGTTGGTGTTGACTGGCAAAGCTGCGGACCTTGGTGGAATGCCGTACTTGAACGCGATGGCCCAGAACACCCCGTCAACGGCAAACATTGGTCGGTATGCCGAGATTGTGAAAAATCGAGGAATCCTGCGCCGACTTATTGAAACAGCAAATGAGATCTGCGAGAGTGCATATCGCCCCCGTAACGACGACGTAATGGGGCTGTTGGATCAGGCCGAAGCAAAGATCATGGCCATCGGGGCGGAGCGTACACGGGGAGACGCCGGTGCCGTGGCACTGCAACCGCTGCTTACCCAAGTCGTAGAGCGCATCGATCAGCTGTATTCACGTGAAAACCAAGACGATATCACTGGCGTTCCAACAGGCTTCGTCGACCTCGATCGAATGACATCTGGTTTACAGCCGGGGGACCTCATCATTGTTGCCGGCAGGCCGTCGATGGGCAAAACCGCATTCTCCGTTAACATCGGGGAACACGTCGCCCTTGAGGCAAATTTGCCCGTTCTCATTTACTCAATGGAAATGGGCGGCGCACAACTTGCACTGCGCCTGCTTGGGTCAGCAGGCAAACTTGACCAGCAACGCATGCGAAGCGGCAAACTGTTGGACGAGGATTGGCCACGTCTCACCAACGCGATTCAAAAGCTGAACGACGCGCAAGTGTACATTGATGAAACACCAAGTCTTTCGTCAATGGAGCTCCGGTCAAGAGCACGTCGGGAAGCGCGTAAGCACGGCAAACTCGGCTTGATTATTGTCGACTACCTCCAGTTAATGGTCGGAAACAACGAAGGACAGAGCCGCGGGGACAATCGGGCCAACGAAGTATCCGAGATTTCCCGATCACTCAAGGCATTGGCCAAAGAAATGGGATGCCCAGTAATTGCGCTATCTCAATTAAATCGGTCGCTTGAGACACGTCCGAATAAACGACCAGTCATGTCTGATCTCCGAGAGTCCGGAGCCATTGAGCAGGATGCCGACGTCATCATTTTCCTTTACCGTGACGAGGTGTATAACCCGGACTCCGAAGAGAAGGGGACTGCCGAGGCCATCATTGCAAAACAGCGAAACGGCCCTATC
The DNA here is from genome assembly GCF_001758625.2 of Janthinobacterium sp. HH102. NCBI lineage: Bacteria > Pseudomonadati > Pseudomonadota > Betaproteobacteria > Burkholderiales > Oxalobacteraceae > Janthinobacterium > Janthinobacterium sp. HH102. The sequence continues at coordinate 61,537 of NZ_CP062063.1, forward strand.
GGGAGCGTTCGTTTGACTTGGATAGGTGAACACACGAAATTTGGCAACTACATTTCTGCCCAACGCAGATCTTTTGTGGATTAGCAAGCATGCGCTACAGGGACTATCCAAAGGGAGACGCTAGACGCTATTTTGTTGTGCTGTTAGCGATCAACACGATGAAACCAGGAGAAGCGACGATACATCGTGTTTCTACAGCAATTGGATGCACGCGCGCGGAGGCCCAAAGGGCAGTACACGCCATGGTGGAACAGTTTGCAGTCTGCATAGATCGAGACGGCCCTGTTTACTCCATAACTTCATGGGGTGTTTTGAAAAAGGGGGAGTTGGCCAAGCTCGTTTCCAGTTTACCTGTGCAGGTGAATGATCAGACGCTATCTGGCAGGTCCTGCAACCACGCAGAACCAATAGCATCACAATGAGGAGGTCGCTTTCGACGCCACATTACAATCGAAGGATTTCACGTGCAAGACCAAAGCTCTACTAATTATGAAATCGATCCGTGCCTCTACAAAGTGATCATGGAGAACCTGGCCCACGCAGGTTGGTCTATTCTGAAGGGAGGAACGGCAGTGGCAAAAAAGGACTTCCAAACCGCTGTCGGACAGAAGGAAGCCCTCGTATACTTGGCCCCCTGGGGACCTGCGGAACCAAACTGTGTTCTACAAGGCCAATACTACAGCGAAGGCAGGAACATCCTCGAAGCGAGTTCGATGCTTATCCCAAAAATTGGCAACGTCTTAGCCGCAGGCCAATTAGTGCAGCAGTTCACCAAAGAGACAGAACACAAGATCCTGCAGTCTCACGCAGTCAAATTGCTCCGCAGTTCCTGTATGCAGGACTGTGATGCAAACGTTGACGATGGGGAATTAGCGGGCGCAACCGCGCCCTCTATGTAGCGTATGAAAGGTTCCGGGAGCACAGGGTTTGACCGATTAACTCCGTGGAGCTTCGATCTCTTCATCCTGTACCTCAAGTGTTGCCCCCTGTGCCCATGCTGGCATCTCGTGAACATGCTCCAGCCCAAACTCGGCAGGGTTGTCCAATGCATCGGAATTAGCGGTCAAGAGACTGTCAAGCACATCTTCGACATCGTCGAATGACGCCGGCACATAACCCTGACCGTATCGGCAGTCCATCGCAATGATCTGCCGAATAGTGGTGTCGAAGACTAATCGAACGGTACTCTGCTGTTTCGAATCACGGAAAATGTGGCTCCAATGCCCTGTCAAGTAGCGTGCCTGGCGCACTTCTTCATCAGCGGCTTCGTCCACTGCTGTGAGACGCTCAACAACCATCTCGACGAATTCAGAACCACCATCAGACATTCCCCGCACAACCTGATACTCATGGTGGATAGCGTAATAGTCCTGGTTGCCAATTCGTAGGATATTTTCTTGATCAACGCCCTCGGTATCAATGTCCAAGAAAATAATGTGGCCAGGATGTGACCCGCTGGTTTTCAAGACGGTACCGTTGTCCATTTCGACCACAAAAGTAGGAGTTGGCGCATGCGAGATTCGTGGATTGGCATGGCGATCGAAAGCTACAGCTAGCTTTTGTGCTTCTATCACCTGCGAAGCGCTGTATCCTACAGTGAGCGTGCTGTTCAAACGTTCGGTGCTAAGCACCCCGTGACCTTTCGGCAAAGGGGGCAAAAGACTGCCATCGACCAAGCCCGCCAGTGAGGTTGGCGCAAGCAGGAATTGTTCGACCGATACCATTTGCCCGATCTGGGCCGCGATGCTCGCTAGTGCAATTTCGTCGGGTTCGGAAGGGCACATCATCACGTGTTTATCGGCCGCGTCCTTGACCAGCCATACGAATTGGGCGTGGCAATTTTCCGGCGCAACGCTCGGGAAACTAGCAACATCCTTCTTGACCCTCGCTGCGCTAGCTATAACCGCGGTCGCTGCTTCAACTAACTCAGGAATAGTCTTAGGAGGTATTTGAAGGTGCCCATCGAGTTTTAACAAGCCTTCCAGCAGGCCCGCCAATTTCATACCGTATGCTGGAGCCAACCACATATCCATAATATTCCCTAGTTCAAAGACCCATGCTGGGCGAAAGCCGGAGTCTACAAACTATGCATCGACGTGGTTGCTAGTGAGGGGCACCACTTTATCTTGGCGCCGCACGCGGCGGCCGCAGTGGCCAACACCAGGTCGACGGCGTGCACCAACTGCTGCACGGCGCCTGGCCGGCGCCACGGTGTTCCTGCAGCTGATCACCGGCCGGAACCACGCCAGCGCAGCCGGCGCGCTGCGCTCGAGCGCCGCAGCGGCCAACACGGGGTTCCAGGTGCAACGGAACGTAGAACCGGGTTAGTCTTGGTTTAGATACACCCGCGTGTTAGGATTTTACTTACCATGCGCCTGCCGACTGGCTGTCGATTGACCAGGTCCAGCGCTTCTTGAATGCCCCACTAGGAAACAGTGATGCCCACCAAAGCCCATGACGTTTACCATGTCCAGATGACGGAGGCCAAGCTTCGGATATTGGCAGCCGAACGAGTCTCTACGGCTAGCGCTCCACTGACGGGTCTATCTTCGCTAGATTGTGAATTTTGTTTTCTGCAAATTCGGAAAGTCATCGAGCTAATAACGTTTGGTGCAATGGTCCGGGAAGAGCATCGTTATCGGCATTTCAGAACAACGGAGCCGAAAACATCCAAGGCTCCGGAACCAGATCCGACGAGGGATTGGAATGCAAAAGAGATTCTGTCTAGGCTTGTGAAGCTCAGCCCACACATGCTTCCGATACCCCTTGGCGCTCACTCGTCGACAGGCACCGGCACGATCAATTTTGATCGCGCGAAAACTGTCGTAAATCACAGTAAATTAATCGAGCTATACGGGGTGTGCTCGACCTTCATGCATGCGTCGAATCCTCTTGGAGAAAACTATATAGCGCGAGTTGAAATCCAGCGGGGCGAGTACCGTAAGGGGCCACAAACTATTAAGAAAGCGTTAGACTTTTTACGCCGGCTCCTCTGGCTTCACGCCGCTGTACAACTTGAATGGTCAGACCAACAAAACGCGAGCTGCGTGGACAATCCCACGTCAGCTTGGATTGTCGATTTCAGCAGTTCAGAAAACGATGTTGTCAACATAGTCTTGGCTACTACTCAAGATACTGACCCACTTTAGTGTCGATTCAGGCATTTCATGACGCTATCGCGTCGTCTTCTATGACCTCAATCTGACAGGCCCGCCCTTAACCCGTTCTTACGCAGTTCCCCCGGCGGATCATCGTCCGGGACCACGCCAGCTCCGCCGGCGAGCCGCGCGCGGCCGCAGCCATGGCCAGCACCATGTCGACGGCGTGCACAAGCTACTGAACGGCGCCTATCCGTGCCGCGTTACAATGACTTTTTTAAACGAAATTACAGCTATGGCCGGCTTTTCCAAACGTATCAACAGCTGGGCTGGGTTCGCCGGTAGGAAGGGACCGGGATTTTGCGCTATCTGCGGCCAGTTCGGTGAATTGACGCGTGACCACGTACCACCACAGGGATGTGTTCATATCACCAACGCCGTCTTGAGCCGACTGACGATGGATTCGCAATCGAGTGGTAAACAGCGCGATAGCATTTTTATCCAGGGCGGCTTGAAGTTCCAGACCCTATGCGGGACTTGCAATAACCACAGGCTCGGACTTCACTACGACCCTGAACTGAAGCACTTTGTCGACCAGATGCGCACCGGCATGCAGGCGGTCGCGCGAAATGTCGTGCTGCCCCGCATTGTCCGAGTGAAAGCAGACTTGAACCTGGTGGCAAGGTCCGTGGTCGGCCACATCCTTGCAGCACACTCGGTCGAAGACACGCAAAAATGGCGTGACGATATCGGTGCCTCAGAATCGCTGAGGCAGTACTTTTTGCATTCCGACCGGGAATTTCCCAGCGAATGGCGCCTGTACTGTTGGCCTTATCTGTCGCGCAAGCAGGTGATCCTCAGGCACGCTGGCTGGATGGATATCTCTTTGCCCAACGCTGGCGACAAGACGGTGTATGGGCACATTTTAAAATTTTTACCATTCGGCTTTTGGCTTGTCCACAATCAGCCAATGGAGTTCACTATCGACGCGCTGGACATTACGCCACGAGGAGCGCCCGACTTGGAACCTGAAACCGTCTCGTTTGATCTGCGTCAAGCCCCGCATCATCTGTACCCGGAAAACCCATCAGGCCACCAGATCATGGTGTTTGCCAACGAACAGTCTTCCGTCGCGGAGCCGCCGCCGGTTCGTGAAAAAAGCAAGTGAAAGCGGTCATCCAGCCGCCGCGACGTCAGCGTCGTCGTTGGGAACGAAAAAAAAGGAGCCGGAGCTCCTTTTTGAAATTGCCGCCGGCTACTAACGGGTGACTAGGGTTGCCAGTGCAGTGAACACGTTAAATAGGGGCAAGGACATCGGGGCCCACGGACGCCAAGCCTGCAAGCCGGGCCTTTGCCTTCGCAGCTGCCTCTTCTTCGAGTGCATCTTTGACCCTCTGAAGTCGCTTTTTTTGCTCCTTCAGCTTAATGACAAGGGCATGGATGGCGCCGTCGCTACTCTGTTCCTTCGGCAGGCTGGCGGCATGCTCCAGCGCACGACGTGTGAAATCTTCGACACCGTCCGGGATGACCTTGGTGACGTCATCGTACGGCCGCGAAACCATAAAGTGATCGGTTGGCAAGCCGAGTTCAGGCACATCCGCCTCGTCCAGCCAGTAATCTTGACGCAGGTACCACTGATCCGCCCAAGCGCCGTTGTGGAAGATACCTTTGGTGGTGCCGCTGACGCTCATGACCTTGCTCTGACCATGCTGGCTTTGATAGCTCACCAGACCCCAGATCGTGCACGTCGTGCCTTTACTAGGCGAGCCGGAAGATATCGAACTCAACGAAGCGCTCTTGAGCAGTTGTTTTTTGGGCTCCCTGCATTGCACACGCTCGCCATTCACTGCTTTTTTAAGTTCCGCCAGATACTTCATTGCAGATTCTAGGCTGACTTGAGCATAGTGGACAGCTGGGCCGCGATTATCTTCGGTCGCGTTAAACATCGACGGGAACGGCGAGTTGGGGGAGTACGTCCTGATATCTGTGGGATCAGCGTAGCGGAGCGACGAGTCATCGCCGTACTGGTTTTGAGCCGGGGCCGAAGTGTACAGCGCTGCAGCGACCGTCCAGAACCGCGTTTCATCTTCGCAGCAGACCGGCAGGACGCCGTGATGGGCCGGATGCTGCATCGACACGCCCACGACTTGTCCAGCATCGTCAGTGAGTACGATCGGGATATGCGTCAGCGGCAGGAGACCCTGCTTTACGGCATCAAAAGGAGACAGAACACTGCTCTGGACGATCTGCCGGACGCGGTCGGGAGTGACCTTGTTGAGTGCATCGCTGCTATTTTCGCCTGCAGCATCACGCAAGCCTTGGCGCGCTTTTTCGAAGTCGAAAACCAGGGGATGCCCCTTCATCACCGCGTATTCAAATTTCGGCGCTTTTGCCGCGAGCAGGCGCGGATCCAGTTCAGTGCGCTCAAAGGTATAGCGATCCACCTCCAGGTATTGCAAATCCTTCGCCACCGCACGGACGATGTCCGGAGCGGCATCAACGACCGCGCGTGCCTCTTTGCTGGTGATCACACCATCCGCCTTGAGCACGTCGGCGCCATTTTTGATGGCGAACTCGAACTGACGTTGCACGGCCAGGCGGGTCAAGCCTTTTTCGAACACGGGCGGGCGGCTTTCGACCTCGGCAAAGAGCCGCTGGCGGCTGGTCGAACCGAAGCATTTAGCCCCGAATTCGCCTGCGTGGCGAAAGAACTGCGGAAAATCGTCCGGGAGATGGGCTGCAGCAGCTACGTGACGACCGATATTCTTCGACAGGGATTCGAAAAATTTTTGGTCTTGGTGGGAAATAGGGGCGCGACGGAACGTGTTCATAGGTGTCCTCTTTCGAAACAACAGTAAATGGAATCAGCAGGCGCTGATCGGCTCATCAAGGTTATCGAGTAGCTTGTTGTACTGCTGCGAAAGTGACGTCTACGAGAGCGTGACTTGATGTTCGGCGGTGAGGCGCACCCTTGCGGGCCTCGACAGCGGCTCTACCGAACAGCCGCAGTTAAACACATCGAGCAGAAAAAAACAAGAGGTCCTAACGATGAGTACGCACCGTTACAACATGGGGACGAGCACCACGCGGCAGTCGCAATCCTCCGTCGCGTACACGAACGCGACGTCTTCCAGCGCGATCCCTGATGCGGGCTCCGGCAACGAAGGGAGATCGTCAAACAACGGCGTTTAGCCGGGGTCACGGCCTGCGGCCGCGCGGTCGACCAGGATGTACGCGATCGCGTGTTTTTGAAGGGTCTACGCGGTGTAGTGCGGTGGTCCCTGGTAATTCGTGAGTGTTTAGTACCCGCAGGGCCAGCGACGCAGCCGGCTCAGCCCAGGCAGGGAATTCCGCATTGTGGAATGGCGAGCAAAATCCTTAAATTGCGGCGTGGCTCCTATGAAAACACCCTATTTATCCCCTCATTTGGGCCACCAAATCATCAAAGTTAAGCTGTAACTTTGACGATATGTGAGCTTAACTTTGACGATATGCAATATGCACAAATGTGAGCTTAACTCTAATGATGTGCGAAATTTATTCGTATGATTTACATGCGTAATCATATGATGTTGCGATATTTATGTTTGATAAGATATATTATCAAACATAAGAAATACTTTCCTTAAGGCAATTATTTCTTGTTCCTTGTTTGCACAAAGTTGTTCCCTAAATTTGCATAAATTTGTTCCTACCACCCTAGAAGAAAATCAGTACACCGAGAGGATTATTAGCACTCCAGCAACAGCATCGTAGGCACTTTGGAGTAAGGCCGAAAAATGCACTGATGGCCACAAAAGTGCCCTCATGGCACCTGATGTGGTTGCACTGAAAGTTTGCAGCCCAGTTGCTACCTTAACAAAACAATTGAACAGGCCAGCTGGCCAGGAAGAACAAAAATGAAGCGTGATGTACCACTGAATGTCCTCTACCGCGCCATGGCGTCGGTAAAAGATCCACACACCCGAAACCTGGACCTAGGCCACGAATTACTGGTAGACAACTTCGCTGGTGGCGGAGGCACATCGACAGGACTTGAGAGGGCTTTTGGACGGCCGGTGGACATTGCTATCAACCATGATCCTGAAGCAATCGCAATGCATGCAATGAACCACCCTCGGACAATGCACCTCTGCGAAAGCGTATGGGATGTCAAGCCGCGCGAGGTGACTCGTGGCCGTCCAGTCGCGCTGGTCTGGCTTTCCCCCGATTGTCGGCATTTCTCAAAGGCGAAAGGGGGGACCCCGGTTGAGAAAAGAATTCGAGGACTTGCCTGGGTTGGTATGCGCTGGGTGGCCACATGCAAACCCAGGGTAGTTGTACTGGAAAACGTTATCGAATTTACAACATGGGGGCCGGTCATTATCGACGCAGATGGTAAGGCTCGCCCAGATCCGAAAAAGAAAGGAGTGACGTTCGAGAGCTTCGTACGACAACTCAGGGCACACGGTTACGAAGTAGATTGGCGCGAACTACGTGCATGTGACAGCGGCGCGCCGACGATCCGCCGGCGCTTGTTCCTTATCGCGCGAAGAGACGGTTTGCCAATAATTTGGCCAACGGCTACCCATAGCGATCCGGAAAGCGCCGAGGTTGTCGCCGGCAACTTAAAGCCTTGGCGCTCCGCTGCCGAGTGTATCGACTTCAACCAACCGTCCAGGAGCATCTTCTTCCGCAAAAAAGACCTGGTAACGAATACCCGTCGTCGTGTTGCAAAAGGATTGTGGAAACACGTTTTGACCGCGGCTAAGCCTTTCATTGTCAAGACGGACAATCCAGCAGGAAGCGGACCAGTACTCACACCTTTCATCGGCGAGCACGCAAATGGCAGTTCGCAACGCAATATGCCGGCAAATTCTCCGTTACGTACCATTTGTGCTCAAGTGAAGGGCGGGCATTTCTCGATAATTGCCCCTACCCTCGCCCCGCTGCGCGGCACGACCGAAGCACACCTTGGAGCCCACTCTATCCAGGCTCCGCTTTCAACTGTGGCCGCAGGCGGCACACACCATGCGCTGGTTGGTGCCCATCTGATCACGATTGGATACGGTGAAAGGACAAACCAGGCACCGCGCGCCCAGGACATCGAGAAGCCGCTGGGTACTGTGGTCGCCGCACCAAAACACACCTTGGTCGCCGCATGCTTTGAACAGGCCAACGGTGGCTTCTACGAGGGCGACGGCCGTCCGGCTGAAGCCCCTCTTTCGACCATCACAGCCGCCGGCAGCAATCAGCGCCTCATCACCGCTTACTGCGTCAAGTACTACAGTACTGGCGGCCAATGGCAAGGTCTGGCCGAGCCGATGCATACATTGCCAACTAAGGGTCGCATGGGGCTGGTGCAAACCATTCAAGTGCCGGCGGCGGCATTGCTTGATGAGCATGCGTCCAAGGCACGAGAATGCGCCCGCTTGCTACATGAATACCTTCCCGAGCACTTCCCGACGCAAGCTGAGATGGTGCTGGTTGGTGACTACGTCCTAGTCGACATCACATTACGCATGCTGAAGCCGCGCGAACTGTTTCGAGCACAGAGCTTCCCCGAAACGTACATAATTAACGAGATCCCCGATCCGGAGATGCTCTTCAAGGACGGCAAGCAGATCGCGGATCCGCTGTCAGTGCCGCGTATCCCATTGACGGCCACTGCTCAGGTTCGTATGTGCGGCAATAGCGTGGCCCCTATACAGGCGGAAGCCATCATCCGTGCCAACTTCTCTCATGAGCAGCTGCTGCCAATGGCTGCATGATCACTCATACATCCCTGCCGGCCGCAACTGCTGTGAAACTGCGCCGGCGATGCGAGTTCTCAGGTCGGAACCAGGTAGAGATCTCGCTTGAATTATTTGGCGCAACCACGCGTATTCGTTTAAAGCACAATCGAGTAATGGCAGCAAAAAACGTCGCCTGTACCCGAGAAAAAAATACGAAAGTTGCGCATGAACAAGATCCGATATCAAACCTTCCTTCTTACCCGCATTCTCCAAGGCAACGCGTTCCCGAGCACGAAGGAGTTGCTCAACGCGATTGATGCTGCCTGCGCCATTCCCGAGTCCGACTGGGCGAAAAGAAAGGCCGCTTTTAATTCGATCGCTGAAAAAGCTCCACTGCGATCAGGTGACAGCTGTGATCTGGCGATCACACACAGTGACATTCCCGGTTACATTGAAAGAGAGTGGTATGAGTTTTCAAGCTACTCTAACGCAACCAGAAATATCACACGCGAGGAGGAATTCCAAATAGCAGTTCAAGGATTCTGGTTGACCGATAAAGAACTGGGATTCGGTCACTCACCAGATGAAGAGACTGAACTTACTGAGGAGACCGACTCATCGCCACGTATGTAACTCAAGTGAGATCTATCGAGGGTAATTAGTACTATTAATGTTGGCACGACAAAATGCTAGGTATGCGGATTATCACCAGCCGGCGGCACGCAATCGCCCTCGCGTACCTCAGAAACTTCAGGTGTTGCAAGACTGCGGCTATAAACCGAACGTATGCCACGAGCAGCCGCAGCAATCGCCCCTTGTCCGCTAACAACGTTCTCGCGCCCAGACTGGACAAACGTACGCTCCCCGCGAAGTACTGACGGTATTTCTTCTACGAGCTCAGGAGCCATATGCATCTTGGAGAGGCATTGAGCCAAATAAGCACGGTCGCTGACCATTGCTATTGCACCTTGAAACGCCCGATCAACTGATGGACCATATGCTTGACGAGCCTTATCCCAAGCAGCTGTTGGAACCTCACCCCAGTTACCGATCATCATGGCCAAGTCAATGATATCGCGGCTTGTGACCGACTTATCAAGATAGCGATCTGCATTGGCAAGGAGCTTTTCAGCGTACATGTCCACGCGCGAAAGCGTCGGCACACCCGTCACAGGGTTTAAAACACCTTCCAGCTGGATGCGACCCTCGCTCACAATCTCGAACTTCACAGGCACGCCATCAACCCGCAAGAACGTCCGGATTCCATACCGGTCAGCTCGTACTTCGCGTGCGAGCTCAACAGGTCGAGCAAACAATGCGCCTAGGGAGACGTTGTCAATTGTATTGCGCAACGCCCTGTATCCATCCTGTGAGGCGCAGAGAAAATCGATATCGACCGACTCCCTGTATTCGTCTAAAGCTAGCACGATCGCAGTTCCGCCCCCAAAGAAACATTTATTCTGAACAAGAAATTCAGTATCAAGTGAGGACAATAATGTCTGGATTCGATTGTGGTGGTCCCGCTTAAACATTCATCATTCCATTTCCGTAGGTCTCGGTTAAATCCTCAATCAGCGATCGCTCAAGATCGTTAAGCGCATCTTTATCAACGAAGCGCCAATTGCTCTCGTACAGCCCGAAGGCCTCCTCAGCGGTGATGTGGTCACCTGGCTGTCGGCTCCAGGCGATCAACGATAACTGCGGGTAGGTGCCAATTTTGAGAGTGTCGGGAACGGTATTCATAGCGTGATTATCGTTCTTCCCTGTCGAAAGTCAACTACGCGAGAGAGAACCGCAGTGACCAGCACCACGTCGAGGACGCGCACCAAATGCTGCCCGGCGCCCTGCCGGCGCCACCTAGTTCCTGCAGGGGATCTCCGGCCGGGTCCTCGCCAGCGTCGCCGGCGCGCCGCGCGCGGCCGCCCCAGTGGCCAACACCAAGTCGACGGCATGCAACAGTTGCTGCCCGGCGCCTGACCGGCGCCACGGAGTTCCTGCAGCTGGTCTGCACCCTGCCCCACGCCAACGCCGCTGGCGCGCCGCTGCGGCGGCCACAGTGGCCAACACTACGTTGACGGCATGCCCGACCGGCACAATCAACTCGTTGCAACCACGCGGTCACAGCGTGAGTAGGCTGTAGCCTTCATACACACGGAGTCGCCGATGCTCAACCAAAACTTGACCTATCCAGAATACCAATACCTTTCCAAGAGCAGAGCACAAGCCGCACAGTCGCTCCTGGTACAGGCTTTGCGTGACTTGTTACCCCAAGGGTACCTTCTCTCAACAGATCCCAAACTGATGGGGGGGAATGCGCTTCTAACGGTCCGCCCTCCGAATTGCCCACCAGGGACAAAGCAAGTTAGCTTGATCCATTACATCGCGTACCAATCGGTATCAGAAGGGGAAGCTAAATGGTATCAACCCACTACTGAGCGACTCCGGGCCTTTGCCGGCGTAGCCGGCATGGACACCTGGGACACGGACGAGACGTTCGGCAAGGAAGGGTTGATTGAGGCAAACTCAGCTAATGCCGGCGATATGTTTGCCATGGTACGAGAGGTCGCGGCGCAAGTGTGCGCCTTTCCTCCGTTCGCTAATTTCGAATGGCGCCGGTGCGATTGCGACGAAACTGCAAAATGGGAATTGTTCAACGGTGATCGTACCCTGCAGTCAGTTTGGAAATCGGGCGACCAGTATGAGACGCAAATGGGGACACACCCAGCAACTCTTGCTGAAGCAAAAGCAGAAGCTGAAGCGGCCGCAAGACAGATTCTCATCTCAGAGCATCAACATCGATTGACCGGACTGGGCCAGGAAACCCAAGCAGAGTGGCATCAAAAAGATGATGGAGAAGGTGAATCACCAGGATTGTGAGCACTAAACAAGACGGGGGATACAGCTCGGCGCGAACTGTCGAGCTTTACGTAGACTTCGTCTTTCCGGCTGCGGCGGTGCGCCTTCCGGCACGGCAATTAAGGGGTTATCCAACCAACACGCTGGGAATCAATCCCACTTCCAACATTTGGTCCCAACCGGTCGAGTCCAGTTCGTCAAGATCATCTTCGGAAAGAATCGTTCCATCGACTAGCACAGCACTAGACTCGCCGCTTATCAGCGTATCCCAAGGACGGCATTCGATAAGCTTATCTTCACGATACAGGCTTACATGGATGTCGCAATCTTGCCGAGGCTTATAGCGGCCGTGCTCGTCCGGCTGTGGCATGGGTATCAAAGCGATCCGTGCAACAATCCCATTGGGGAGGTCGATAGGGGTTGATAAAAATTCGTTTTCTTGCATCACGTTAGCTCCTTGTTCGTCAGGCACCGAGCCTGACTATCTCACTTATAAAACCAACTGCCGCTGGCTGGTCTGCTCTTGCTGCTGCAGGGAATTCTTTGTGCCCTGGCGCTAGGAATGTTTCCTTACTTCCCCAAATCGGATTCGTCCATCGACTCAATTGACGAGATCACAAGGCACCTAAAAATTGCCTATCAAGTCGCTGTAAAATTTCAGCGTTTAAATGTTTCTGCTTACCGTCATCACGAACAACGCCCTCTGACGGCATTACAGGTAACATATTCAGCGTCTCAGCCATCTCATTAACCCAGCTGGTAATGAGCGCACCTAGCACCATTGCCCGCTGGCCAGCTTCACCCGATAACTGCTCATCCCAACTCATTCTATTTTCCATATGTCCTTCATTTGAAGACGGTTTCTGGCTCACGCCCCGACAGGCAACCAGCTCACATAGCCGGCCGTGGCGCTTCATCGGGCGTCTCATCATTCCCTGGTACGTGAATTTCAGGACGGAGGGTGTCCTCGTAGACAGACCCAATTCGTGACCGCAAACGTCCAACGGCCTGCGATAGGGTTGCTTGTGGTGCCGGTGAGCCAATGGCAACGGCCGATTGAGAATTGACACCAACTCCAGCACTAACGCCTGCATTCGCAGCGATGACCTCAGCAGTAATCGCCTCTGCTTGGCCACGGAGGCCTGCGGCCGTAAATCCCGGATCTGGATGTACGCGCTTTGCCAGCATTTGCCAGACTGACGAAGAGGCCGCTGCACCCGACTGCAAGACGGTATTCCCCAAGCTAATTTCAGGTGAACTCATTTCGTGCTTACCATCAAGATAGTCGCGACCCATCTCCTCCACGGCTTTGTGGAATCCGGTCATATCGGAGCGAAATTCGGGTGTAGAAATGTAGTCTTTCTTGTCAGCCGGCAACGACGCTTTGAATGTGGTAGCGCTCCCGCCCATCGCTTCAGTGATTGCAAGCTTGAAGGCGTCCGCGTCTGATGCGAGCTTGCTGGGTTGGTTTACAAGCAGCGCACGAACTCTGGCCAGCGTCTCGCGCGTATCATGAAAACCGTCTGCATCTGCCGAGGCAGCCTCCTCAGCGCGTATTTCCACCATTCGGTCAAGTACCTTTAGCGCGTCTGGTATCCCGTCACGGCGCGCCAAAGTCAGTACTGCCATCGCATCGGCAGACGACTCGCTAAAAATCTGCGTGAATGACGTCGCCATGGGGAATGGCGTGGCCGCTACATGGCGTAGCAAGGCTGGGCCAAGCCGACAATGCATACTTTCGTGAACAAGCACCATTGCCCGCATTTGTGCGGTATCGGCCATAGCAGCCAACCGCGGCTCGGTTTTCGAGTAGTCGCCCCGAACGCCCTTGACAATACATATTTCACCAGGCACGGCGATCGCCATTGGACCTTCGTCCGGCGAGTCACTCGGGTTCAACATCAGTATCCGAGGTTGTAGTGGCGACCGGCCATGAGCCAGATAGCGAGCGGAAATCTGACTGATTTCAGAAAGAGCTTGGCGCGTTGCCGTGTTGGACTGAGTGGCGACAACGTCGGCAGCTGGTATTTCTGGCGTCCCAGACGTTGCGCCCGCCTGGGGAGCGACAAGATGACCCGCCAATAGTGCTGGTGCCAAGATCTTGGCAAACCTACTGAAATAGTCTGGCCGGACCGCAGGTGGTGGAGCAACTATCTCCAGTTCACCGGCGTCGGCCAAAAATGCCTGTAAACGATTCAATTGCGCGTTCATGACGCGCTGCCAGGATCGATCGGATAGTCAGCCACGAAACCAAGCGGTCCTGTTTCGACCACAAACACACTTGATGGGTCTTTCAAAAATGCTTCAATGACCCGTGCACGTGTGTCGTCATCGAGGATGACAAGCTCTCGCCCATCAGCAGTAAAGAAAGCGCTATCACGCATGTGGAAAGTCGTTGCAACTGCCAGTGGTGGAATACTGAGAATTGCCCCCGGCTTCCTCTGCGCGAAGACTACAGTTACGAAGATTGGAGGCTGACCAGATGTCGACATGATGTTTATCGCAGTTGAGAAGATAGATGAATTCTACATTATTACTATAAAACAGAACAATTATCCTTGTGAGACCTGAGCCTTAATCAATACAATCCACACAGATCATTCCAACCTCGAGCAAACACATGCAACAATTAGACCTCTTCACCCATATCACTGGAGCTTACGCAAGCGCCGATGAGGGTAGCCGCTGAGCGCCTGGGCCGCCGCTGGTTGACAACTGAGAACATACTCGACTATATCCGGCCAAGCGCGGAACTCTTCCGTGGCTTTCCCGGTTTCGAAATTTCCCCCGCGTTTGAGTCCGTCCGCGGTCGTGGTTGACTCCATCAACCGCACCGTACGGCAAAGCATGCGCCTGCTGCAATTACGCAGTACCATTTCACGTTGGCACCTTCGCCCAACGCAGAATTTTTTCTCGCATGAAGTCATCAAAATATAATCCCGCTTCGCTCTTTCAGATCATTGGCATGACCGACTTATTGCGGAAGCTACCATCAGGACAGCCAGAGCGGATTCTGCTGGAACTTGTGGGAGATCAAGCGTTGGCAGGAGGCAAATATGCAGAGGCACTCCAGTCATACAAAGATGCCAAAGGTAAATCCTGGCGCTTGAGAAAAAAAATAGGATGGTGTTGCTATCAACTCGACATGCTAAGCGACTGCACTCGTTATCTCGAAGACGCTCGGCGCCATCGCGAGAGCAAGCCGTTAGCAATCCTTATCGATTGCATTGCCGCGGGCAACATATGGGGCGAGCATGACGATGAACTAGACGACCTTGTGCAAATGCTGTTGGAATTACCAGATAAGGATCCCTACTTCTACGAACTAGCGGACCGTCACCTGATCAACACGACACAACGCTTAGATAAGCTGCGGTTTGGATATGAGACTTTCCCTGAGAATGCTAAATTGCGTCGAATATACACGCGGGCATTATGGGGAGATGATCTTTCTAAAGATACTCTGCTGGCACTGGTGTCCGAGGCGGTACAGGTGCCCGCCGCGGAACCTGAAGACCTATGGCAAGGCTTCGAGATATTCCATAGCTTCGGACATCATGCGCAAGCATTGGAACTCGTAGGCAGAATAAGGGAAATCAGCGCACCGTTTAGCAGGCGTGCGCTGGCGTTTGTCGAGGCAGATCTATTCAATCTATCTGGTTTTCCGGACCGTGCAGCCGCTATTTACCAGCAGCTGCTCGAAGACGCACCATCGGAGAACTCATGCAACGACTTGGCACTACACGCAGCAAGAGGCCTTCTCCAACTCCGAGTGGAGCGGGGCAGTAATCTTGAAATTGAAACCGCTGCCCGCTCGTTTGCAAGTTGCTTATGTCGCCATGGCGTTCTGTCGATTGCACATCTACCTTGTCCACTTACACCCGATCATATAATGATTGAGGTCGGGACAATGTTGATGCCATACCGTCCCAATGGAGACTTAACGGGGCTGCAGGACCGAATCTTCACGTCTGTTACCGATAAAGACGTCCGTGCACTATTCAAAGTCCTATTTGCGAATCAGGATGGGCAAGACGGTCAGATGCCGGTGGATATTGCGCGGGAACTGAAGCTCTCGGCAGGACGTGAAAGTACCCTCCCCTTCATTCAACGGGAAGTTGCCTGGGCTCGAATGGAAGCCGGTGACTTCGAAGGTGCAGGCCGCGCTTTTTTTCGTTTTAACTTTGCATGGGCGCTCGAGCTCCCGCGCGGCATGATGGGCCTGGACGACTCAACAATTTTTGATGAGGCCCCATATAACGACGAAGATGTGGTGGACCAATTTGCAGACGGCATGCTCAAAGAAGCACTATTGGAAGGTCTGGCGCACAACAATGGCCTACATCACATTTCCAACATACTTTGCAACTACCTTCGCGCTCCGCTTCTCGAATACAAGCTGCATACCCGTTTTTATTCCATGATGGAAGCGATTATTGAAAAGCATCTTGTCATTGGGGTAGAGGTGATGCCCGGCATTTGGTTCGACTACGCCCTGGCGGCCCACCAAACGGGCAAGCACAAAACGGCAATATCCAGCTATAACGCATGCCTGGAGCAAGAACCAACACACTCGGACGCACGGATGAACCTTCTGTTGCTGGTGCCCCCCGCGGAACGACTTAGAACGATAATTGATCACGATATAGCCGCTCTTGTGGTATCCACTCCCCCCGGCTCAGTGACCGACATGACCTTGGAACAAGCGGTGTATTTAATAGCGTTACACCGAAGTTGCGCAACAGGAGAACACCAGGTGCTACGTCCATTTGGCGAGAATGAGTGTCCCTTTGCGCCTTCTCCGGAGATGTACCAGCCACTCTTCGCTCTGCTGAGATCAGGTCTTATTATGGTCTCGCCAGTTACGCCAACTACAGCGTTCACAGTCATTCAATCACCACCTGCAGTCGAGGGTTACCATTTGGAAAACCTATTCTGGGAGCTACCTGATGCCACGGTTAAACGAGTTCGCGAAATCGAAGAAGTCTGCAGCACTAATGCGTGGCCTGAGACGTGGAAGGCCGACGCAATAAAACTGGCTTACGAACTTGCCCGGCATGAGTGCTTGGCTTACCTCCAATTGTGTGTAAGTGAACGGCACCTTCAGGCCCCCCCAACAGTTAAAGCACTGTTAATGATTGACAGCGCACTTGCGAAGTTTTCTGTATCTCAGGTGTTTAATTTTCTATGGCAAGGAACTGCAGGAGCATCTGAATCGCAAGGGACAAAACGCCTCTCCCCTGCCCACGTCGCAAATGCAATCCTACGTACGGCCCAACAGCGCCTCGATAGTGCTCGAATGGAGCATAGGGAGGTAAAGGGATTTAAACGCCCCCAGGAGATAATGCGCTCCCAACTAAGCTACACGCTGCACGACTTTTTTCTCGGTTTCGGAGATCGTTCGTACACGCAGCCGCTTGCTGCGCTTTTTACTGAACGCAACAATCGCCATCATCATGGCGGCGCGAGCTGAATGTTTTAAGCAACGAGTACTGCGCACCGCCTCCGGCTCAGGTTGAATCGGAGGCGGTGCGTAGATTAAGCTATCACGGCTTGCAGGATGACCCCAACCGTTATGAATGCCAACGCACTCAAGCCTACAATGGTCACAGTTTTACCGAAATCAGTGGCTTCCTCCACCGCAACAGCAGCTTTTTCCTTCATTTCAGTCGCCTGGTGTACTACTGATGAAACCATGTTGGCATTCTGCCCCTTGTGCGTCATACGACGTATTGCCTCGGTAGTCTGGTCAAAATGAATCTTGGCCAGCATAAGCTTTTTACTGTTTCTTTGGCTCCAGATAAGTCCGAAGCTACCCAGAATACTGCCCGCTAAGACAAATACGGCACTTGCTCGAGCTAACACACGCTTAGTCTCAAGTGACACCTTCAATTCTGGGTTAATGATAATAAAGGCAACAACGCACAAGACCATGATAACAATCGTGGTCAAAACTTGGTTGATGGCAGTTGGCACTTTGGGATATTTGTTCGGGGAGTTCATAGTAATTCCATGGGTTAGGTTGAGGGTACATCACTTGAGTATAGGAACAAGCTAGTAAACTCTTATATTGCGCTGGTTGATGCCAAATGACACCTTCAAGCACCCTCCTCCGCCCCGCAGAATCAGGTCGATAACGGGAACAATTGAGCCGCGCGCGCCGAAGTGGCCAGTATCCGGTCGACGGCGTGCTCCAGCTGCTGGCCAGCGCCTGGCCGGCGCCACCCTGTTCCTGCAGCGGCTCACCGGCCGGATTCTCGCCGGCGCCGCCGGCGCGCCGCCCGCGGCCGCCGCAGGGGCCAACACCACGTCGATGACGTGCACCAGCTGCGGCATGGCGCCTGACTGGCGCCACCTTGTTCCTGGAGCTGATCATCGGCCGGTACCGCGCCAGCGCCGCCAGCACCGCACGCGGCCGCCGCAGGGGCCAACACCACGTCGATGACGTGCACCAGCTGCGGCATGGCGCCTGACTGGCGCCACCTTGTTCCTGGAGCTGATCATCGGCCGGTACCGCGCCAGCGCCGCCAGCACCGCACGCGAGCACCGTAATGGCCATCTTCAGGTCGACGGCGCGCACCAGCTGCTGCACGGCGCCTGACCGGCGCCACCCTGTTCCTGCAGCGGCTCACCGCCGGCGCGCCGCCCGCGGCCGCCGCAGGGGCCAACACCACGTCGATGACGTGCACCAGCTGCTGCATTGCGCCTGACTGGCGCCACCTTGTTCCTGGAGCGGATCATCGGCCGGGACCACGCCGGCGCCGCCGGCGCGCCGCGCGCGGCGGCCGCAGTGGCCAGCACCACGTCGACGGCATACACAAGCTGCTAGCCAGCGCCTGGCCGGCGCCACCTTGTTCCTGGAGCTGATCATCGGCCGGTACCGCGCCAGCGCCGCCAGCGCCGCACGCGAGCACCGTAATGGCCATCTTCAGGTCGACGGCGCGCACCAGCTGCTGCACGGCGCCTGACCGGCGCCACCACGTTCCTGCAGCAGATATCCGGCCGGATCCTCGACGGCGCCACCGGCGCGCCGAACGCGGCTGCCGCGGTGGCCAACACCACGTCGACGGCGTGCTCCAGCTGCTGCACGGCGCCTGGCCGGCGCCACCCTGTTCCTGCAGCGGCTCACCGCTGGCGCGCCGCCCGCGGCCGCCGCAGGGGCCAACACCACGTCGATGACGTGCACCAGCTGCTGCATTGCGCCTGACTGGCGCCACCTTGTTCCTGGAGCTGATCATCGGCCGGGACCACGCCGGCGCCGCCGGCGCGCCGCGCGCGGCGGCCGCAGTGGCCAGCACCACGTCGACGGCATACACAAGCTGCTAGCCAGCGCCTGGCCGGCGCCACCTTGTTCCTGGAGCTGATCATCGGCCGGTACCGCGCCAGCGCCGCCAGCGCCGCACGCGAGCACCGTAATGGCCATCTTCAGGTCGACGGCGCGCACCAGCTGCTGCACGGCGCCTGACCGGCGCCACCACGTTCCTGCAGCAGATATCCGGCCGGATCCTCGACGGCGCCACCGGCGCGCCGAACGCGGCTGCCGCGGTGGCCAACACCACGTCGACGGCGTGCTCCAGCTGCTGCACGGCGCCTGGCCGGCGCCACCCTGTTCCTGCAGCGGCTCACCGCTGGCGCGCCGCCCGCGGCCGCCGCAGGGGCCAACACCACGTCGATGACGTGCACCAGCTGCTGCATTGCGCCTGACTGGCGCCACCTTGTTCCTGGAGCTGATCATCGGCCGGGACCACGCCGGCGCCGCCGGCGCGCCGCGCGCGGCGGCCGCAGTGGCCAGCACCACGTCGACGGCATACACAAGCTGCTAGCCAGCGCCTGGCCGGCGCCACCTTGTTCCTGGGGCTGATCATCGGCCGGTACCGCGCCAGCGCCGCCAGCGCCGAGCGCGGCCGCCGCAGTGGCCAACACCTCGTCGACGGCGTGCTCCAGCTGCTGCACGGCGCCTGGCCGGCGCCACCCTGTTCCTGCAGCGGCTCACCGCCGGCGCGCCGCCCGCGGCCGCCGCAGGGGCCAACACCACGTCGATGACGTGCACCAGCTGCTGCATTGCGCCTGACTGGCGCCACCTTGTTCCTGGAGCGGATCATCGGCCGGGACCACGCCGGCGCCGCCGGCGCGCCGCGCGCGGCGGCCGCAGTGGCCAGCACCACGTCGACGGCATACACAAGCTGCTAGCCAGCGCCTGGCCGGCGCCACCTTGTTCCTGGAGCTGATCATCGGCCGGTACCGCGCCAGCGCCGCCAGCGCCGAGCGCGGCCGCCGCAGTGGCCAACACCTCGTCGACGGCGTGCTCCAGCTGCTGCACGGCGCCTGGTCGGCGCCACCCTGTTCCTGCAGCGGCTCACCGGCCGGATTCTCGCCGGCGCCGCCGGCGCGCCGCACGCGGCTGCCGCGGTGGCCAGCACCACGTCGATGGCGTGCACCAGCTGCTGCATGGCGCCTGGCCGGTGCCACCCTGTTCCTGCAGCGGCTCACCGGCCGGATTCTCGCCGGCGCCGCCGGCACGCCGCACGCGGCTGCCGCGGTGGCCAGCACCACGTCGACGGCGCGCACACGCCCGCGCTGCGCGCGGCCAGCACAGTGGCCAGCAATAGTTTGGTGGTATGCGGATGCTCCTGGCCAGCGATTGGCCGGCGCCCCGACGTTCCTGCATCGGCTAACGACTGGCACCTCTTTGGCGCCGTTGGCGCGCGGCGCGCAGCCACCGCGGTGACCGGTGCCAAGTTAATGGCCTGCACCACCTGCTGCACGGCGCACATCCTGAACATCCTTGTTCCTGCAGTTGTTCATCGGCAGGGTCTGAGCGCGCTGCCAGATGTGCAAGGAGGCACTTTCCGACCGGAGCCTCGCTGGCGTCGACTACTCTTGGTCATTGAGAGAAATTTTTACATAATTGCCTATCTCTTCATATGAAGCATGTGGCAATAGTAATTTGACCATCTTACATCTTGGTGAAAGCTCATCTGATAGGTCGATTATCTGCTGTCGGTAAAGTGCGCCAAGTTCCGTTCCTGCATGTGTCTTTGCCTCGCCTTCGACTAGGATTATCCTATGTAGGATATCAATATCGCTCATCCGAAGTCCGATCACATTTTAGAGGTTATAAATATCGTCATGCGGGCCGCAAGGTGCTGCTGGGTGTATTCCGGTTTAATTAAAAATTTTCCCTACTTGATGGACAAGCAATCCAAGCGGAAGTCCGCACAACCACGCTCCTGCAAAGATTGGAATCAATGGTTCACTTCTTAGATTATCCCTAGCCTGCCATGCCCAGTAGCCCAGGTATGCTGGCATGGCGAGTGTCGCACCACTTTGTAACATGGCTCCATTCATATAATTGATGGCGCCGAGTCCACCAAGCAATGCGGCGCAGCACGCCAAAGCAATCAACAAGAGACCAAACATTTGATACTTTTGTTGACCTGATCGATTTTGCATAAATTCCCCATATCCGCTTGCGCGGCCTTTAAAATCACTTCCAGCCGGCGTTGTAGCGCCAAACAACCCCGTTCTTTAGCCTAAACCTGCCGTTGTGGTTTCATTCTAGCCACATCAGCATCTTGTCGTGCGAGAATTGTAAGTCGCTTCCGCCACCAAGATTCGTCCGACAAGTGCTCCATGGCTTGTATGCGTAGCCGGTGCGCATTCGGCGACTTGGCTGTTAACGAGCACTGCGGAGGATCAATCCGTTGCGCTTTACAGTACGTCAATGCGTCTGCCAGCTTGCCAGCGTCGAGCATCGCTA
The DNA here is from genome assembly GCF_001758625.2 of Janthinobacterium sp. HH102. Taxonomy (NCBI): domain Bacteria; kingdom Pseudomonadati; phylum Pseudomonadota; class Betaproteobacteria; order Burkholderiales; family Oxalobacteraceae; genus Janthinobacterium; species Janthinobacterium sp. HH102. Next base: position 82,965 of record NZ_CP062063.1, read on the forward strand.
TGCATGCTTTTACGTGAATACCCGGATCATTCATTATGGTCACTTTTTTTCCTCATGCTGGAAACCGTCCAGGAGGCGGGCGCCACAGCGCAGGTCTATAATTTGTTACTATTGTCTACATCCCGGCACGTCTTTTACAAAGGCCGCATTTGCTTTGTCCGTTCTCCAGCGGCATTTCCTCACGACAATCAGTCGTGCGTTCAGGATGTAATAGGCACTTTGGTGTTTTCTGCTTCAAGTCATTTGTCAAGCGGTCCTTAAAATTGGGGATGGTACCGCGCCCGGCGTCATTAGCCTTCATATTTTCCTTTGGGGTGGTGCTGATTGGAACAAACATGCCAGTAGCGTCAACGCGTCAGTTTCGTACTGACCGGTGTCTTCACCTATTTGCCAACTGCGCGTACCGGTCGAACGCTACTTTAAGTCCGACCAGGTGCGCCAACCGCCTTTCCAACAACTGCCGCTTGATGCCGTGAAATTCGGCGGTTGGACTGGGCTTTTTACCCAGCACCAGGACATCGTGCAGGGCGTCGACCATGTGTTCGTTTTCTATACGCGTCGCCTGCAGCATCGCAGTCAGCATGTCCTTGGTCAGCGCATAAGCCGGTTCAGCCATGTGATACCATTCCTTTCTCTATCGGTCCTCGATAGCGTGGCGCGACGGCGTCGGAACCGCCGCGCCACACCCCTCTTCTATGCTGCCAACCGCTGCTCCAGTTCTCGCATATGCTGCGGCAGCGGGATATTTGCCAGGGTCAACAGCCTGGACGCCGTGCCGTTGACGCCGTCAGCAGTCTTTTGCATCTTGCCCAGCACCACACATCGACGATCCCACATGCGCGATACTTTGCGCGTGTCCAACTTATCTAGCGCATCGAGCTTATCCCACTGGGCGCTGTCTGGACAAATAACATTCTGCCCTGAGCGACCATGGTCGACCTGAACACCGGCGAACATCGCCTGGCGCGCAAAGACGGCCAGTCCTTCGAGCCAGACGGCATGACCGATGACCAGATGTTCGCGCACGTCGAAGGCAATCATCTTACCGCTGACCATTTGCTGCCAGTCTGGGATTCGCTCGGCGCACGTCGCGAAGAACTGCTTTACGAATGCCGTGATTGCCGCCAACTGGCCATCATCCAACTCACAAATTATCTTTTCGTCCACACCTGTCAGCAGCGACAGCGCCTTTTTGAAAGCAATCAGACTCCACAGCTTGGACGACTTGGCGCCCACACTAGAGTTCTCGAAGTCGACGCGGTGACTTATGTGCGGAAGTTGCTCGATTATATCCAGCACCCATTTATTGAATGGGTTGCGGCGGTCATACAACGCATTAATCGCCGACGATGGCTTGACTTGGCGCGCGTTGATGTCCGCGAACATCTGCTGAGAACGTTCCAGGCCTTGATCAAAGTACAGCACCACGGCGATCGTCTCGTTGGCCAGTGCGGGTAGCTCCTTAATAGCACGCTCGATGCCCGCGCGACGGTGCTGGCCATCGTTGATCAAAAGCGTCGCCTCCATCGGAATATGCAGCAGACCGATGCTACCGGCGGCCCCATCCACCTCAAACGCCTGGAACGCCATCTCGGCCGACACGCTGGCAGTGATGGCGGGCAGCACGTAATTAAACGGATTCTTGACCATGTACTGACCAATCTTCTCAGCCCGAGCCTCGTTCATCACGCGCTGGGCCCGGAGCTGTGCCGGCACGACATCCTCTTCATCGAAGCGGAATAACCGTACCAGCACTTTCATGGGGACTTGCGCAACATAGTAGACTTGGCCGGCCTGCGTTCCTGCCACGGCGGGGAACGTGTAGGTGAACTGGCTACGCTCGGCAGCTAGTTTCATAGTGTTGGCCTTCACACGCGCGCGCCGCTCAGCCTGCGATATGCGATTTGAGTTCGCCTTGTCGAGTTCTTCCTGGGCACGGTCCTGGTAGCGGATACGCAAATCTTCGACAGTCAGGCTCAGGTCCGTCAACCAGACGCTCATCGTTTCCTCATCGACCGGCCGGCCGTCACGCCAGTTCGGATCGAGAATGCACTTCATGACGTAGATGGCATCGTAGTCGTATCGGTCCTTGAGCCACTGGTCGGCCAGATCCTCGCGCACCTCCCCCTTTGCTAGCAATAACTGCGTGCTCAGCACGCCAAACAACGGCTTGCGGCTAGTGGTCCCGTTTTTCGCATTATGCTTGTCCGCCTGTTCCGATGCCTTGAACGATTCGGTATGGCGGGACACAATCGTGCCTTTTTGCGCGTCAAAAGTCTCATTGGGCAGGAACGCTCTGCTCAGCGCGATTACATAGTATTTCGTCATGGTTTCCTCGATAGTGTTGAGCACGCCGCTATGGTCGGAAAGGGCGCGATGGCGGTAGGCCATGACTAACATGATACTGAAGGCACCTCAAAAACGCAACCCTTAAGGGGTGCATTTATCGAATGTAGAAATTGATGGAAACTCCTCACTGGCCCTCTACTAACCGGAAATTCGCGGCAGTATTCCCTTGGCGCGATTCACCCCGTAAACTATGGCATTACGCCATACAGCAAGATTACGTTGATTATTTAATGCTGGAATTCAAGCCAACTGAATACATTCATTATGAAATGCCAAAGCGTGCTCGCAGCTCGCGTCCTTTTACACACCAGGCCCTGGGCGGCTCCGTCACCGAGGTCATATCGACCGACTTAAGAGCAAACTCGCTCGACTCTTGAATGCAAACCTCCTTCTCTCCTGACCAAATCACCAGTGGTTTAGCGATTTCGGGGGAGCTGATGATCAAGTACCAATCCGCGTCCCGCACAGCTCCGAAAAAAGTGGCATTGATGTTGGCATGCAGCGCTTGAACCTCGCGCTGCAGCGGCGTCTGCTCTGGCGGACTTGATACCTTTTTCCCACATCCAGCAAACGAAGCTATTAGTGCTATAGCGCAAGCTACGCCTATTTTTCTGCTTTCTATCATTACGATTCCTCATGACGCCGGCATTGGGAGACAGAAGCTCGCCCGTCACCGGCCATTTTTTGTCTAAGTTCATTTCCCGCGAGGGATCAGATCATGCTGGCACCACATCTATTTCGATTCAGACTCTTTCCTACCCCGCCGAATCCACCAAAATCGCTTCGGATACCCCATAAACATCTAAGTACCCATGTCTTCCACCAAATACAATGCACTACCAGGTGCTACTGAAACGGCATTGGCCGGGCGTTCGGTCCCTGCCCAATCTGGCGTATAACAGACAAACATTCGCTCAACGCCCTCAACTATCATTGCGCTCCTACCTATGCCCCTCATGGCAGCCATCAAACAATTCTCGGCATCTTCTTGAAGCCCCCCCAGGAAGTCACCCCAACCTTTTCCTTCAGGCACACTGTCATGAACGAATCCCGTTCGAGCCACACCGTTGCCGATCGAAATGGCCACTGGGAGCATTCGCATCGCGGAAACAAGTTGCATGCGTTGTTGATAACCAACCTTGGCGAGCCAACCCATGTCATGAAACGGCAGTTCATTCAGGGCACGGATGCTTTCTTCGTCAGGCGGACCGTCTGAAAATAAATCTAGCAAATCCTGTTCACTGTTGGTTCTCACGGCAAAAACCGAGGGCATGCGCAGGAAACGAATGCAGTCTGTCAACGAGCACTCGCCGGCCAATAAATGTCCAACCGAGAAAATTCGATCGCGACTCGGCTCGAAACCTGCACTTCGCATTGATTGGAGCAGGAGGTCATAGGCACCACCCGTATCACCAACAACGAAATCTCGACCCACCCTATTTTGTGGCAGACATAAGACATTTGAGTTGATGGTACTCATGAGCGCACCCTTTGCAATCACGCCTTTCAGCGCATGTTGTTCTCTTTTATTATCATACTACGTGAATCATTCAGAAACTAGGAATTCCATGGAACCTTCCGTCGTTGCACCAATTCATACCCTTGATCCCCTAATTGGTCCTGTGTCGGTAATAGACACTGAAACAACCGGCCTCAATCCCCGACTGGACCGTATTATTTCATTTGGGCACGTCCGGGTTCATGATGGAAAAATTGTTGACTCTGTCGAGTGGTTTTTCAATCCTGGCAATGTGGAAATCCACCCGGATGCGCTAAAGGTCCACGGCATAACGAAGGAATTCCTTGCCGATAAGCCCCCAATTAAGGGTTACCTGGCAAAAATTCTTGAGCTATTGATCGAGGCGATCGTTTGCGGCCACAACGTCAAGTTCGACATCGACATGTTAAACGCCGAGTTGGTGCGTCATCGATTCCCCCGCTTAGATCAATACATCATAGGTGTGTTCGACACCATGGCGGAAAGCCGCAAGCGATGGCCTGGCAAGCCTGCGCACCTTGATGCGCTTTGCGAACGCGTGGGGATATCCATCGCGCACCGCACAAGGCACGGAGCCCTGACAGATGCAATGCTTTGCGCAGAATCGCTGCTTGCGATGCACCGAGAGCAAAGGAATTTTGATGCGCTCCTCGTCGACGAGCTCCCTGACCTTGGTCTCTGCGACGCGCCTATCGGCTTTGCACCTATCCTGGTAGTTGCTGCCTCTAACGACGAGCTCCTGTCGCATGAAGCATACTTAAGTGAAATGGGGACAACGCCGATCTGGTGCGCCAATCCAGAGACAGGTCAGGAAGAGCCGGCGGATGCGGCCAACGAAATGCAGTACGGCGAAGATACTACGGTGCCTCGTTAAACAAATTGAAATGCGGATCGATTCTGTTGCCAGTACCTTCACCAGGAGCGTTTAGTTGACAGACTCGATGCCGGATTGATTAAATGCGTTATCAAGCTTTATAAATTACTGAATACACCACACAGAGGCATCGCATGAGTATCTGGGACACGACAAAAGCAATCGAGACAATAGGCCTGGTGGACAACATGGTCAGTATCGGATCCACGCTGAGGGACCGTAGGGTAATCGACAAGGCGGAAAAAGATTTCCGTGAAGGATATGCCCGAGCGCTTTCGGAGGCCAAGCGCACGGGCATCATGCCTGACGAATTCCAACGTACAGTACCGGTCGACCAGATGGGCCGCCAAGTCGGCGTAAAGGTTGTAGCACTTCGCGAACTCGGTAAAATTAGCCCTGGCCACCCACTTGTAGTGTCATCGACCGTACGCCAGAACATCGCGACCCAGACCCTCATCAACTACAACCGGGCTGACCGGCCAGATGACGCGGACTTGACCAATTTCGCGCCAAGTGATGTGGCTGCCCAGAAAATTTATGAGTTCTCCATCAGCCCTTAAAAATATCGCCCGACAGTCGGGCGATATTTGACTCACTAATCAGGTGTGACACCAGACTGTTTACCTGCGCCTTTCTTATTTACAGAATCTACCAACCCCAAGCGCATCTTATTCTTAAGACCCAACGCCTCATTAGCTGCGCCGCTACCACCACGTGCAGCGGCAATAAAGACACCGGATACCTTGCTTTCAACCTCGTGACCAATCGCCGCATTCTGATTGCTGCCGATCCAACCGATCATCCGGTCAGCCAACTGCAACATCATTGCGAACGTCGAGTTCACCAGCGTCAGACCCATCACTGTAAAAATTACCAGGTAGGCAACGATTGAGATCAAACCAGTCAGACTGTTACCCTGGGCGCTGCCGACGGCAGTCCCAAAGTAGCGAAACAGATAGGTCCCCAACACCGTGATCGCCGCGGACGCAATAAAGAAGGCAAAGGTCATGATGATCGGACGGGCAAAGTTATTTAGCATGTAGGTATAGCCATAACTTGTACGCTGCCCCATACCCTCTCCGTCCGAGTCAAAGTGCGCCATTGCCCAGAGTGAAGATCCGATCAACGACTCGATGACAGAGGTAAACCATTGGATCAGCGCAGCGAACCATTGGATAAACGGCACCATAGGTATATAGAACGCCATAACGGCTGCGGTGACAAACAGCAGGGCAATGACAGGGAGCAACAGCATTCCCGCATCCGAAGCAATCGATCCCAGCGTACTGGCTATGCCACCAATAACGGGGATCTTGCTGATAAAACCACTCCCAATTCCTCCTACAGCGCCGCTAACAGCCTTACCAACTTTGCTGTCCATGACCACACTTGCGGCCTTATACGCGAAATAGAGGGCCTGGGCCGTAGCCAAAGCGTTATCACCGATGTTCTTGAACGCGATAATCGGATTCACGGTATTGCTCGCACCAGTCGAACTCGATCCCATCATTCCATTCAACACACCACCCATGATCCACTGCCCCAGCGAAGTATTACCCGTCGCAGTCTCAAATCTTCCTGGCTTATGTGCGGATGCTGCGCCAATTGCAGCATCCAGCCCGGCAAGAAGGTCTTTGGTAGTCGACGACAATTCAATACCATCTGCCTCATCCTGAAGCGTCACAGAAGGATCTAACATCTCATTCATTGCTTCACCAACCTCTGCGTACACGCTATACCAGATTCCGAGTGTGGCCCAGCCGCCATCCTTCATTCGCGCGATAAGTTGATCGGAGATGGCACCGGCATTACTCACGTTATTAGCCTCGGCGGCCAATGCAGCCAATTTGCCTTGGAATGTGTTCGTATAAAGCCCAAAATAACCCTCGGAGACGACTTTTACGGCCGCCTGAAACTCGGCCGCCGTACTGTTCGGAGATGCGCCTTTGATCATCGTCTGCGCCTTCTCATACACAGTATTGAGCGTACCAGCGTGCGCCTCCATAGCACTTTTCCGGATTCCCGCGTAATTGACTGCAGCAATACGGAAGCCGAACGTACTGCCGAGGCCCGTATTGGACCGCGCCGAGAATTTCATTTTGATCTCGCCACACGCGCTATCGCCATACTTTCCACTCGCCTGGCGACCACCAAATTTCATAACAATGGCGGTACCACTGTCGGCAGATGCATTGAGCGTTACTGGAAAATCAGTTGGCGTTGCCTGGCTTCCCGCCTTCATCGCATCCGCCATGTCATAGGATGCGCGCTGGCACGCAGCAGCCTTTGCCATGTAGAGTTCAATATTCTGGATCTGGGCAGCTTGCTTGATATTGCCCATCGGGTTGACTGTGCTTTGGAAGCCTGCAGTACTCTCGATAGCGGTGTGCGCCACGCGATTCGCGCCAGCGATCCCAAGTAGGCAGGCAAGAACCATCAGCGCTTGACAGAGTGCCCAACCACCGAAAACCGGCATAAGGCTAGCGGTACCGAAGGCAACACGAAATGGCACCCACACCGGCGACATTCGCTTACCCAGCACAATGCCTTCATGCATGGTTTGGGCCAAGCCGGCAAGCATGTTGTAAGCCATCCAGACACAGGCAACTGAAAAGATGAACATGTTGAAGTCCTTGAACATCGAGGCCATCAACGATCCAGTGGATCCATCCGAAGTTTTGAACGGGTTAAGAACAAAATCCCCTAATACCGACCGAAGCATCCCAAAGGACTCGTCAGTTTCCCGGTTAATCGTGGAGAGCAACTCAGCGACATCCTCCAGCAAACCCGCATGCGATATATTGGGCGCGAGCAGGATGGCGATTGCCATGAGGCAAGTACGCGGTTGTATAGACTTAAAGGGGAAACGCATGAATGTCCTAAGGTGTATTGTTACGTAGCAACATCATAAAACAAAGCAACTGAGATGTCGCTAGACATCTCAGTTTCGGCTGTTTATTCCGCTGCTTTTCCGACTATGCCATTTGCGCTGTAGTTGCAGGTGTTTCGCTTTCGCTTCGGCGCACCGGGACGACGCTGTCAATACGAGGGCCAGTCTGTGCCAACTCAGCACGCACCTGCTCGTAGGCCTTACGCATTTCGGCGGCGATGTTGTCGACGTTTGCGCCGATTTCGGTAGCTTGCAGGGACGCCGCCGCCAACTGGGTGCCAAGTGGCGGATATGGCCCGGCCAGAAGTGTTGCCATCGTACCGATGCTATGGCTCATAGCCTCGACGTTCTCAGCCACCAGGGCGGTTGTCTCTGGCATATCCGTTGATTCGAGAACACGAATACATGCTTCAAGAGCGCGCGCGACTTCCGTTACCAGGGCACGTCGTTGGCTTAACTGCTCCAGAGGGAGCCTCTGCTCGGCCACTGCCAACATCCGCTGTTGCATCAACTGTCGTGAGCTACTCATGCGCGCGGACCGCAGTGCCAACAACCGGTAAGATGCGGGTTCAGCGATTTCAGCTCGGACGCGATGTACTGCCGGCGAATTCATCTCGCGGAACACGCTTTGCGCATCGTCACGTAGTTGTTCGTTCAACATCTCGTGAAGGGCCCCCAGATCCAGGTCGTAGTCATCAGTTTCTTTATTCATTTTAACGAACTCCTGGTGCGGCTGGTTCGTCTGATGGAGACTGGCCCGGGCCATTCATTCGATCGGTGAGGGAGCGTAATACTCTTGCTTGAACTCCCGGACCCACTCCACTGCGACCCAATTGTTTGAGCTCAGGCAACAGCTCTTGGGCCTTCTCAGCGGCCGCCATGAGTAGCATCGCTTTTGCACCAACCGGCGTGGCGCCTGCGACTTGAGCGACGGGCCCAAGGGATCCAGCCACCTTTTTCAAAAACAACGCCTCACTGAACTTGCCGCCTTCACAAAATTGGGATGCGGCCTTGCCACCATCAGGTACCAACTTCGACGCAGATCGCAAAGAACTACTTGTCGAACCTGCGTCCTTCATCTGCCCCAGGAACTCGCCATTCGAGCTCTGCAGGCCGGCCGTCAGCACAGCGCGCTTGCGAACAGGGTCCAAAGACGAAATGGTCTGACCCGGCGCGATAACGTTGGCCGCGGCCGACAAGTTCCGGAAAACGGTGACGTCGAAGCTGCCCGCATTGCTGGAGTGGGCAAACTGATCACCATATGCAACGCTGACCACCAACGCGGTCAATGCGACAAGCTCAGCAGTGCGGTCCGATTTCACCTTATCTGCGTCAGCTAGGGCTGGTGCAGTACGCCCGGCCTCCGCCGGCTTCGCAGACTCGGCTTGCTCTACCTGGCTACGCGGGCGCGAATCTGCGCTCCCTTCACCAAGCAGTCGCTTGTACAGATCCGCGATCGCAGTTACAGGGGTACGCGCCGTACTCGCCAAGTGAGCAGGAGACGCTTCTGGCAGTGCATTGGACACCTTGCTTTCTCTTGCGGTTTCAACAGCCTTTACGGCACCATCCCCCCACCGTGCCAAGGGATTCGTTGGGGTCAGGACTATTGAGGCCGCCGGCGACGCTCCCGCACGATGCGGGGTGCCGGACAAAGGAACGCCGCTGTGGTGCGACGCCATCAACATGGTTGCTAACCGCGGCGCGGTCTTAACCGCCAAACGCCCGAGGACGTTAGGGTCGGCTGAAAGTGGTACAGGCATAAGCCCTCCAGGTAACTGTTAATTTCGGATCAGGTTCTGTTTTACTGCACGGAAGGTAACGTGGTTGCACAACCGCGTTTTATGCACATAAAACAGAACAATTATGATTAAAAAAAGAGCGTTGAATAAAAGTCTTCATACTTGGAGCAATCTGATCAACATGCCACCCTTGAACCAAATCAAAACCTAGGCGTTGAGCAAACGACAGCAGCTCTGCCGATTCAACACCCTCAGCCACAGTCCGAATCCCGGCACACTTCCAGCTCGACACAGCAGCCTCCAACATCCGTGCCGCCAATGGGCGGGCAGCAGCAGTAATGAGAAGCCCGCGGTCAACCTTCACCGCGGCGACCCGGTCCAGTGCATAAAGGCGCCGGCTTCCGTCCAGTCCGGCGCCAAAGTCATCAATTGCGAACTGCATACCCTGACTCGTGAGGTAGTTCACTTTTTCGCAAACACGGTCAAACAACATGCCATCCGCCGGTTCTTCGCTCATTTCGAACCTTACAACATTCCGCGCACAGGCAGCAGCAAATACTGGCTCAGGAATCGCCAAAACCGACCCATGGGACAGGTTTACAAAGCAAGGCTTTCCTGCACCAGCATCCGCATGTGCCAGATAACGAAGTACACCCTCATCGACGTCTCTCCATGCTTCGGGCGTCAACGGGCGATCCTGGCCACGGAAGAGAAACTCGTATCCATAAACAGATAAATTCTGCGTATCCACGATTGCCTGGAGTTCAAAGCACACGAAGTCCTCGCGCATTATTCCCGGTCCCTCCACAGCGTTTTCTACGTCACACAAATGCATCATTGTTTATCCATTCTCGGCTGCAGAAGGTCGACCTGTTGAACACGCTCATTCTTCGGGAAAATAGAGCCATTCATGCGAAAGTAAGATCGACTTTTACCTCAGGCTTATATCGTACGTCAGCTTTTACATCTATCGCGGCCGATTTTGGAGCGACGCCGACCCAACAAACATCTGCTCCAGCGGGCATCTTTGTCATGCGCATAGGCATTAACATGCAGCGCAATAATGGCAGCCGTTTGAATATAGCAGCCGCTACCTCAGGAAATTCCAGCATATAGGACGAAGCTTGGGCCCAATTGACGCTTGACGATTTAATTTTCCTTACCCCAACCATTTCTCGAGCTTCCTCAAGCCACATTTGCCCTAGATCGTATGAACTTTCTGTGGACAGCCGGCGAGATACGATAAAAGGAGTTTTATCGAGCAAATGCGGAGGAAGCTGGCCATAGAGAGTTTGTGACTCGCCTGGCTCGGGTGCCCGATAAGTCAAATCTATAAGGTAAAACGTCAACTCCCTTCTGGTGAGCTCACCACTTTTATCAGCCGCATCGAATGCAGCCGAAAGAAACGGCTGTTTCGACGATGTGCTACCATGAAATCCATAGAGCAGGTCTGGATGAGTGCCAATTAGCTGCATCCAATTCGCAATTGGCGCCAGCATCGTCGCATCATTCTCCGCAACAACTGGCGTCGTCAGGCACATGGACTTAGTCAATTTTCACCCCATTCTCGTCGAGGAACGTTAGAATCTCGTCCATATCAAAACCGCGGCCCATTGCCATAGCGCGCGCTGCACGCCAAAAATTAGCGCGAGCCGTATCTGGATTCATCGAGAACACTTTGGAAGAAAGACGTCGTGTAGGCGTGCCGACCGATACCTCAGCATTTTCGGCCGCCCGCAACCAACGGTATCCCGACCCCCTATTCTTTCCAAGCAATTTCGCCAGCAGTGAAGCGCATTTTTTCCTGCGCTCAGCAGCATATGCTGAATCTTGATCACTTAGGCCGAAAAGTAGATCGACCAAGTCTTGCATATTCGGCGGTCGAAAGTGGCTTGGGAAAGACGGTTCGAGCATATACAATCGAATTAACAAATCGCGTGGCTCATCCACTGGACTTTGCTGATTTTTTTTCAGGAAGGTGAGCAATGCCTGATAAGATGTGAAACCCAGCGCGAACGAAGCATCCCAGTTGGTGAGGTTTTCGCGCATTTGCCAGGTTGCCACGTCATACCCAGTTAATGCCCGCCCCTCAAATGCCGGGTGTATTGCCCGCGCCCGTGGCGCGATTGGCTCTGAAACTGCTTTTACTCGGACCATCCACATTCCTATTGTTTTATTTATATTGACACAGTCTATTCTATATAGACTGCGCCACTTTGTATTAACCGCTGACGAGATTTTCGCCTTCATCCATCCCAAATACTTCGTCAACAACATCTTCCTCGGCCAATTCAGCCGCAGTCCTCTGTATAACCTGGGAACTGCCAAACATTCCACCTGAACGTACCGACTGAACTGCAGCTGCTGCCACTTTCACTGCAGCAGCAGATCTTGGTGCTGTCGCAACTGCAACTTGTGACGTTGGAACGCTCGGTGCATTACCAATTTTCGGGTCAATCTTTTCTAGCGAGACCGGAGGCATCTTTCCATGAGCCAAAGATGGCAACGGCTCGGCCTGCAGCGTTGACGGTACCGCTGGACCGTCTACGACATCCGCCTTCTGGGCAGGTTCTTTTACGCCCGACTCTTCCATACGAATTGCAACCAAGTTTCCAAGGGCACGGTCGAACGCTTCTAACAACGGTGGCAAAGTTTCAGGCAGCACGCGCGGTGCCCCTTGCGTGAGTTGCCTCACCTGAAACTTCGAACGCGTAGCGGCGGCTGCCTTCATTGCACCGTCCATCAACTCCTTCGCACGCCCTTGCAGATCAGCGTTCGATTTTACCCGACCTGCAATTGGAGAGAGCACTACTGCCATCTGCTGCGTCTGAAGCATAAAATCCGCCTCGATCTTGTCGCGAACTGTCAAACGCGACAGCAAGCGCTGCTCAGCCGATCCCTCGCCAAAGGATGCCACCAGATCCGGCGACTTGGCCGCAGATCGGAGCATGCCTTGAACCGTTGCGGCGCTCAGGCCGAAATACTTTGGATCTGCCAACACCGACTTCATAGCAACATCAACCTCACGCGAGACAAGGCGATGGGCGTGCCGGGAGCACTCGGCCGTCTCGGCAAGCGCCTCCAAATGGGATACGACTTCCGACTCTTTTGCGTCCGAAGGCAAATAAGTTTTCAGGATTTGTTCCACATGTCGCAAAAGCATTGGCAAGACTGCATCAAGCTCATCCGGTGCTCCTGTAACCTCGATATCGAGCCCCCCATTAGGGTTATCCACGATCTGCTTCATCAAGCCGGTGATTTCGGGCTCAGTTTGATCCGTGGCGCCGGCGGGCACCAGGGAACTGAGCGATACATCGTCATTAGAAGCTGGCGTGAAACCGGCGGCTCGGACCACCGGGTTTCCATTTTCGGCCGCCGGATTTTCAGTACCGGCCTGCTTAGGGCTAAATAATACCCGAGCCATCATACGAAAGGGCATTAAAAGCCAATCCATCATGCGACGAACGGCCGCCAGCAGATTGGACAAACCTTCTCGACCGCTGGATTCTTGCTGTTCACGCAGCTGTTTGGCGCTCAACAGCTGCGCGGTGCGGGTTTGAGTGGCGGTGGACATCGTTTTCTCCCTTAAGATTTTTCGACCAGATTGGCCAGTTCAGAAAATAAGATCTCAATGTCGGCTGAGGATGTTTGCGTTTTGTTGCTATCCAACAACGAAAGGCCTTTAGCAACGGCTTTCTCCGTCCGTTGAGCAGCATCGGCAGCCTGCTCTGGAGTCGATCCAAGGGAGACTTCCAAATCGACCAGTTCATCTTTAGTCGTGTCTCTCAAACCAATCACCTCCGGCCCCATCCGCTCCACCAACTCAGCCTCAACCTTCGTACGAGATAATGCTTCGAGGCCCGCGCGCATTTGCTCAGGGCCTTGAGGTGGAAGTGTAGGACCTGAACCCAAGTTGACTGAAGACGTGGTTGCAACTAAGGAGGGTTCAATCTCGACGGCTACCTCAACATCTGGCTCATTCCCAACGTCCATCACCAAGAGCATGTCTTCGTCCTGATCACCCAACTCGATATCGTGATGGCTTTCGGAATCCGGCGCCTCGCTGTCTATAACACCTTGCAGGAGCCCTTCCACCGACTCAGGACCTGAAGGCAACGTGGGATTACCCATTTCGTCACCGAACACATCCTCCTTCGGGCGACGGATGATCGGTGGCGAAACGCGCATAACTTCGTCAAATGGATCGAATCCCATCAGCGTAACCTCACCGTCTACGTCCGCCATGCCGGAAGCCATAGTACCGACGTCGGCTTCGAGCTCGGCAGATAGCTCCGCCAGATCGAAATCATCGCCATTTGCCCCCGAACTTATGGCATCCAACTCGGCGGCCACCTCGGCAGCCGGATCGAGGGCGCCACCTGAAAACATTCCAGCGGACCCATGGACCACAGCCGGACCGCCAGTTTGTCCAGCTATCGAGTTATCCGTCGATGCTCCGACCGGCTGGGTTACTGGAGGTCGACTACCCCCCCCCGAACCGCCGCCTAAGAGTGACGCCCCAGCACGAGCGTTATGTAAGGCCTGCACACCCGCTTGATACAACACAATCCCCCTTTCAATCGGTGGCGTGTGAGGATTCATACCCGCCGCAGCCCGCGAAATGCTCTGGATAATGTCGCTGGTAACAAGCTCGGGATAACTCGGGGGTGTACCGCCCTCCAAAATTCCACGAATCTTTTCCATCACCCACTTATCTGCATTCGGCGCCAGCTCGACGGTACTGGTCAGCATCGTAGTCTCGCCCAGGTCGTGTATCTGCAAAAACCGGTTCAGTCGCGGATATCGAACTCGAGGCACCTCTGGCGATGGATAAAACGTTCGCATCACATGTGCGCGCTCACGGTAGGCAAAAGTTGCGAAGCCGGAAGCAAGCTCTTCAAGTACCTTGCGCCCAATGCGTGGTCGTTTTTCAATTTTGTAATTTATATCGCGACGTACGCCGCCAAACAACGAATCAGTATCTCGATCAAAACCTGCTACGACGGCTACGTCAGCTTCCCCGAGGGTTTTTTGCGCCATATCGTGGGTTTTGTCCGACCCCACGATTTTCATGAAGAATTTTGTCGCCTGGTTGGCCATCATGGCTCCGGCCTCAGCAGCACGGTCGCCCTCGGTAAGTTTCTCCAAATCCTGGGCCAGCGCGCAGAGGAAAAAATTGAGAGAGCGAGCTTGAGCCGCTGTTAGCGCAATACCCTCAGCGAATTGATAGGCAAATTCATCAAGAAACAATGCAAAAGGGGTCGCCGATGCAGTAATTTTTGCGTCGACATTTTGAAACACATCGCCCTCGATCGACGATCCCAATGCCCTTGCCATCATGACGCGCAAGAGAGCCAGGTTCAACTTACCCAGACTTTCCTGCTCTTGCGCGCCCTTTTCCAGGGAAGGAATGAGGGAAACACAGATGCGATTATTGACAACCACATCTTGCATATCAACCTCCGGATGCTTTCGCTTAAAAATGTGGCCGTAAGTGTCGATCAACAACGACAGCGCCGGATAGACTTGGTCCGCACGGTAGCCATGTTGGTTGTAACACTCATTTGTCTGGGTCGTCGGCGGTTTCTTTGCCGGCGCAGGAGCGCGACCGAAGGCCTGGCCAAGTGCTGCAGCCTCATCCTCCGCCTCCTCTTGTAAGCAGCCGTGCTTGCGCAGCATGTTTTGCAGCTGAAAGCCGGGTAACCCAACCTCGAGGTATGATTTAACCCCCAGAAATGGCGTCGGCCAGGCGCCTCCATTCGCAAGCTTCCATCCCTCAACATACAGTTCTTCGATCTTATCCAACGCCAGATACTCACGCATGGTTTCGATTGAAAGAGTCAGCTCGCCCAGATCACGTTTGTGGGTTAGCGCGCGACAGATACCCCGGAACAAGTTCAGCCCCCGGTCCTGCCATGTCTTCGAGTCGCCCGAGGCCTTCACCATAATGTTCGACGTCATCTGAACAAGGGTGTCAGCATCCGCCGCCGTAGCTGGCTGAAGTCCGTTGGAGAGGCGCTCACGCATGTTGGCAATCTGAGTAGGCGACAGGCCACCCAGAAGGTAATTCACCACCAGGAAGTCGTAGTCTCGTGCGAACATTCGAACTTGAGAATACATGTCAGTTGGCAATTTATTGTCGGCTTTAGCGTCCGCAACGAAAAACCCACTCGCCCAGCACAGAACGCAAAAGGTCATACCTTTTAGAAATTCTGACTTCCCGGAGCCCGTCGTTCCAAGCACCAGCATATGCCGAGTAAGATCATCAGCGGATAGGAAGACTTGCTTGCCGCGCTCATATGGATCCTGCGCATCAATAACGCCAAAATACATGATGCCAGTGGGCTGCATCGGTTGGTCAGTACCCGGATGGAGTAGCCCAGGATCAGGGACCTTGCTCCACGCCGGATAGCGCATTGGCAGGTATTGTGAAGACTTTTGGTATTCGTCGACAAATGCAAGGATCGCGAAGAAGAGGACAGGCAGCGCAAATGGAAAGATCAAGCACAATATTCCCAACCCAGCCATCACTTTACAAAAATTGGTGGGATATACCATCCAATCCTTGAACAATTGTGCGTTCGTCCGAACATCCACGATTATCTGCCGCGAAGTAACCTCTTGGCCCCCCTCAATCGTCGTATAGCGGCCGTGTTTCATTTGCTACCCTCTTCATGTAGGGTTTCATTGAGTGCGTCAACCTGCACACCTGCAGCAGCTTGTCGGGCGCCGATATACTGTCCCAATGGCAAGATCATTGGATCGACGACACTCGACACGAGCTTCATGTGATCTATCTTGTGCGCTATAGCGGTGTCAGTAAGCAGCTCGTACACGCGCGCAGGGTGCGCGCTGATAAAGCGCGTGTCACGGGATTTACTCGCCAGTTCCGCGGCCTTGGTCGTACCTTCAGCGACCCATCGAACAGCCATGGCCACCACGTCCTCCACAGTAATCGTGTGCCCATGTTTTTCACGCATAACCACAGCAGGTGCTAAGAGCGCGGACCAGATCATGGCAACCCTGCGCTGGTTACCGAGGTCATCCATATGGGGAACACCAACGCAAAACATCCGCATCATCTCGCTAGCGATCCCATCTGGATCGAGGCTCGCGACAGCCTTGTCAAATTTGACGCCCACGGCATGCACGTTTGCAGAAATATCGCCTGTCCCAAGTGATTTCTTTGCGCTCTTCTTCGAAGGGGCTTCCATCAACTGCCTCATCGATTGGTACCCTTTTACAACAGCGCTTTGATAGGACAGCAGCAGGTCTGCGCTTAACTTAGCGCCTTCCGGCGCACATGCGCTTGGGAGATATGCAGGCCGGAGCGTTCGTGACGCCACGTTCACAAGCCAACCAGAGGAGGCAGAAAAGAGCTTATTAATGCTCATTTAGCGACCCAACTTGCGATTTCCTCGGCCGAGTGCGGATCACCTGCGAATACCTGTCCATCCGATCTCATCAATGTCGGGGTCGCGCGAAGGCCTGCACGAGCGAACAACGAGGTGTTGGAATCCGCGAAGGAGGCCCCGTACTCGCATTGCGCCGCGATATTCATGTCAGTGGGCTGCAGGGACATCAAATTTTTCCAGCGCTCGGCAGCATCATTTGCAGTAGGAGCGCACGCTGTATAGGCGACCAGTGGCCTCGATCCATGCTTAAATGAGACGGGGATCACAGTTACCCCCACATTGGCCGGTAGCACAGGGATTATTTTTTGCTCGAGGTCGCGGCAATTCGGGCATAAGGGGTCGGACCAAACTATCAGACTCTTTCCCCCTGCACCAACCGCTCGTACCGTGATTTTCGACGCCTGACCCAACGCTTCTTTGATGGGCATCGGATTCTCTTGCCCCTCTGCGGACGCCTGCGCTATGGCTGCGGACGACATGCCCGCTGCTTCGATCGGAGTGAGTTGCGTCAAGGCAGAAGAAGTTGCTGATATTTTGAGCGGATTTTCAACTGGTTCCGCACCATACTGCTGCTTGACGCCGGACAGCCCCTGGATAACAGCATATGCAACGAGCAAGGCCGCCAGGATCGCTGTTCGGCCATTCAACTTGAAGCTGAGGCCACGTGAGGTCTTATGCAACGCACTATCAATATCAGTACGGACTGCTTCGCGCATTGACATTGGCCACTCGCTCCCAAGCATACTGATGGTCTCCTCAGCACCACCGTAGCGCGCAACGATACAACAAAGTCCCTGGGCGTCATTCACCATGCTCATCTGCCGCACGTCGTCACCCGAGATACGGCACATCTTGGTCTGAATCACGCGACCGAACAGAACATGAGGAAGCCACGGGCGCTCTACATATCGGAGTGAAAGTGTCACCATCCCGTTGCTGTATGAAATACTAGTGCGGTACCTTCCTCGACCATCTGGATGCGTATGCATTGGTACGCCTGGTTGGGTGCTGTGTAAAACAGCTTGCTTAGTAGCCATATCGTTCATTACTGCTCCTCATCTTTTGGGAATGCGGCCTTTGCGCCGGCCATTAGTTTCGTCATTTGTGCATCCTCGAACTCACGCCGCGCGATGGCTTGGCCAGCATCGAATTCCGTCTCCTCACCTGGCTTGGGTCCTCCATTCATTGCCGAGCCAAGCAAGTCCACCACGTGCTCGCGAAATAACTCAGTGTCCAAGCGTGCCTGCTCCTGGGTCATACGGCCCCATAACGTCTCTAGGGTTTCTCCGGGGTTCGCTGAACGCCAGAAGTTGTATTCGTCCTCAAAGCTTTTGAGAGAAGCCACCACCACAGGGAGAATCGATATTCTGTTCTGCCTTTGGCACTTCTGCTCATGTTCCCAATGCTCATGAGCGCCGGCGCACTCGGTAAAAGCTGCGCGCTGACGCCCAACACTGTTGAGGGCTGCGTATAGTGAATTAGCATTGGGACGAAGCCAGCCAACGAACTCCGCGGTGGTAACCTTTCCGGCCCGCTTACACAGCTTGTATACCTGCATAAGGTAGGTCACTGAAAAGTGATGCGAGCGCCAGAGATTATTGAGGAGAGGGTGAGCACGATACTTTCGATACTGTTCATTTGCCAAACGCAAATCTGGCGTCTGAGTGGCGTTCACCGCTGAGTAATTCAGCTTATCCAGAAGGTCTCTGAACTCGGCAAGCCCTTCCTTACCATGTACAGCTGCCGGCGCCAGTAGTGCAAATATTGCCTTCTCCCAGTTATTTAAACGGTCGGCGAAAATTGTGTCAGACTTGTCGATACCTGGTCGATAGACGCGGGTACCCAACTGCGTCAAGAGATAATGTTCAGCCTTCTCTTGGTCGAGATCTCCATTTTCTTTGGCCAAGCCAAAAAGCTTTACAACTTCATCGGGATGCCAAGCTTCATGGAAACGTGGGTCTTCGTTCTTATGGAGTTCCTTTGCAATCGGGACAATAGGTGCGATCGCGGAATGGATCTGTGCCTGGTAACGCAACAGTGCATCGACACTCAGACGACCGCGTAATCCACCCTTCTTTTTTCCAATTGGATGTTTTGCCGCTGACCATGCCATTCTGAAAGCGATTGCAGCCATGATCAGTGCTGGGATTCGCCAAGCGTTGCTGGTCCACTCATAGAATTTGCCGACTGATGGCGGCCGCACCACATCCTGCATGATCTGCAGTCGGTAGGCATGGACAGCATCAATCTTGTCGAGCGGCCAAAGCATGTGATACGCCATCTTCCCAGCCCCATAGAACAGGCTTTCACCCATGGCGAACCATAGAATGACAAATACTGCACATATGAGCAGTGGGATGATAAATATTCCGGAGACATCGGCATTGGGGGTTTGCGAGTTACGCGCCATTAGAACTTCCCTTTCACGGTCATTTGCTTGTAGGCGCCGAAAACTAAGCCGATGTATTTGATATGGTGCTTGGGGGTTCGAGAGTGGTAGTTTCCGATGCCCTTCCAGAGGTCTCCACCAGCTTGATTTATCTCGGTACGCAGCGCAAAACCAAGCGCGCGTACGGCCTGACACATATCGTGGATAAGTGCTTCGCGCGGGATTTTGTACTTTACAGTCAGCACCTTCGCCCAGCTGTCCGTATTAAACTGGGATGGGCCGAGATCATCAGACCCGTTCGTATTTCTGCTGATGATTCCGGTTCGCCCATTGCTCTCTACTTTCAAAATTGATAGCAGCAACAAAGGGTTCAAGTTGTATGTTCGCGCAGTGCCCACGATGCAGTGGGGAGGTATCCGGTCAGGCACCTGCACCTGATACTGACCTGCTCGTTCAGTTAGCTGGGAAGTCTGCTCATCGCGAGACTCGGGCGTCACCAGTGCGCGTGCAATTCGTTCATCAGCGCTCTCAGGAATGGCGTAGCCAGGCGCGGGCATACGTATAGCCGGCATAGGTGGCAGCGGTGGTGTGTTTTCTATCACGACCATGGCTTAGTCCAGGAACCAAAAAGAACGACGCCAGATCCACATTTTCGCTCGACCAATGAGCTGCCCAAAGCTCCACAGCGCGCGCTCTTCCAACTGGGTGTAAAGGCATGCTGTCTTGACACAAGTGGCGCTCAGGTAAAGTGTGGCCGCACTTCCAAAAACGAATGGGCGGAATCCAAACCGGTAAGTCAAGCCGATCGTAATGACAAGGGTAAAAATCAAAAGGCAAAACCGGATTGCATGCGCACGCCCCAGGGCTCGCATCTTTTCGGCTATCACGTCATCGGTAAAGCCTAGCTGGCCCGCCATGTACTCAAAACGTTCGTGCTCTTCCAAGCCGAGTACGATTTCCCGCCCCTTTTGCTCCAGCTCATAACGTTCGAGCTCAAGCCCGTGCATATCTTCTGCTCGCGGAGTATTGCCACGACGCGCCATGTCGGCTATACGAGAAACGGAATCCTTAGTGCTGATCAGTTTTCGCCACGCATACACTGGGAGGATCGCCCAGATAATCCCCTTTCCAACCTTGCGGGCGGCATCACGAATATTCATTCCAGGCCCCCCCCGAATTGCTGTTGATACTGCCTGACATCCTGGGTAATCCGTCGAATTTTTGCCGGCGCCAAAAGGCTGGACAACCCAACTGCACGTAGCACCCTGGCAAGCATCGCCTTGGTACAAGGCATGTGGTTGAGTAGTCCAACATCCTTCTTAACGATCGCTTTGATCAAAGCTCGAACCTCCTGGGCATGTAGGTTATCGATCAAGCAAGCATCAATTACACCCACGGCCAATGTCAGGCGGTCATTGACCGGCGCATTGGATAGTTGTTGGATAAGCACCTCGCAATGACTCAGGATGCTAAGCACCTCCTCGTCAGTTCCACGATACGGTGCCTGATAAATGACCTCGAACTGGCGAGACCCCAGCAGTGCCACGACATGCGGCTCTGACATGCTATTGATCACATTCATGACCGGATCAGGCCGTGCAACGACAGCGGCTGACATCGAAATTGGATTTTGGGTCATCGTGGAAAGCATTTATGGAAAGCGATTAGGGGTTGAAATATTAATTCAAAACAACATTTGTGCTACATTGTATCTATAATACGTGACAGAATACAAGAATTGCTATGTCACAAACTTCAGTTATTTCCCTTTTTTCCATGACAGCAACGCAAGCCCCCTTTCGACCGACCGTCGCTTCCCGCACAGAACTGCTCTGCCGCCCGCTCGTTGCAATGGCGGCGCGCGGGTTCGATCCCGCTTGTTTATTGGAAATGCAAGTCACGGCATTCCGTCATACAGCACAGTTTTTTCAACACCTCACATCCGCAGGTAAAGATAATGCCGGCGCCGACCTCCAAGCTTTGGTCGACCGGAATCTAGGTGGTACTGGTCAGGCTGACGCTGAATACACGCCGGGGCACATCGCCGCTTACATGGTCACAAAGGCATTCTTGACGCAGTTTCCGCAGCGCGACGCGATGTTTAACGTGAGCGCAATCAAATTAGTTGAGCCTGCTACGGCCCCCCGAAATTACTGGCTTGCCGTCAACCTCACAAATTTGTTGAGCGAATCCGAACGTCTGGCAATGACAACCCCAATATTTGCTTCGGAAATCTCCACACTGGTCGAAGAGACCTTGGCCTCGTCGTCGGAGATCGGTGATCTGTTTGCAACATTGCAAGTATCGTCCGCCCCATTCAATGAAATGACAGCCGATGAACAGCCAGACGAAAGTGATCGTGCTGGTATCAACAATTGCTGACCTATGACGATATTGAACTCCACTTTCGGTTTTATTGACTACTACATTGGCAACAAACGAACACGCATTGCCTGTCAGTTTTTTCAGTCTGGCAAAAATATGCGGGCCCGACTGAACGGCTGTGGCACTAGTCCGGTCATCACGGCAGTCTCGGTTTGGATGAGGCCTGAGATTCTTGGCTCATTCCAGACCGTTCTTTCCCGTTACCAAACAGAGATCCCCATGGTTGTAGCAGCTGACGAGTTCTGGCGAGAATGCTTGGCCGAAGGTTGTGGAGCACTAATGTTATTCCAGGTCGCCCACAACATGCGTCTATACGGGACGTCTGTTATCGAGGGCATCAATGCGGCTTCCAAGTTGACCCGCGACCTGTGGGAGAGCGAATCTGCGTCTGTCAGTTCAATGAGCCAGTTTTTCATCGCTTCCCCCAATCAATATGAGGCAAGTGCCCGGTCAGAGCACTTGCCAATCAATGATCGCAAGTTGCCCCTTTATTGCCCAGAGCATATTTCATGAGCATCACGGAAAGCACCATTAGAGTTGCTGAAGAAGAAGCGCAACATGAGAAGAAGCGCTTCAGGAGCATGTGGGGACAATTATTTGGCGACGCAGCAGTACAAGTATTTTTTGCAGACAGTGAACTCAATGCTCGCGTCTATACCCTTGACGGTGATTCTGGCTACAAGGTGCAGCACAAGAAGGTGGGTGGTACTCACCCCGTCAATGCACCGGAGGATCTCGCCAACCAGCGGCTGGCATTCCCAAAGAAGGCCCGTAGAGGAGAAAATCATGGACGAGCCCAACTGGAATCAAAAGACGTGTTGGCCATCCGCGCATGGGCGGCTGAACTAACTTCACGCAAAGAGACGCCGGGATGGACGGCAAAAGCAAAAGAATTGAACGTAAGTGAGGGGACCCTGCGAGATATTGTCTCTCGTCGCACGTGGTCGCATGTTCACTGAAGGTGGCCCGTACCAGGTTGTTCCATGCCAACATCGGCAGACAATTGCAGGCGAAACAGAACGCGTCTTGCCGCACATACTTTCACCAGCCCATTCCGAAACGACAGTTCAGCATAGCGAAGTAGCATAATGCGCGATATATCGCCACGCGGGGTTCGCACCATTTCGGACGGCGACCGGCCTGTAGCCAGTTCACGTCGCAAGCGGCGCATGGAACGCCGAAGACTCAAGAGGTTCTTTATCTCGACCGCTATCACACGGCGATTGGCTGAAAAGGGCTTCTGGGACTTCATACAATACATGAGTTACGACGAGTTAGAGGCAAGAAATTAGTCGAAATAGAACGGGGGGAATCCAATTTTTCGTTGAGCCAAAGTGACCCAGGGAACCTGCGTTTTACGAAGCACCCAGAAAAATACAGAAGGTCGTTCTATTCAAATGAGAGGACAATGCTCCGGCAATAGAGAACAAAAATTCCACCCGATGGGATTCGAGGCCACCAGGTGGAAACATCTTGCCTATCTCAGAGCCGCTATTTGTTAGCTTGGATTGCAGCCGTAGATCAACTTTGTATTAATGTTGCCAGTTGTAAATGACCATGTCTTGTCGATTGCATTGGTGCCGCTGGTACCGACAAAGCGTACGGTGTACTGCGTGGCCAATTTCAACGGTTTGAACGGAATGATGTACGCGGAATTAGTACGTGCTTGGCTTGGATTGACGTCCGAAGAAGCCGTCGAAAGCTGCACGGATACCGGAACGTTACCCGCTGTTTCCACCATGGTGAACGAGGTCGTTCCGAGAACCAGTCCGTTACGGATTTGGATCGATGCAGGATACCCTGCACACGCACCACCATTTGCAGGGATGGGATTAGGCGACTCGCCCGCGAAGCCATACATAACATCCTTTGCCTGATCCAATGGCCAGACTCCCACCCAACTCGCGTTTGGCAATTGTGATTTGTCGGAAAAAGCCACAGCGGAGTTCAAGACCACTGTATGGTTCTTCCCACCTTCTCCTACAAACACCGCAGAAGCATCCGCAATGCCGATTTCCTTACTGCTATCGAGCAAGCTAAACCGATGGTAAGGTCCCGACATCAGCCCATTTACCGCCACCACGCCTGGGTCGCTCTGTACGCCATCCACCGAGATAAACGTTGTCAGTACCTCGCCGGTTGTGGCAGCCGTGTAACCAGCATAGGCAATTCGATCGGAAGGGTTCACACCCGTAAATCCGGATTTGGATGCGTCCTCCAGGTGACCAACATTTGCAAAGTCTTGTGCCCCCCAGCGAGCGGAGACGTATGCTGCATGATTAGCAGCCGATTGATCGAGCTTAGCATTTTGAGCGAGCAGGCCTACGCCGTATGCCTGGCGTGCACCATTCAAAGTATTGTAAGCGCTGCTCAAAACGGAATTAGGAGCATAAGTTGCCGCTGCCACCGTCGTTTGCAGCGGGTTGGCATCCACAACCGGCGGAGTCACTACAGGTGGGACAACGACAGGAGGTACAGGAACGGCACCGGAATCTCCTCCGCCACCACCGCCACAAGCGGACAAAAGCGCGGCAACTGCGATCATGCTAGTGGATGCGATCTTTTTCATTTCTTCCCTTTCAGTGAGATTAATGTTGCTGATGGGAATCATCATACATTATTAGTGGCGGGTAGCCACTAGTTTTTTACATTTATTTTTGGTAGTCCTTCACTATTCTTTCAATTACTTGACCAATGTTGCTTAAACACCACGTTTCCTTCATGGCAGCTAGCTGATCGCGAGTATCTTTTGTTACATGGGCCTTGAGGTCAACCAAACCATCGTCTTCCCGTCTCGCTCGACTTTTCAACTTTGAGCGCTTTTCTATTTCGGCTCTGGTTTCTCCGCTCGGTGCAGGCCCCCTCTTGCCACTTTTTTTAAATGGCGGCTCTGTTTTCGTAGTCATAAAATACCTTCGTTCCGACAAAAAAATTGAGGTTGCTTATGGATGCCCGTGACAATTCTTCAGATCCATCAGCTATGTCGATCGACAGCGTGACGCCTTCGCGGGATCCATTCACAGTTTCCGCGCCACAATAACATTTCCCACCTTTTTCAAACAGCTATTCATCGGCCCTCCAGGTCCCTGCAGCAGAACACCAACAACACGCTCGCACCGCGGTGGCCAGCACCAGGTCGACGCCGTGCACCAGTTGCTGCCCGGCGCCTGGCCGGTGCCACAACGTTCCTGCAGCTCATCATCACCCTGCCCCTCGCTGGCGCCGCCGGCGCGCCGCGCGCGGCCGCCGCAGTGGCCAGCATCACGTCGACGGCGTGCTCCAGCTGCTGCACGGCGCCTGGCCGGCGCCATCACGTTCCTGCAGCTGATCACCGGCCGGGAACACGCCGGCGCCGCCGGCGCGCCGCGCGCGGCCGCCGCGGTGGCCAGCACCACGTCGATGTCGCGCACCTGCTGCTGCACGGCGCCTAGCCGGCGCCATCACGTTCCTGCAGCTGATCACCGGCCGGGCCCACGCCGGCGCGCCGCGCGCGGCCGCTGCAGTGGCCAACACCACGTCGACGGCGTACACAAGCTGCTGGCCAGCGCCTGGCCGGCGCCACCTTGTTCCTGGAGCGGATCATCGGCCGGGAACACGCCGGCGCCGCCGGCGCGCCGCGCGCGGCCGCCGCGGTGGCCAGCACCACGTCGATGTCGCGCACCTGCTGCTGCACGGCGCCTAGCCGGCGCCATCCACTTCCTGCAGCTGATCACCGGCCGGGACCACGCCGGCGCCGCCCGCGCGCCGCGCGCGGCCGCTGCAGTGGCCAACACCACGTCGACGGCGTGCTCCAACTGCTGCACGGCGCCTGGCCGGCGCCATCCACTTCCTGCAGCTGATCACCGGCCGGGACCACGCCGGCGCCGCCGGCGCGCCGCGCTCGAGCACTGCGGTGGCCAGCACCACGTCGACGGCATACACAAGCTGCTGGCCAGCGCCTGGCCGGCGCCACCTTGTTCCTGGAGCGGATCATCGGCCGGGAACACGCCGGCGCCGCCGGCGCGCCGCGCGCGGCCGCTGCAGTGGCCAACACCACGTCGACGGCGTGCTCCAACTGCTGCACGGCGCCTGGCCGGCGCCATCCACTTCCTGCAGCTGATCACCGGCCGGGACCACGCCGGCGCCGCCGGCGCGCCGCGCTCGAGCACTGCGGTGGCCAGCACCACGTCGACGGCATACACAAGCTGCTGGCCAGCGCCTGGCCGGCGCCACCTTGTTCCTGGAGCGGATCATCGGCCGGGAACACGCCGGCGCCGCCGGCGCGCCGCGCGCGGCCGCTGCAGTGGCCAACACCACGTCGACGGCGTACACAAGCTGCTGGCCAGCGCCTGGCCGGCGCCACCTTGTTCCTGGAGCGGATCATCGGCCGGGAACACGCCGGCGCCGCCGGCGCGCCGCGCGCGGCCGCCGCGGTGGCCAGCACCACGTCGATGTCGCGCACCTGCTGCTGCACGGCGCCTAGCCGGCGCCATCACGTTCCTGCAGCTGATCACCGGCCGGGACCACGCCGGCGCCGCCCGCGCGCCGCGCGCGGCCGCTGCAGTGGCCAACACCACGTCGACGGCGTGCTCCAACTGCTGCACGGCGCCTGGCCGGCGCCATCCACTTCCTGCAGCTGATCACCGGCCGGGACCACGCCGGCGCCGCCGGCGCGCCGCGCTCGAGCACTGCGGTGGCCAGCACCACGTCGACGGCATACACAAGCTGCTGGCCAGCGCCTGGCCGGCGCCACCTTGTTCCTGGAGCGGATCATCGGCCGGGAACACGCCGGCGCCGCCGGCGCGCCGCGCGCGGCCGCTGCAGTGGCCAACACCACGTCGACGGCGTGCTCCAACTGCTGCACGGCGCCTGGCCGGCGCCATCCACTTCCTGCAGCAGATCACCGGCCGGGACCACGCCGGCGCCGCCGGCGCGCCGCGCTCGAGCACTGCGGTGGCCAGCACCACGTCGACGGCATACACAAGCTGCTGGCCAGCGCCTGGCCGGCGCCACCTTGTTCCTGGAGCGGATCATCGGCCGGGAACACGCCGGCGCCGCCGGCGCGCCGCGCGCGGCCGCTGCAGTGGCCAACACCACGTCGACGGCGTACACAAGCTGCTGGCCAGCGCCTGGCCGGCGCCACAACGTTCCTGCAGCTCATCATCACCCTGCCCCTCGCTGGCGCCGCCGGCGCGCCGCGCGCGGCCGCCGCAGTGGCCAGCATCACGTCGACGGCGTGCTCCAGCTGCTGCACGGCGCCTGGCCGGCGCCATCACGTTCCTGCAGCTGATCACCGGCCGGGAACACGCCGGCGCCGCCGGCGCGCCGCGCGCGGCCGCCGCGGTGGCCAGCACCACGTCGATGTCGCGCACCTGCTGCTGCACGGCGCCTAGCCGGCGCCATCACGTTCCTGCAGCTGATCACCGGCCGGGCCCACGCCGGCGCGCCGCGCGCGGCCGCTGCAGTGGCCAACACCACGTCGACGGCGTACACAAGCTGCTGGCCAGCGCCTGGCCGGCGCCATCACGTTTCTCCAGCTGCTCTCCGGCCGGATCCGCTCGGGCGCCGCCAGCGCGCCGAGCGCGGCCGCCGCGGGCCAGCACCACGTCGACGGCGTGCACCAGCTGCTGTACGGCGCCTGGCCGGCGCCACCACGTTCCTGCAGCTGATCACCGGCAGGATCCTCGCCGGCGCCGCCGGCGCGCCGCGCGCGGCCGCCGACGGCCAGCACCACGTCGATGTCGCGCACCTGCTGCTGCCCGGCGCCAGGCCGGCGCCACCACGTTCCTGCTGCGGATCTCCGGCCGGACCCACGCCTGCGCCACCGGCGCGCCGCGAGCGGCCACCGCAGTGGCCAATCAAGGGTTAATAGCGCTTATCAGATGCAGCTCTACCGCGTATCCATCAAACAAATAGAAAGAGCCCGAATACTTCTATTCGGGCTCATGCAATTACTTCAATTTAACCGAAGTTCTAATCGTAGCAAAAACCTCTATATGGACAGGCCTGCCCCTTCAACCAGGTCGCCCCGAGAATCATTTTGATCGACCATACTTGTGCTGGATTTGTTCTACTACGGATATTCAACGTAAATTGCAAACTCGAATCCGACGGAGACGAGTAATCCTGGCTATCTCCCGGGTGCCCTGAGATTTCTCGACGAGCGTTCACCCAAGAGCACGCTAATGTTTGAGTGGTAATGTTCTGCCATACTGCACATCTAGGGTCATTGGAGTCACCACGAACACTACCAGTTTGCCTGTACATATCTGTCAACCTAATTTCAAAATCTGCGGGATTCGTTCCCGGAAGAAAAAGGCTACCATAGGCGTCCTTCGTCGTACAAAACTTCCATTGCTCTTGGGCTGACCATCCCGGCGTATCCTCATTGCCACAGTTAGTTCTTCCAATGCGCCATCTGCCATCCGCATATATTTGCAATTGGGCTTCGGCAGATGCTCCAACTTCATGAATCACTGCGGGCAATGAAGCCAAATTTGGAGCAAACGATGTACAACTCGGGTAGTTGCTTGCCCCGTTAGCGCAGGTCGGAAAAACATTACACATGGGGTAATTACTTGCGCCATTACCGCAGGTGGGCGGGACAGTACAGGCCGAATAATCCCATTCAGCATAATTGGTTGAACCAGTACATACGTTCGTAGTCACCGAGCGATAAGCCGTCCCTTCGTAGCCTGGTTGGCATGAACCACTACTGGTGGATGTGGTCGCGCATGGCCGACACTCCCCTGTTGCATTCCAATACTCCGAAGGTGCACAGCGTGAAACGCAAGAAGGATTCCCATAGAAATCGTGCACCACTTTTTCCGATGCCGGGCATACAGGATCGTTTGCAACACAATGGGCAATTCCGGTTCCCGCGGTCGACCAACGCATCCCAGCAGCACAGGACTTTGCGATTGGTGACGACAGGCACATATCGGGGCTCTGTATGCAGGTCGCGATGTTTGCACCTGTTCCACGACCCGATTGGGTTGTTTGCGCTTGCGAGGATAGTAGGAATAATGCCAAACCTAATCCTAAAATAAACTGTTTCATTCATTTTTTCCCTTCATCTGTGATTCGATAGAACTTGGATCCGCAAACCCTTTTTCAGGTAACCCATTTTTTTCACTGTCATTTGGTTCATCCTCACAAACCAATTTATCGGGGTCATCGCGGGTGTTTTTTCTACCATTTTCACAAGTTCTATCGTTTTTTACGCAGTGCGCCTTTCCGCTGCCGGCACCAGACCAGTGCCTGCCTGGACCGCAACCTCGTGCGACCGGCGCGGTTAAACAGACATCAGGCGAGATCCCGCAGTCAACCTCAATGGGCTTCGAGTTAGGGACCAATTCAAATTGCATTGGTTGTGCTGCCGACACCAACGAGGAGACCGCAAATCCCACACTGAAAATGTACTTTTTGTTAATTTGCATACTTTGGCCTGGTTACGGGTATTTGCACTCGAGATACATGACTGCTTGCAGGTTATATACGTTCGCTGATGTCTGCGTTCCCACATCGTCAATCAACTTGTAGGAGACTGTCCAAGCGGCTCCAGGCCCCCCGCTCGCTGTTAAGCTAGATACTTGCTTGGGCGGAGCTGAACTAACATCCACTGCAGTTTGAACCATGCTAAAACGAAAGGTCGGTATGCCACCAGCATCGCATTGAGGATGCTGCACGACAGATCCATCCATCACAGCTTGCCGGCCTATTTCCACAAACTTACCAATCGCATTCGACAACGATATGTAGGTCGATCCCCGGCACAGCACAGCTTCTCCGTTGCCGGAAGTCGTTGCCAACGCACCAGGTTGACTACAGGGGGCGCCTTTATCTGCGATAGGGCCAGTATGGACACGCCATAACCCTGAACGGCATACCAAAACGGTACCGTCCGCCGCCGTTGCGATCGCATTGGGATCAGGGCAAGTACTTAACGGGGCTTGATTCGAGGTCATCAAGTAGTTCGCCGATACCTTCCCCGTCGTGGTCGTGATGTTGCCACTTTGAGTTGTGATGGAGCCCGAGTTCGATGAAATATTTCCTGTCAAGGTCGAAATATGACTACTCGCTTCCAGAGTCGAAACGTCAACGATTGGGTTCCCGCCTAAGCGAAGCCGTCCGCTCATGGCCCTTGATCCGTCCCGCGGTAGGAGATGTTCAAGGCCGTTGTAAGCACCGGAACCATAACCGGCTCTCATTACCAGAATCCCTGGGACATTGCCACTTGGATTTACTTCCGCCCAGGTACCCGCAGGGCCAGTTAGAACCGTGCCGGCACCAACCTTTGAGGACGCTGCGTCCAGTCCAATCTTGTTGGCGATACTGCCAACACGGCTTCCATCAGCAAACCCAGTTGCCGAATCAATAAGCGGTAAGGTCGAAGCGATAATTCCTGTAACGTCAGTGCAGCTCACGCCTGGAGTACAGCCAGCCGGGAGTAACCCTAGACTCACGGTATATGTCATCCCAAGCTGATTGGCCAAGTTGTAACCTAAAGGGATATAGGGATTTTCTGCCGGATTTGCTTGCAACTGTTCCAACGTGGGAGACAGTGCAACAGGAAAGCCAGGAATCGCTGGCGCGGCGTTACTGATGAGGGTGAGCCGATAATCACTGATGAATTTATTTACACCTGCCTGCACCAACTTGCCATGCTGAGCAACAGAAGTGTCCGTTTCTTCGATCTGTCGAGCAACCTGCATTCGATTCCAGATAAGCAGCACCGCACCAGACACGGCAAGCATCACTAGGACCTCGACCAGGCCAAATCCTTTTTGACGCCGAGTAAGCTCTGGGAGAGGAGCTCGCAACTTGCTGTTCTTTTTGATCACTTTCACTCTCTCGACATATAAAAAGGTAAGCGATGAGTGCATAGAGCACTTCATCGCCTCCGTAATTACGCAAACACTTATTGCGGTGGCAACGAGCGTGTGAAGGTGGCAACGATAGTCTGGTTATCTTGCGTCGCCGTAGCAGAACAGAGGGAGCCTTTCGTCGCCGTGTCGAGAAGGCCGCGCAGCGCCTTCACTGAGGTTCCGTTCACCGTCATCAACCATGCAGATTGATTCAGCCGGTTCGCTACTTCATTGCACATTTCATTTGACAGCGCCGGGAACGAAAGAGAGTAGCCGTCATTCTGACCACCGACGATGACCGATGCTGGTGCGCACGCGATCTGACTATTCGGCTCTGCGTTGTAGTAAACGACAGGAGTTGCGGGATTGGTGCGATCGACACGGAAAGATGTTCCGGAAAACACACTATTGTTTGCCAGGACCGCACAGGTCAACCCGGTAAAAACAGCCGGATAGACCTTCGGCGCTTGCTGATGAACCGTTGTGACGCTGGTGGATAGCGATTGGGAGTTGGTGTCAACTTCAGCGCTGCGCTTCAACCTGATGACGCCATAGACCGCAAAGCCAATAAGCGCCAACACGCCGATAAGTTCGATGAGCGTAAATCCTCGTTGACGTGTGCGACGAAGAGCTGGGATACGAATGTAGGTTGTCATTACTGAAAATCCTTGAGGGTTAAAAATTGAATTTGAAGCAAGCAAATGTCTGTGCAATTCACTTGTTTCGTTGTATGCACATAAAATAGCACACGAGCAACTACAGTGCAAACCAATTTGGGCCGTTCACCGCCCTGCCGCACTGTTCAAGTTAGCATTACGTGACATCGCTTGCGACGCTTCCGCAAAGCCGACATTTCCAAGTGCCAGCACGCCAGCAAAACCTAGCAACACAAAAACAGAAAGTGCTGTCACGAACTTTCCTGTTACATGCATACGCTCAACAATACTTAAGGCCTCATCCTGGCAGCTTTGGATCACTAACTCGGGTAACGCATCGACCAGCTTTTCCTCCCCAGCGAGAACAACCACGCGAGCCGCCAACATACTCGGCAAGGGCAAGTCCCTTAGTGCGGTCAGGACAGGACGGCCGCGCGCGGTATGCGCCCGAACTTTGTTCATTTGATAGGTCAGCCAAATAGAGCCGTTTGATGCCACCTTGTTTAACGCAACGGTATCCGCAATGCCCGCCTGGATCATGGAACAAATAGCAGTCAGGCTTGAGATCAAGTCCATCTGGGCAACGACTGTGTAAGGAGGGATTTTTCGGTCAAGCCAGTCTCGGCCTGGACCGGTGTAATTCGACATGCTCCAGGTTACCCATGTCAGCAGACACACAATTATGCAAAGAATGCAGGCTCCGCCCATACCAGTAAAGAACTCCAGCACCCCATACGCAAACTTACCGTAGTCAGGCCAGTATTTCAGTGGCACGCCCTTGAGCATGTCCGCATAGATGACGTTCTTAAAGAAGAAAAGAACTGCGATTAAGAGCACAAAGGTAATGCCGGGCATGATCAATGGGACCGTCACAGCACGCACCATCGCATCGCGCTGGGCCAGGTTGGCTGCGTACATTTTGTAGAGTTGGCCGGCACCGTCGGGGTTCATCTCGGCAGCCGAAATAACAACCGTGTCACCTTCGCTCACAAAACCGCTGGTGGCGCGCGCGAGCGAACCAGGACTTGCCAACAGGCCGTCCCCCCACAACGTCATCATTGCACCTATGCCTGGCACGTTATACTTCGCGTACTGGCTGATTAGGCCGTTCAGCGGCGCTCCCGCCGATAATGAGGCGCCGAGGTCCCGGTAGAAAGTTGCACGATGTCGATTGAAAGCACGACGTGTGCTCCATACATGAAACATTTCAGACCACATATTCATAATTTCCTATTCATGGGAGCGCGCTTCCGATCCGAGGATCAGCGTGTTTTGTGATGGAGCCTATTACCGAAGCACTGCGTTGATCTGAAAAGGACGGGATAAAGCCGGGCGCATGAACCACGAGCGCATCTTCAAACCGGCCGCAGTATCGCTCCACCGATCGAAGGTCCACCGCCCCCATAATTGCGGCCTTCAGACCAACTTCCAGAGCAGTATTTCCTCGTGTGCTCGATAAATCGTCAAACCGAGACCTTGACTCCCTCCATTTTCGTTCCAATGAAAGGAAGTCACGTTGCATCACCAGAGTCCTGTCGTCGTGGTCAGGTTCAAAATATTCCGCCAGAATCTGGCGACCCTTGTAGCCAATCCTAGAGACATGACCTTGGCCTCGGCATTCTTCGCATCCCTCTGGGTTGTGTGCAGAGAATTTCTCCACATCCACCTGGTACGATTTCTCAATATGACGAAGACGTTGAAGACCCAGTGCTTCCAACGCTTTTCCGCCTTTCAATGCACAACCGCACAATTTCCGAACAAGCACCTGGTGCAAATTCAGGCCAAGCACAGCGGAGTGAGACAACAGATCTGCCTCCAATCCCATGCTCGAGCTAAGGAAATACGGTAACTGACCCAATACAGAATCGGAGTGAGTCGTCGTGTAGCATGGATGACCGGACAATACGATATTAATGACCATCTCAAGTGTCTCTCTCGAGCGCACTTCACCAATAAGAAATGCATTTCCGTCTCCTCGCTTAAAACGTTGCAGAGCGAGCTGGATAGCATTTGCCCCAGACACGTTCACTTGCGCCGTGTCGGGGTGAGTATTTTCGATCGGATCTTCCGCGGCGTACTTGGATTCGGAGCCGGGTACCATCGCAAATACGGAGCGGAGCGTCGTGGACTTGCCCATGTTCATCGCTCCTGAAATACAGAGGAGGCGCTTATGATTTGCATTGAAGCGGTTAATCGCGCTTATCACATCTGGAAAGAGGCCGAGCGCATCCACCGTCGGAATCTCTGTTCGATCGACATAGATCAAGCGCAGAACCAGCTTAAAGGGCTTGTCACCATTAGCGCCGACTTTATCACCCAGGTCAAATGTCGTGAAACGACCCCGAATTGTCTCTCCTCGAGCGCCGACGACACGATCTTCCAAAGTCGCCTCAAGAAAGTTCCCAGGATTAAACTGCGTCTCGGACCGGTTGGTGCATAACTCGTTGTACATATAGCCGATCATTCCCCGCAACTCTGACGGATCCTTCATTGCAGGCGACAAATCATCGACCGTAACGAGCTCCCCATCCAGCCGGAACTCAATCTTCGAACGATTGCGCTGCGTTTTCTTGTCCGAGTCATACCTCACAAAAATGTGTATGTCTTGTGTTCCAAGTTTTACAGCTTGCGTCATCAACTCCGTGATCATGTTATTGAAGCGATTGGTACCTTGCGCCTGCCGTTGCTCCAGATCTCTGCGGATTATCTTCGCGTCATGCTTGGACACAGCTTCACCGTCATGCTGGTTTGCGTCAACGCCATTGATCTCTGCAATTAGGTTTCGCGATGCATCTAAAGGCTGCGCGGGATCCAGTGCCACGTTTTTCTCCGTGGCAATGGCAACGAGCTCTCGATTAATTGCCAGTCCATAGCGCAAATTGTGCGAGTTCTCACTCCAGCCTGCAACTGACAGACGGACGGTCCCATAACGCTGTGCACCTGCTCCCGGCACAGGGAAAGCAATAACTGCAACAGTTTGCAATAAGTCGTCGGTCACCTGCAGACGTGCAGAATGGGTTTTTCTCCCACTCAAAGGAAACCATGATGGAGGTAGCTGCTCAACTGAATCATAAAAAGTTCCAGCGGCAATATGAGCATTATCTTCAACTACCTGCAAAGAGGTAGTAGGAACTGGATGCACTCCGGAGTCCAGAACTGGCTTTTGCCTCCACCCCAGCCCGTCCACCAGTGGGGTTAACAGTTTTCTCAGCATTAGTTCACACCGTTCAGTCTCGGGCTCGGCAGTGGGCCGGCCTGGACACTGTTACCACCATTGACCGGCTGTGCTTGAAAAGCAGGTTGGGAGAAAGATACTGAACGCATTTTTAACGCAAGCGGGTAGAGCACCCTGCCCTTTTGCAGGATTACCGTCGAGCTTTCTACGCTGTGTATTGTCCACCCCTGTACGCTCTCACCAACCTGGCGGTCTTCGAACTGTCCACCTGCCGTAAAGAAGCGAACAGTGGTGTCCGGTTTTACTCCAAAGATTCCCCGCAACTCTAGTCCCTCAGGGACCACAGGCTTAGGAATAACCTTCGGGATTTTTCTTGCAGGTACCGGTGTAGTGGGCTTATACACCGGCTTTTCTTCTGCTCCCTTTGCATCACGCAGCGCACGTCGTTGTTTCTCAAATTCGACATCACGCTGTATATCCGCAAGGTCGCCAAGCGTATAGGTGATTGATGAGGAGGCAGCTATGTCAGCCTTACCCGGGATAACATCGGACCGATCAGAACGAGGTGTTTTCGATGCTGAAGCTTGAGCGCACAACGTCTGAGTTACCAGGCACGCGGTAAGGGCAATCAAAGTTTTAAGAATTCGATTTTTTTGCATACATTTCTCCTACTAGCGTGACGGCGCCGGCACCTGCCGAAATTGTTTTCCAGTTAATGGCGTTGGCGAATACTCCTCCGCCAGCTGGAATCACCACGAGATCCCAAAGGGGATATGTCACGGTTACACCGACAGTCCTTACGGTCGAGGGAACTGACGCCTCATTTATTCCAAGGTTCTGAGGAAAAAGCTTGTAATCATTTGTGAGCGTTCCCGACACCTTTTGTGTCGGTACCAGCTTCTGTATGCGCGGCCAAAAGAGCAACGGCGATTGACTTTCGTCGGCGAGACCTTCGATACTTGGCACTACGCCCAACGGCAGGCCCGACAGCGTCATACTGCATTCGACGGTACGCCCATCCTGCCCAAACGAGATGACGTTAAACTGACTCCGAACATCTTTTACGAAGTCAACGAAAGTCGCTGCGCTCTCGCTGTCTTTCTTGTAACTAAAGGTGCAGATCCCACTGACGACATCACACGCTACTGGAGTGGATATTTTGAAGCCGCCTACGAACTCACGGACTTGGCGAATCTTTCGTTGAATTTCACGGACACGTTCTAAGCTTCCCCATGGTTGTGTAGCCCACTGCGCTGCAAGCGCCTTTTGATACACCACTCCCGGCGCATGCTGTTGGGCTAGCACTTGAGCATCTTTGATCCTCTGCTCGCTTTGGTACTCAGCGTAGGCCAGATAGCCAATGACACTAACGCCTGCAACCGTTGCCATCACTGCAATCTGGCGGACGCCCATGCCAATGGTGCGGACAGGAGTCGGGGCCACGGCGATACTGACCAGCTTATCAAGCGTCAGTTCATGCGAGACACCTTCCCAGGTGCCATACAGCGCTGCCTCCCCGGTAGAACCAAGTCGGCGCAGTTGTGATTTCCAAGCACTCAAGGTCGAAGCAACTGCTGACGCCGGCACCACGACATCGAACTGACCTGGTGCCGGATGACCGTTGATGGATATGCACATCGCGAATGCATCATCACCCGGCAATTGGGAGACGAGGATTGCACAGACTGGAAGTGCCGGCAAAGAGCTGAACATCTCAGCCAGGGAGTACACCTTGGTGAAGCGGCCAACCTTACTCAATGACATTTTTTCCGATGTCGTCAGGTAGCCCCACGCATTGTGTGTGCTGCCCGCGGCATGCGTGGCCTTTGTCGCTGCGACCAGGTCGCGTTCACTTATGGAGCTCGGTCCAGTTTTAACTCGGCGTAATTTGGTGAAGAGCGGCGAGGCCCCCGATACGCCCGGCTTAACGGATTCTGGATCGAGCCAGTGCATCCCGGCCAATAGGAATGTACCGGAGACGTTGATAATTTGCGCCATATCCTGCTCCGTACCTTAGTCGCGAAATCGCATGGTGACGATCAGGTAGTACTGATCTTCAGCGCGATTGCCAGCGATGCTGCCCCCGAATAATGCAGACACGTGCTTGTCCAAACTTTGATCAGATCCATCGAGTGATCGCCCGCTGATTGCCGCGACGACCCGCGACTCGCCGTTGCTCAAGGTAACGCGCTGCCGCGCCAGTTCGGTATCTTTATCCAGCAGCATCACTGTGGTTTGGCTATCACCCTTTCCGCTCGTATTGACACCAAACGGGTTTTTAACCGACTCACGAATCGAGATGTCAACCGTAGCATCACTTTCCCCTGTGATGGCAGGGACTAGCATTAACGTTCGCCCAGCGTTCTCTGTTTTCGTTTTCTGACCAGATGACACGCCAGATAACGAAGAGGCAGCCGAAACCTCATTGACATAGTCAAAGGTTTTGTTCGTCGTATGCATTACGCCCACACGGTTCTGTGTTTCCAGCAATAGGTGGCGCACCACGGTTGCTTGGCCAGTCTCATTCAGGGCAGAGATCAGAGCTTGAGATCCTGCGAACCGGGAGTCGCCAGCAATGGTGCCGCCCAAGACAGCAGCGCCTTGCTCTAGCGCGCGTACTGGCGCAAGGTACTTGAGTCCGGTTTCCTGGAGGGCCTTTGCACGCTGGTACATAACTTGCCAATTAACGCTCGACTGACCAGAGTTTTTGCTCGAGTACCGAATGACCTCCACGTCAAAAACGACTCCACGGTTCATCAAGCGCTTTTCGCTATCAATATATTCGCCGATCTTGTCCAACACCTCAGGTGTATCAGTGACAGTCAACGAACCCGTCGCTGGGTTGTATGTTGGTTCTGGCGCGTCTTTGCTCATCCACAACTTGATCCCTGGAATAAGGGTCTTCGGCGCATCGATCTCGGGGAACACCGAGTTCATTGTGGATTTTGCAGTAAATCCACCACCATCCCCCCCTCCACTATCGACCGTCATAGTTCCACCCGCTGTCGCTGCAGCAGTACCAATGACATAGCGACGAGTCGTCGTTCTGAAGAATTCAAGCTGCCCGTTTTCGAACTCAGTGTGCACTCGATAGCGGGCGGCGAGTTGCTCGAACAGGGGGACCAAACTGCTCTTCGACGCCTTTGGTATGGTTACCGAGACCACCTTACCCGCGCCGTCGACTAACGCGTCAGGCTTTACACGCACAGGAATACCAGTTGCGACGTTGATCTTCTGCGCAAAATCTGCAAGCGGGATGATCGTATTGCCATTCAGGTCGACAGCGTTGTCGGCGAAAGCAAGATTGACCTGGGCATCGTTACGCAATGCAGCTGGCCATTGACTTGACTTAGGGGGTGCAATCTGCCGGCTGCCGGTATAGGGAATTTCGACATCTTCAACCATGTCCCTTACGGATGCATCCTGACGCTGTTTTTCCAAACGCAATTCAGCAGCTGCAGCTTCCTTCGCTTTGACATTCGTTAAGGCCTTGACCGATTCATCATTTGCCGTAAACCCTGCGCAGCCAACAAGCGCGAGCGATGCAGCGATGACCGACAGGTGGGTGCGATAAGTCATACGCATTAGATGCCTCCCTTGCAGCGCTCGTCAAACTTGATGATGCGCAGTACATTTTTTGGTGTGTTTGCATGAATGCACGCGCGAACGCGTTCACGGCCCGCTTGGGAGCCTTGGCTTGTTTGTACCGAAGTAAGAAGATTTCGAACTGCGACCCGCACGTCAGTGCCCCAGTCATTCTCGGCACTAACCTGGTACTCGACATCACGAGGCTCCCAAACGTACTGCATGTTTGCCTGGGTGGCCCAACGACGCAGGACCGCAGAGACGTGGTAGTCGGATCCCGTTGTCGTAAAAGTTGCTGGAACAGGTGCAGTTTTCGTAACGGCAGCAGTCTGGGGAGTCGTCGGTGTAATCGATGACTTCGCGTCATTTACACTATCGATTCGCTCAATTTCCATGGAACGTGCTGCAACTGATACGCGCTGGCCCTTTTGATCAACTACGATCCGCACGGGAGCGCCCGAAGCCGATTGCTCAAGCAGTTGGACCCACGTGCCCTTTCCACTGATCGTTACCAACTTCTTGCGGAGGTCAGCACTCGCATACTCGATCTGCACTTCGCGAGGAACAATATCGGCGAAAAGATCCTCTACGGAAATCGCCTTGTATGTGATTTCTATCACTGCATCTGATGCGCGGTTATCAACGAACCCAGCCTGTGACGGGCTTGCGATGACCAGGAGAGCAAGCACAAGTGTAAGTTTTGTCATTTTCATATTTAATACTTTCAATACTGTCCAGTGCGTACATACCGCCAATACCGTGGCGTGCGGGCCAGAATCACTCCACCGCGCAACCAGTAGCGCAGACGCCGCCACATCCACTGCATTGAGCGGCCGCGGAATGACATGTACAAACTGACACCCGCATAGAACATGAGAATCGTGATCGTCGTATAGTGAAATACGATCGTGGCAAGCAAAATTGGGAACACAACGGATCCATCAATTTTTCCGATTTTGGTTCGATAGCCTGCATTTCTCCATTCCATCAATTCCTCGCTTTCTCGACATACTTCTGCGCTTCGGTTCGCCCCATCTGGGTGATCTCACGGAATTGCTTTTCCCCCATTTCACCGCTGCGGATATGGGGTATGCATTGGGACGCAAAATCCTGGCCGTGCTCAATCAGGTAGGATCTAACAAAATATGCCCACCGAGCGTATGGGTACTCCTCGCTTTGAAGAGTGTTCTTTATTTCTGAATCGAATGCGATCCAGGAAGTGATGGGAACTACCCGACCACTATCGAGCTTCACAATTTTTCGCGAACAGATCATGCGCAATGCACCCAGCATCTTCGCGGCTGCGGCAGATCGCACTTCAGGCGGAAACATCTCAACCAGGCGAAACACAGTTTCGTTCGGCGTGTCTGCATGAATTGTGGCCAGCACTGCGTGGCCGGTGATCGCCATCTCGACCGTTTTATCTGCCGTTTCTTGATCGCGAACCTCACCCATTAAAAGTATGTCTGGCTTGGACCGCATTGCTGCCGGCGCCGCGCGATGCCATCCATGGAGGTGTTTTCCAATTGCAGCTTGTGCGACTAATGGACCGCGACCCAGTCCGGCTGTTCCGTAGCTAATTTCAATAGGTTCCTCGAATGTTTGGATACTGGGCGCTGGAGTTTCCTTTGTGCGCTCATGAAGGATCGCAGCAATTAGCGTAGTTTTACCTGAGCCTGTTGCTCCATTTACGAGCACAAGTCCTTTATCAACCAGCATATCGTCCGCTACACCCGCAGGCAGCCCCTGTTTCGATAGTTCCGGCAAAGGCTCAGGAATGGTTCGTATCGTTATCGACACACCGTTCTTCTCGCCCCCAACACGTGCTGCAATAGCATGAAGTCGCAGACGCACAAGTACTCGATCGAGGTCTGGGCGGTAGAATTCCGGATCTTCGTCGATCTCATCGCCTTTTCCAAGTTTAGGGATCGCAGCTGGGCCGCAGAGAATGGTCAGTACCTTTTTTGCCTCAGTATCCTCCAGCGTACGGGTCGTCAACGGGTACCAACTGCGGCGCCAGTACACCGAGATGTAGTCGTTGCTTTGGACCTTAATATCTGAGCACCCCTGGTCTAATGCGGACGTAATTAGTAGACGTGTTTCGCGCTCGCCAAAGCCAGGTGGCAAGGCGAACGTTGTAAGCCCCTCGACAGTATTTGGCGTCATTTGGTTGCCTTCCAATCGCTGCCGTTACTGTTAAATTCTGGCTGTGCGCTGATTCGGAAGATCGAGTCACCAATGATGATCGTGTTCTTGTCTGGACGATTTACGCTATCGGTAGCCTGGGCGAATTTCGGCGCCGTCACGAGTCCGCGCCCGTACAGAGCGTAGAACAAACGCATACCATTAAAATCACGCTCCAGGCGGGCCAAGTTTAGGTCGAAGATCTTTCGCGATTGCTTGCGACCTTCAGCATATGCAGCACGCACTATCGTTTCCCAGTAGCCCTTCTCAACGTCACTCTTTGGGAGAATGCTACGCTGAGCATCGCCGACAATCTGGTCGTCTGTGTCGCTCAGACCAAGATAGAGGTAATTGCGCCAGTTGTTCTGTGTGAAGGTCGCTGGCGTGATGATTCGATATACCCTGCCCTGCACGCGCATCGAATATTCGGTAATCGCGATCACATCCTGCGCTTCTTCGATAACCGGTGGTAATGCGCCAGAGGAGAAGGTTAGCGATCCGAAATTGAACTTTGTGTCCAAGATCGTCTTTTCCTTCTCGATCTCACTGACGATGACACGATTTTCGTCTGCCTGACCTGCTCTCATACCCAGGCCCACGCCAAGCTGCTTGAGCGCTGCCGCGCGTACGTCAGAAATGCCAGTTGGAATTGTGGATACCTGCGAAGTTGCAGACAAGACTTTATCGAGGTTCGAGCTCGGATAAGGAACTGCGGCGCTTGCTGCCTGTACGCCAACTGCGCAGGAAATAAAGGCGATACAACGAATAGCTGAAATGGCCATGGGTGTCAGTACAGCTTCGAGCGGAGTTCAATGGACGATTCATTGAGAATGACGTCGGCCCGGCCGCCGCATTGCTCCCCGATCGCGGCTAGTGCCTGGATCAGAGTTACACGCTGCAGCTTGATAAAAACCGGCATTGCAAGTCTTGGCTGCGGACCAGTTTGTTTAAAGTCCAACTTTTGTGCCGCGGCAATGCGTTTAAGTATCTCGAACGCGTCGCCCTCCCATATTACTGACATGGTGTTCCCGGCCAAGCTTGCCGGAGTTGTCGCATCGGACATTTCCATTTTTTTCGCATCGGCCCTGTCAGCAGCCTGAATGATCGAAAATCGAACTCCAGGAGCGTCACCAACGACTTCGACTTGCTTCGGAGTAGCGCAAGCACCGAGCAACCCCGATATGGCTAGGGTTACCGCTAGGCGTGTTTTCCGGTAAGTGGCGCGGTTCATTTGTTCTGTCCTGTGGTCATAAAACGTATCAAGGCCGTAATTTACCCTGTCACGTGCTGTAGTGCAAGAAAAACGCTGCTTTTGGGTAACTTGCCTGGTTTTGTATGAAAACGTGGATTGACTGAGGAACTGGGAAGCCGTTGGCATAGGTCCCGCGAAAGCGGGCATCAAAAATTCGAGAGAGTGTTGTTGTTTTTGTCTTTAGGAGGAAGCAACAACGACAACCGGCCGACTTTAGGCGGCTTGTTGTTGTTTACTTTAGAAACAACACCTTTAAAAACCTTTACGTCTCGCAAAGCCTCTATTCATCAGGGTCTCCGGGCAATATTGCCATAGTGTTCGGGGCGTAATGCCATAGTCTCCGGGGAAGGCCGCCATAGTCTTCGGGGCTCTGCCATAGTCCTCGGGGTGTAATGCCATAAAACACGGGGCGTTTTTGTGGGAAGGAACTCGTAATGCCATATTTTTCGGGGCTAGGATAAAATGTGTTATTTAATTTGCAATAAATTTACAGCTTAGCCATAACAATGTTTGATATAAATTTCCGCCAAGCAAGTAGAAATATGATTAAAAAGCAATATTGTTGGATTGTTCATTAAATTCATTCATTAATGGTAACTCTTTCTTACAAAGGTTTGGTCTCATGGGATTGACAGCGCGGTTTCTACGTGTTCTGGGGTACGGTTGCCTCAGAGTGGAAACGTGATTATTTCGCTATTGCAGTTCTGGTACATGGTTGCCTATGTTTGGACTCTTATTGTGTATATGGCACTTTTGATCGAGTAATGCCATAGTCTCCGGGGCGTGAGCCCGACCCTGACCGGTTTTCCCTGAGTAATGCCATAGTTTTCGGGGTGCCCATAGCGTAAATCGTCTGGCGTGGTTGCAAAATATTTCACTTTCTCAATGGACACCAGTATGCAATGGCCTTCCATATTGAAATGCCATAGCTGAAGTTGTGAGACTATGGCTTATGCTGTTAGGATATCGCCAGTGCGGAACTTTTTCAGGAGTGGTAATGCCTAGCAAAAATAAAGTAGATAATGGATCAGCCGTTTTAAGTGCTCCAGGTGCATCCAAGCAAGTTGTCGCCGGCATTCGGCCTGCCCGAAGAACTGCTGTAGTACCTGGTGCCACCAGGCACGGCGAACTTGTCGGTGGCAAGCAAGAGGTTAAGAAGCATGTGGCTGCAATCCACACTTCCGGCGAATTGGGTTTGGTCGAGAGAAAGCTGGTGAATATTCTTCTGCTCAATGCATATGACGAACTGGCAACCGCGCGGTCGCATCGGCTCCCGACGAAAATGTTAATGGCAATGCTGGGATGGTCCGAGGGTGATGACACGGTCCACTTGAAGAAGGCTCTTCTTCGAATCGTGACTACGCCTGTGGAATTTGATTTGATGGAAACAGCTGGGGAGTCGGGCAAGAAATCTCGCTGGACTGCCACCGCTCTCCTCGCTTCGGCCGACCTGATAAACGGATTTTGCGAGTATGAATACTCAACTCGCCTGGCCGAAGAGCTGGCTGATCCAGATGTCTATGCGATCATCAACGTAGGTATCCAACGGCAGTTCAATTCGGGATATGCACTCACCCTTTACGAAAATTGCATGCGATTTCGCCGGACTGGCTCTACTGGATGGATGACGCTGGAGATTTTTCGTAAATTGATGGGGGCCACTAAGCCTACCTATGATGATTTCCGTCGCCTGTCGCAATTTGTAATCAACACAGCCGTGAAGGAGGTCAACGCAGTTTCGGATATCAGCATTGAGGTTCATTACGAACGAAAAGCTCGGAAGGTTACCCACGTTCGCTTTTCGGTCGAGGAGAATGCTCAGCAGACGATTTTCACCGAGAACGAGAACCTGATTGAGCAAGCGAAACAAAGTGAAACTTTCCAGCGGCTTCGTGGTCATGGCATTGGCGAAAAGCTAGCTGTAGCCTGGGTTCTCACGGATGCCCAGCGTGCAAAGGCCGCCTTGGATATAACCGAGCAACGCGCTCGAGGCGGACAAATTAAATCGAATACCGGTGGATACGTTCGGCGACTGATCGAGGACACTACTATCGATTTAGGAGCAAGCGCATTTGAAAAGCAAATAGAAGAAGAGGCGGCACAAAAGCGTGCCTTGGTCGAAAAAAAGGCGGCGGATCAAATGAAGAGCGAGTCCGATAGTCTTGCTCGTGGGGACAAGGTGCGTGCCTTGGTTAGGGCTCTTTCAGATGATGAGAGAAAGGAGTTCGCGAAGACTTATGTAGCTGGTCCAGGAGCTGCATTCGCCAAAAGTTTTAATCCCTCCACCGGCGAGTTCAAGAACGCAACGGAACGTGTGCCATTCATGAATTGGTTGCGACTCCAAATTCGTTCTAGAAATGATCTCGAAGAGGGAGTTACTCCTGATAAGGGAGTTTAATGCCTTGAACACTTCATGCTACCGAATCGTTGAGTTCAAGTCGATTCGGTAGTATTCTTCGGAGATGGTGTTTTTGAGCAGCTGGGTCGCCGACCTGGTGCTGCCACTTCTCTCTGGAGCTTAAATGGAACTTAGCATTCCCCCCCTCCCACAGCGAGTCACGGCTGAAGATTTGATAAATTTGGCTGAGCGATCCTCAAGGATGCTTAAGAAGATTCGCGATTCAATGCTTCAACCTCACCCGCGCAAAGAACCTCCTGTCTTCCCCAGTAATAAAGTGCAGGCACTGTGTGCGATCGACAAAACAAAGATGTCGAGCCTGCTTAAGGCTGGTAAATTGCCCCAGGGAACACAGGAGGCAAAGGGCAAGATGAGGAAATTTACCCTAGCTGAGACCATTGAATGGGTTGATGCTACTGTGAAGCCGCAAAAACGTAGAAAAGGCCAAAAAGGTAAGATCATCACTGTTGGTAATTTTAAAGGTGGTGTAACCAAGACCACCACCGGAATGAATTTGGCTCAAGGATTGACACTCCGTCGTTGCCGGCGCGTGCTGCACGTTGATATAGATCCTCAGGGTTCTACTACCACTCTGTATGGTATCAATCCGAATGCTGAGATCGATGCCAGTCAGACAGTTCTGCCTGTAATCGAACGGACGGAGGTTAACCTTTTATACGCTCCGATGAAGACCTACTGGGAGAATCTTGATCTGATTCCAGCTTCGTCCGACTTGTTTAATGCCGAATTCTTGCTTCCGGCCCAAGTTCACCAAGG
Organism: Janthinobacterium sp. HH102; assembly: GCF_001758625.2. NCBI lineage: Bacteria > Pseudomonadati > Pseudomonadota > Betaproteobacteria > Burkholderiales > Oxalobacteraceae > Janthinobacterium > Janthinobacterium sp. HH102. Next base: position 127,377 of record NZ_CP062063.1, read on the forward strand.
CGATGCGTCTTTCCAGTTCTGGCAAGTATTGCGTGACGCCCTCGAGCCGTTACTTGACGAGTACGATTACATCATCATTGACACGGCACCCACGCTGTCTTACCTCACGATCAACGCCCTGTTTGCAGCGGATTCGATGATCGTGCCAGTTGTGCCCGATATTCTCTCCTATTCCTCGATGGTACAGTTTTGGACCCTATTTTCTGACTTGGTAAACGGTATGAAGAGTTACTCGGGCAATGGTCCGACTAAATCCTTTGATTCGATCGACGTTCTTATTTCGCGTATGCCGAATAAGGCATCCGCCCAACTTGTGAATGACTGGATCCGTAAGACCTACGGTGCCTACGTGAGTGCTGTAGAGATTCCTGAAACCGAGCTTGTCCGTACTACTAGTACTGAGTTCAAGACAATATACGATATGCCAAATTATGAAGGTAGCCCCGAGGCTTACCGTAGGATTCGCGAACCGTACGATAAATTTGTCGATCTGCTCGACGACAGAGTGTGTCGTCTGTGGGAAGCCGAAGCAACTGTGACCGTATAAAAGAGGACTGCTATGTCAATCAGTAAAGATCAAGCCAATAAAGCCGCCAGTGTGAACCTTGATGATGATGAACCTTTTCGCCCAGGCGCCCCCGCAGCTGCTCGGCCACCGAGAACAGCGCCGGGCCAGCTCATGGATCTGCAGGGAAAGTATCGCGATGCGCAGGCCGCAATTGAACGATTAGAGAAGGGCGGCAACGCGATGGAATTGCCGCTTTCTCGAATCATTCGAGTTCCTGGTCGTCAGCGGCCCCTGACAGCGGATGAGCGGGCAGAGCTGAAGGTTAATCTTGATGTCAATCCACTAATCCATCCGGTTGTCGTGCTTCCAGAGACTGAAGATGGGTACGAGTTGTTCTCTGGCTACAATCGTGTCGAGTTATACGAAGAATTGGGAAGGTCAACAATCTTGGCCGTTGTTAGGGACGTTCCTGCCGATCGAGTTGAGGTATTGGCGTTTTACGCTAACCTCTTGGCCCCTTCCCTGCCGGATTTCAAGAAGTATGAAGGACTCAAGGCTCGCCAGGTCGAAACTGGATTTACCCTGGGACAGTTATCGGAGGAATCGGGTATGAGTACCTCCTCGATCTCCAGGCTCCTTAAATTTGAGACATTGCCACACGAGGCAATTCAGGTTCTGGAAAAGAATCCTTTCATTCTGGGAGCTACTGCAGCTGAGAATTTAGCCAAGGCGACGGAAGCCGGCCGGGGGAACTTGGTAATTGAGGCTGTTATCAAACTTGCGGAAGCAAGGCTTTTAAACACGGCTAACAACAAGACGCCTCGCTTTACCGAGGATAATGCGGTTGCACATGCAAATGGTGTTAAACCAGCTGCTGCTAAGGCAACTCCGCTGCCCCCAATGGTCGTTAAGCAGGGCAAAAGTCACTTCGCAAAATTAGTCGTGCGCGGTGATCAGGTGACTATTAAATTTTCAAACGCAACCACTTCTGCGGGGGAGTGGGCTGGTAAATTCGAGTCGTTTATGAAATCCGAGTTGGTGAAAATGAGTGAGCTAGATTGATGCTGGGGCGCCCGATAAACCATGAGCCTATATGGAAATGAGTGGAATTGGGATGGTTTGGGGGAGTTCTAAAGGTTTCCCAACTTGGGAAACCTTTAGAATCAATGACTTAGGTAAAGTCATTGATTCTGTTTCGCGTAACTCAAAGAGATAAGCCTCTCAGATTCAGACTCATTTCATCAACAACTGGTGTTGAAGTGGTGCCTGAGTCAGGCTCAACAGTGGTTTTCTCACTACCAGGCGCGTTATCCATTTCCTTGAATGGAATATGTTCGGCCTGCATTGCTGTTGATTGCCGCACTTGCCCCTGTCTGACTGTGGTTCCCAGTGGGATTGTAGAGGAGGGATCCACAGCGGCGGGCACTGAACTGGTTCCGGCAAACGTATGAACAATTGCCGGTAAGGTGCCTGGATGGTCAGAAGAAAAAATTTGGCCACCCTGGTACACCACTGTGCCGTCTAAGCGGAACCCTGCCTGTTCCAGTGCATAGCCCAACTCTATCCAGCGTCTGGAGTCGGCTTGACGATCAGCCCCTTCAGAATTAAGTCGATCGATGATAGATTTTCCTATCGCAGTGGGCCGTAGGAAAAGTCGGAAGTTGAACTGTGCCATGTCGCCCCCGGTGTTATGCCGCTACCTTCGACAGACTCATTGGAGCCTCTTCTGTATCGGGTACATCGACAGAGCGATCTTCCTCTCGCATGATGAAGTTCACGTACTTCCACATACCGCGCGCGTTGGCATACTCTGCTTGGTCTGCGACCAAGCATTTTCCGCGGAATACGACAGCAAACGCTTCGTCTCCCAAAGCACTACGTATCAGAGCTGCACCACCACCAACAAAGATGGCAGCACCCAGGTCGGAACCGTCGCCTACCTTGGCCACGAAAAAGTTCTTCACTTCGGAAAGATATTCGCGGCATGCCGTTTCTATGATCTCAGAAACGTCGTGCATTTCGCCAAAGAATTCGTACATCTTCGTGCGGCACGCTTCCTCTACGTAAGTAGAGGGCACGTCATTGCTGATCTCGAATTTTGATTTGAGGCGTGATGCAATCTTCGTGATAAGAGAGAGGACCCCGATGTCTGCTGTACCACTACGTTCACCATATACGCCGCGAACATTTTCTATCACGACTGCGATATCAAGCGTCTTGCCACCCATGTCTACCACGGCGACTGGTCGACGACTGATGATCTGTTGAATCGAAGCATTATAGGTGCCGTCGTGGCTCATCATCGCATCATAGAAGGCTGCGATGCCTTCGCTCAAGACTTTCTGGCCGCCAATTTTTGCCATCGGCGCGCCAACTCCAATGCGCCTCACCGGCTTAGCCAAGCTGTCCATTTTACGTTGGATAAGCGCGACATTTGGTTTGCTATCTTTATAGTACTGGTCAACAGGCAATCCTGTTACGAGAAATATGGTCTGACCGCCCAGGCCCACCTCGGCCAGTGCATGATTCACGAGCGTCCTGTTCAGGTCGGAAACTGGGTAATCGATCATCCGGGTGTCCATCGTGCGAATCAGGGCCTGGCCGTTCGCAACCGTGAACTGCTTTCCTTCGGTTTCATATGCTGAACTGTGCTGGTTACCAACGGACATAACCTGCTGAAGACCTTCATTTGCACGGGATTTATGGTAACCGTACAAATATTCCTTCTTAGCTTCATCGAAGCCATAGCAGGTTTTGATGGTGTCGTGGCCGTCGTCCTGGCCGATACCGATGAGTTGTTTTTTCATGTTTTCTCCGTCGAGGTAAAAATTGATGTGGGCCGGTTTGTTACGTTTTATGACTACGTTTCGACACTATAAACGATGTGCAGAGACTGTCAAGAGGAGATAAGTAAAGGAACAGCATTTTATTGCATTTGGATGCATTTATATGACTTTTCGATGCTTTTAGCGGCTCTAAAATTCATCATTTTACCTCTTAGCAACGGGCCAATATGGCCTTGTGATGCATTTTACGGCTGGTTTATGCACTATAAATGCACTCAGTGGCTTTACTTCCAGGCGGGAGACTAGAGTATTTATCTGGGAAAGTCCCTATAGAGTATGAGAAAGCACTAGGTGTGGAGTTGCGATCAGGGGGGGGGATGGGTGATGGGGGGCGCGCTTTCTTGAAGGGATATATACAGCTCAGGGTGTTGATTAGCTAAGGTAACGAGGGCGCATTCTTCAACGGAAAGAACGAAGAGCAATCGTTCTTTCCGTTGAATCGAAATGGTGATGTGAGGTGGCACGAGCCGGCATGGTCAGGCCTAGGCCCAAAGTACTCAGCGTCACGACGGGTACCTGGAAGAACGGTTTGGTGCCGCATCAAAGCGGGGCTAAATACCGGTTAGGTTGTGTATGTCACCTAACCCAACAAAATTCGCAATGCAAAAAAACAACCTAACATTAGTAATCAACAAGTTACGCCGTCAAAAATTCGATGTTGTTGCAGATATGAACTTCAACAAAATTCAGTTAGCTAGGCGTGGTTGCAAACACGTTGAAAATGTTTCGTGGCAAACTTCGCAAAGGGAGAGTGAGCCGGCCTTGAAAGGCAGACAGGCATCAATGGGAAATCTGTAATCAAAATGAGACACGTTGGTGAAGGCGCGAACATAAATTCATCCATTATTCGCTAGCGCCTATGCTGAGATAGCTGCAACACGAGCTCACTAGGAAGAACCGCAACTCCACTGGTCTATAGCCGCAGTGGAGATGTCGCTTTGCGTCTATCTGACAGTGGTTAGGCTACGGCTCATAGGGGAGTCTCGACCCATCACCTAATGGCAGGGCAGGGACCGAGCGGCGCAAAAAACAACTATACTATTGCCACATGGAAATTCCACAAAGCACCGGGCAGGACAGACGCGATTTTGCGCCATAAGCTGCGTGCCCGATAAATCACGAAATCTCGCCAATGCATCAAGAAACCACGCTGCAATCCTTCGTTCCTCCGAAACCAATATCGATGGCTCCAGGGACTTCGCCAACAGCTCTCGCGCTAAAAACACTGGATGCCGAAACGCTGTTGGAAAACATTCCCCAGGACGCGGCCGAGCAGATCGTCTTCGAATGGCGCCAAGCTCGAGTACTCGCTGGCATGGGAGATCCCAATGCTCGTTCAATCGCAACTTACGTCGCGAACTCACGCATGCTCGAGATTAAGTATTCCAACGAGGTGCATGCAGAGGAGGGGATACTCAGCCCTGTCGATATTATCAAGCGCCTTTTCCTGCATTCGGCAAACATTAGCGCAGCAACCTGGCGGCTATACAGATCGGGATTCATCTTTACAATGAATGAGCGTGCGCTGTCGTGTGCACTCCAGGGATTGCCGCAGCCCACTCTCATGCGAGCGCTTGGCGCGCTGATCGTCGTGTCGGCCAAGCCATATGGGGCAGGTCGCCCGCCTGTCGCCCGGGTTTCCCGTGATAAATCGATTCCAGCAAAAGATTTTGACAAAGTTATTACCCACCTCGCAACTGCATACTCAGAGCGGAACCACTGGGCTCGCCGAGCTCAATCGTTTGCAATGGCGACGATTGCTACAGGTATGAGGCCCACAGAATGGGTCAACGCCAAAGTTCGACCTGCACTTCCTGCCGAGGTACCTCGCGGAGAACCCGAGGCCGGCTGGATCGCAGTCGTTGTCGACACCGCCAAGCGAAAATCGGGCGAACCAGATTGGGAGCGCACTATTATCGTGGAGCCTGGCGTATATCAAATCCACGTCCGGCAGCATTACGAGGAGCTGCAATCAGCATTGCTGTCCCGCCAGGATCCACACGACGCTGCTAAGAACTACTCACGCAGGTGTTCGTCGGCAATGGGTCGGGCCTGTAAGGAACTGTGGCCAGTGTCTACTCGCGGCAAGAATCCAATTCGAATCACGTTGTACTCTCTACGGCACCAGGCACGAGCAAACGTCGCGGCCGCATATGGCGGTTTCGTCGCGGCGGCAATGATGGGGCACTCACCGTATGTAGGAAATAACTGGTACACAGGGAAACACCGCGCGAACTCTTTCGCGGGGCCACGCAAGGTAAGGCATGGTGGCATCCCTGTTCCTGTGCCAGGTGAGGACGTCTTACAGATGGCTGCAAAGTTCGAGATGAACCCTGCGTTGCTTAGCGCGCTTGGAAACGTAGAGGATGACCGCGAAAGTGCACGATACTGATTCGTGAAACATTAATTCTCTTGTATAGAAAAAAAAGATCGATAAAGAACAATGGGTTAGCGCGATATTTAATGGAATACTGCACTTCAAAATTGATTGTTTCACGACTTTGTGACGACTTTGATACATTTAAATTTGTCGGTGTACTTTATGGTACAATTTCTGCACCATAAGGTATTAATATGACTTCACACGTATCGTCATTGCTGACATCGTTCCCTTGGTTGACACCAACAGAGGCCGCGTTAGTGTCTCAGTACTTACCTTGCGCTGATGCGGGCAAGACTGCATCAATGCAAATGCAGGCAATCGCCATTGCGCTCGATCAAGCTGGGCTCCCCCCAACATCTACTCTTTTGCTCGCCTTGGCCGGCCGGGGTTCGAAAGCAACTGCCGTTTCGGTTGCACGAGCGGCTGGCCGCGCTCGATATGAGGGGGCGAAGAAAGCGGCGCATCAGGCACCATGTAATCAACGGAGCAACCCGACAGAGAACCTTGTTGTGGATGAAGCCACGGTGCGTGGCATTATTCAATCGACAGTCAAGGCGGCGTTGGCCTTAATGTCCAGCGCTATCGAAGGCGAAACAGCAAATGAGAGGACCTTGAAGGCGGTTGAAATTCTAAGTGAAGATGTGCGGTGGCTAAAGTCAACTATCGACACCGAACGTCAGCTGCGCAAGTATCGCGAGTTAGAAGGCCCACTATCCGAATACCAGGTCAACAAGCAGCCTCCCACGGCTGAGGCGCGCAGTGAAGTCGTTCGTCAACTTTCAGACTCTCTTGAACGTGATCGCCTCACCTCGCACGCGCCACACGAGATTGATATCGCGGATGGTCGTAGTGAATAAGTAGTTGCAACCACGCATGTAAAAGCCTTCCAGAATGGTGCTTGATGCCCCCCTTGGAAAGCTATTAATGAAACAAACCCATTCAATCAGCCGAATCGCCCAATTTGCAAGTCTCACCCGTGAACAGGGCGGTGTCATTCTATCCCCATCCAAGTCCATTAAGGTCGTGGCGCGTGCTGGTTCTGGCAAAACCAAGGTGGCGATGGGTTACGCTGCAGCTCGCCCTGGGGCTCGCGGCCTTTACCTAGCATTTGGCAAGCCCACGCAAATGGAAGCAAGTAGTCGCCTGCGGACACTTGGCGTTAATACGGAAGCGCGTACCTCACATAGCCTGGCATGGGGAGGTTTTGGGTCCAAGTTTGACGCTGCGGGAAAGCTCTTATCAAACGGTTCTTTGCGTCCAGGCACGACCGCCCAGTTGTTGGGTGTTAACTGGCCGATCGCCAAGGCTGTCAACGAGACAGTCAAGAAATACATGTGCAGCGCCGACCAGCAAATTTCGGATGTGCACCTGCCAGACGAGCAAGACTATCCAATCGTCCGTGCCGCGGCAGGAACCGTATTGGAGAATGCGCGAAACTTTTGGAGTCGCCTCATCGACTTGAATGACCACGATGCGATGATAGTTCCAGATGTATATATCAAACTTTGGGTAAATTCCGAGCCGAAGCTTGATTACGACTTCATCCTGTTCGATGAATGCCAGGACGCCAATCCATTGTTGTCTCACCTGGTAGAACAGCAGAAACACTGCTCCAGGCTTTACATCGGCGATCCGCACCAGGCCATCTACGGATTCCGCGGCGCCGTCGATGCGATGTCGACCATGGACGTGGACGAGACACATAACCTCACCGCGTCTTTTCGCTTCGCGCAAAACATCGGTCTGTTGGCGTCAACCTTCCTGGGACATTGGAAGAGTGAACCTTTGCCAATTCGCGGCCTCGGGGCTGGCGGCCGCATACTTCCGGGTGATCAACAAGCCTATTTAGCTCGTACGGTCTCAGGCTTGATTGGTAAAGGTTTTGAGCTGCATATGAAGGGCCACAAATTGCATTGGGTAAAAGGGTTTGAAGACTATCGAATCGCCCCGATTATGGAAGCTTACCGACTCTATAAAGGTGAGAGCGCAGCTAAATTTCAGGACCCCGTGCTCAAATTGATGAAAAGTTGGTCGGAACTTGCCGACTACGTGGAGGTGACAAAGGATGCAGAAGCAGGGTCTGTTTTTCGTTTGATCGAGCAGTACAAGGATGAAATCCCGAATATAGTGGAGACGCTTAAACGAGAACAGGTTCGGTCTAGTGACCAGGCTCCATTTGCGTTGACTACTGCGCATAAGGCAAAGGGTCTTGAGTGGCCAGTGGTTCGTCTCGTTAACGATTTTTTCTCCTTTAAAGACCAGTCTGACGGGACGAAATGGCTTCCTCCCGCACGTATTGATCCGCAGGAAGCGAATCTCGCGTACGTAACATTGACCAGAGCAATGAAAGCTGTCGCTCCGACTCCAGAGATGGCTGAATGGTTCAGTAGCCAAGCGGCGACACAGCATCTTTTCCCTAAAGCAGGAGATAAACCAGCGCCGACACCAGCTACTGCGCCGGTCGAGCCTGAGCCTAGCTCCTTATCACATGCAGCTTGAATACATATTCGCTGACTTCTGGGGGAGATGATCGATTACTGGTTACGGGAATGGACACATGAACTCGAAATCGGTCATAATTCGGCCTAATTCTGTTATGTTTTATAGACATCAAACGTGTAATGCCCCGTTACCCTTTACTCACTGAAGCACACTTACCTCACCTTAAGATGGCGCTTACGAGCCAGTCGCTGTCAGCACTCTCGGTAACCTATGGGGTGTCGTTGAGTACGATTGGAAATTTTCTGCGGCGTCACGGTGTTCTTCCAAAATACGACGGCTGGCGTTCAGAGCGCTACGACAGAATGCTAGCCGCTACCATCAGTCGAGTCAGCATCGGGGAGGTAGCCGCGATATCGGGAACGAACACGGCCGAAGTGCAGCTTCGGCTGCGTGAGTTGATTGATTCCATTAAGGCAGCTGGGTTCACGTTACAGCAGCTCGCGATACTTACCGGAATCGATCGCGTGTATTGGAGGGATTATATTGGAGCGGGCTGGCTTAGACGTCCGAAGGCTGGGCGTATAGCACGGGTGCCGGTTGAAGATCTGCTAAACGCCGTGAGGGGGCGGCCTGAGCTCTTCGAGTATCGAAACGTTCCGGAACTGATTGCAAGAGCGCTGGGAGTGTTCGATCTGCCAGATCCTCCTTCGTTCAAAATGGTGACCTGTCGATCTCTATCGATCGAAGCGCGCATAGTGGATATTCCCGCTGGGGTCGAAGGCCCGCGTATCAAATTTTGCATTCAAAGTTGTGGCGCGCTTGGGGGAGTTGATTTGTGGGTACCGACCTACGCAATAGCGACGTGCCCCAGGTGCGGGCTGCGTGTTTCGCGTTTATCAGAAAAACAGGTGTATGCAAAATCGCCAGGAGATAGCGCCCATGTAAAAAATGCGATGGCTAGCAAGATTGGACTCAGCTGGAAGAGCGGCCGCTTTGAGAGCATGCATGGCCAAGTGATGGACCGGCAGGCACTTTCTGGTTATGTTTCCCGTATATCCCTCCGAAATACCCGTGATCGTGATCGAAGATTGAAATTGATCGAAGACATTGAGCGATACGATGTAGCCGGCCGGACGTCGATTTTGTAACCACGTCCGCATAAAAATCCTATCGTAGCGTACGGGCACAACGCCATTAACTCGATAAGGAATCCCATGACCATTCACCGTTCTCAGCCAACCTCCGCAGCCGCCGCGATGCCCGGCGATTTCGTTCGTATCATCAATCCACATGGCGCGAGCTATCCCCAGGTTGGTTTAGGGCCTGCAGTCGTGATGATTGCAGCAGGTATTTTCGGCAAGATTGATCGCCAGGGTGGTGCTGTAGTGCTGGTGCCAGATGAGCGAGTCCCAGCGCTCATTCGCGAAATCGGCCCGATGACTCTGTCGGAATCCGTGACGATGGAACGCATCTCGGTCGACCAGGAGCATGAGAAAGCAATTATGGGCCTCCAGTATTTGCGCCAGATTGCTGATATTGCCCGTCAGCGCGCTGCTGGCCCTGATGGCACCGTCAATCGCGGTGTATTGCAGGCGCTTCTGGGCGAAGCGGCAAACTCGGATCTGCGCAAGATCGTCGACGAACTCTCTGTTGCTGGCGTGCAAGTGGTCGAACAAAAAATCACCCGCACCTACGAGACAAGTACTGTCTTTTTGACGACGGATCCGCAAGCTGTCCGCGATGGCCGGCCGGCTCTCGACGCGATGAAGTTTACTTCACCGACGAAGGATTCGACTAACGAAACCTTTGACGTTTTCGATGCCTCGCGGACGCGGGAGCTGCTGTTGTCGGTACAGCCAATGCGTGAGGTGAATGCGCAACCAGGTGAGCCGACACTTGTGCAGCCGACAGCCTCAACGAACCTGATGAATCTTCTTGGCCTGGGCGGTACGCTGTCGGCAGATGACGTTGGCCTGGGCACCGACTTTGGTCAGGACGACGAAGAAAGCGATGGCGATGGCCCGGTTAACCGTTGATTAGCGAAAGGGCGCGCGCGCGCGCCTTTTCGCTATCTGCTTAATACGACTTCTTCTCTGGCATCAGGGAACGAAAATTCCTCCAGTACTGAATTACTAAACGCGTGTGTTCTCCGCAGCTTCCATTTAAAAGGTTCAGAAATGAACAAAATCCTTATCATCGCCGAAAAGCCTTCGGTCGCCGCTGATATCGCCAAGGCGATCGGCAATTGCACAAAAACAGCTGACGGCTTTGAGAACTCCGGTGTAGTCATTTCAGCCGCGGCCGGACATTTGGCGACAGTTGTAGCGCCAGGCGCAGACCAAAAAGGAAAATCACTGGAGACGCTGCCAGTGATTCCCAGTCAGTTTGAAGTTCATCCTATCGCCGATCCGCAAAAAATGACCCGGTTCAAGATGCTTAAGCGGCTGATGAGCCGTCCGGATGTCAGTGAAGTTGTGAACGCCTGCGATGCTGGTCGCGAAGGGGAGTTGATTTTTCGTCTTATCTATGAAGCTGCAGGGTGCCGTAAGGCATGTAAACGCATGTGGTTGAAATCGATGACGCCAGAGTCGATCAGGGAAGCCTATTCAAATATGGTTCCATCGGCTGAATATGATCGGCTTGGCGATGCTGCACGCTGCCGATCCGAGGCTGATTGGCTCGTAGGCATCAATGGATCGCGCGGTATCTCGATGTTGCATATAGTCGTTCGCGGCATCTATCAGGCGATGAATGCTGGCCGAGTGCAGACGCCAACACTGGCCATATTGGTCGATTTGGAAAACACGATCCGGACCTTTAAACCTGTGGACTACTTTGAGATTCACGGTACGTTTGGCGCAGGCGCGGGGGACTACATCGGGCGTTGGTATAACGCAGCGGCCACTACACCTGGCGCAGATGGTGACGCCGCAAAATATCGGATATTAAAGAAGGAGGACGCGGAAGCTATCATCGCGAAGTGTCGTGGTACGGCGCCGTCTTCAGTTCGGGACGAAACGAGACCAACATCGGAGAATGCACCACGCCTATTCGATCTCACTACACTTCAACGAGAGGCAAACAAAAAGTATAAGCTCTCTGCAGCCGATACTCTCAAGATTGCCCAATCACTCTATGACCTGCATAAAGTGACGACCTATCCTCGTACGGACGCGACAGCTTTGCCTGAAGACTATGTTGAGCCAGCAAAGCAGGTGCTCGCCGAGATGAGTGGTACACAATACGAGACCCACGCGCAACTTGCACTCAAAAGTGGTTGGGTTCGTGCAAACAAGCGCATTTTCGATAACAGCAAAATTTCCGATCACTTTGCAATTATTCCGACGGGTGTAAAGCCAAGTGGCCTTTCCAAGGCCGAAGAGGCGATCTACGACATGGTCGTGCGGCGCTTTATAGCAGCGTTCTACCCCGCAGCTGAGTATCAACAAACGGAACGAATTACTGTTGTCGCGGGCGAAAATTTTCGTTCTTCCGGGCGGGTGATGAAACTTGAAGGTTGGAAAGCAGTGTATGGCGCCCTGATCGACAACGACGATAAAACGCCGGCTCTAGTTCCGGTTACCCCCGGCGAGCGTGTGAGTACGAGGGAAGTACTTTTGAAAGCCTTGAAGACCAAAGCGCCTAAGCGTTTGACTGATGCTACCCTTCTGTCCGCGATGGAGCATGCCGGACGACTGGTCGACGATGAGGAATTGAGTGAGGCCATGGCAGGGAAGGGACTGGGAACTCCAGCTACGCGTGCAGCGACGATCGAGGGTTTGCTCAGCACGGTAGGTCCAGCTGGAAAGCCTAAAGAACCATATTTAATGCGTGACAAGAATGAGCTTGTTCCTACCGAGAAGGGAATGGGCTTGATTGCGTTTCTTCGACAAATCGGGGTGGGTGCACTAACCTCGCCAGCCATGACCGGCGAATGGGAACACAAGCTCGTGATGATGAGTGAAGGGAAGTACCAGCGGCAGGTATTCATGCAGGAGATTGAGCAGGCCACGCGAGACATGCTTGATGCGATCCGGAGTAAGGCGCCGGTTGTTGATGCTGTGACGTTGAAAGTGCCGTGCCCAAAATGTGGTGGCGTCATTAAGGGCGGTCTCTCCTCATATGGTTGTGATCGGCAATGTGGCCTTGAGGTGAAGCGAAACCTGTTGTCCAGGAAGATGTCTCCGGAGGAGGTGACAGATCTACTTAGGTTACGCACAACGGAAACCCTAAATGGCTTTATTAGTCCGAAAACTCAAAAGCCATTTTCAGCGATGTTGACACTTAATGCAGATTGGAAGGTTGATTTTGCATTTGCCCCCCGTGAGCAAGCTGACCCAGCAACCCTCGCTGCTGCGCCGGCACTTATGCATCATTGCCCGAAGTGCAAAGGGACAATGCGAGCTCTTGAGGCATCCTTCAATTGCGAAAAAGGAGACTTCTTCTTTTATCGCACGATCTCCGGCCGTCGAATGATCGACATCGAGGCAGACTACCTGCTCGAAAAACGGAAGACTCCTGTTTGCAGTGGGTTTGTCAGTGCCCGGACTGGAAACGGATTCACCGCTGGCTACAAGCTGTCGAAAGAACATAAGGTAGAGCTGTTCTTTGATTGACAACGTTCACCTTGAATTCCCGTTCAGCCTTAAAAGTGCATGGGCGGGCCCTCAGTGCATTTCCTCCTTGGTTGAACATGAAGATTTTTCTCTGCCTCCTTATAGTTCTTGGAGCTTCGTCAATTATTGCGTATGTATTGAAGTCGCCCAGCTGTTCTCCAGCTCCGTATCGAAAGCGCGCAATTCTGACGCCAAATGAGCTGGAATTTTATGGGAGATTGAAGAGGGCTCTACCGGGCTTGCACGTATGCCCGCAGGTTGCAATGCATGCATTGATAGAACCCACGGCTGTTGATATCACCACTCGGCTCCATGATTTCCGACGGGTTTCGCAAAAAATTGTCGACTATGCGGTGTTTGATTCACTATGGGCGACAGTGCTTGTAATTGAACTCGACGATAGGACGCATGATGGCCTGCGCGATACTATTCGTGATGGTTTTATGAGCGCTGCGGGCATTCAGACATTGAGGTATCAGTCGCGATCTAAACCTAGTGAAGCAAAGATCGCCGCGGATGTTTTCTGTGTGCAGATGGCCACCGCACAAGCCGAGAGAATCCTGGTCGGGTGATGGGTGTTTGACAGACGTAGATTGCACTAAATATACTTACTTTTTATTACGATGACAGTGACGACGACAGATGGTTCTGGCGGGCCCCGTGATAGCCATTTTATTTGACGGCATAGGGTTACGCCAACGCTAACAACCTGGACTCAATCGTTGATTCGATCAATCTTGAGGCTAAGGGGCAAGATGAAGTAAACGGCCGATTGAAGGCAGATTAAGGAGTAATGATGAACGAGATACAGAGTATTAATTCGAAGGCCGTGCGTCAAATACTCGATGCCTACGGACTGGGCGAGGCCACCCTGCTTGAGGATGGGCACCAATTGCGTATTTTTTTAGAACACGAAGCATCGACGGTAATGGCATGTGACTTGGCGACCCGGGACCTGGAGGCTAGCACTTGCCGGGTCGTTGATATTGCATTGAAATCCGCAATCAGTCCGGCTCAGCAGGAGAAGCTCGTGCGATTTGGTTGCCCAGTGTGATTCCGTCCATCTGAGGCTTGAAAACAGCTGTGTCATGAAAGCATGTGGGGCCGCGGGCGGATTCAAATGTAGGTCAGCAATTTGCGCCGGCGATGAACTCAGTAGCCATCAAGTCGAGTATGACATTGATTCTGCTGTCTCCACCCAGTCATTCGCAAAAGGTTCCGCGCGACCCTCTATTTTCCCCGTCAGCCTGTCCTTGTGTAACATTCGATAAAACAACTCTAAATCAAAGGAATCGTCAAGCTCGTCAAGCCAATGTTGGCGCATAGCTTCAGTGACTTGCGGTTCGGCTTCGATGGCTTTCCAATTAATGCGGTCAGGAGAGGGCATCTCGATTGGACAGTCCTTGTCCATCCACCACAGCATCTGGCTTAAGGGGTGAAGCAGTGGAGGTTTGTCGAGATCCATCTGAAGCGCCTTCTTGGCCAATTGTAGCCAGGTCTTCGCACCGACTGGATAGATAACGGTGTCACGAACACGAGGTGTCATGCGGGATGGGCGGAGTGGGACCGCGACGTGGAGAGTATCGCTTTCGCACCACCCTACGCGTTTAAGCGAAGAGGGGCCAACTAAAAGGAAGTTCTTGCCGATGCATTTGACCAAGCTCTGGATAGTTAGCCGATCTTTGTCAATCTCGGCGAAGACGCTCATATACGCTCCGGGTGCCATTCTGAAGACGGTTCCCTCATTTGACCAGCGTTGAAGAAGGTTCGAGGCTGAACGCACAGTGATCCCAAGCATTCTGGCGACATTTTCTGCATTTAAAATTTCCCGCGATTTAAGGATTTGAGTCTTGCTTTGCATAGGAGAGGGCTGCGCCATGATTATCAGGAGGAAGCGTTCGTTTAAGTACATTAGTATGATGTAAATATAGCCAAATAATGCTATATACCGGCTAATTTTACATAGTTACGATGTATTTTAAGCCGCTGAGCTGGGTGGAATTGTTGGTATTGCTTTTTTGTAATTGTTTTTCTCCGTAAACTGTCACCAAAGATGAGATTATTGTCACAGAAGATGAGATTGGGATCGTCATTTAAATGCAGTCTATCTCCTATGAGAACCTGTTCAGATTAGTCGAAAATTCCGTGTTAGGTAGGTGCAACCACGCCGAAATAGGGGGGGTAATCGGGTGGGTTTGCAGGTGGGTAGTTTAGGAAGGTGATCCTGATACTTGCGTGGTCCCGGCCGATGATCCGCTGCAGGAACAAGGTGGCGCCAGTCAGGCGCCATGCAGCAGCTGGTGCGCGCCGTCGACGTGGTGTTGGCCACAGCAGCGGCCGCGCGCAGCGCGCCGGCGGCGCCGGCGAGAATCCGGCCGGTGAGCCGCTGCAGGAACAGGGTGGAGCCGGCCAGGCGCCATGCAGCAACTGGTGCGCGCCGTCGACGTGGTGTTGGCCACAGCAGCGGCCGCGCGCAGCGCGCCGGCGGCGCCGGCGAGAATCCGGCCGGTGAGCCGCTGCAGGAACAGGGTGGCGCCGGCCAGGCGCCGTGCAGCAGCTGGTGCGCGCGGTCGACGTGGTGCTGGCCACCGCGGCGACCGCGCGCGGCGCGCCGGCGGCGCTGGCTCGGGCCCGGCCGATGATCAGCTGCAGGAACAGGGGTGGCGCCGGCCAGGCGCTGGGCGGCAGCCGGTGCACGCCGTCGACGTGGTGCTGGCCACCGCGGAGCTCGCTCGCTGCGCTCCGGAGGTACCAGCTCGGACCCGGGCTGGTGATCAGATGCCGGTTCAGGAGCGCCGTTGCATGCTGGTTTACTCCTCATCAGGTCCGGAGAGGTTGTGTGATAATCCACGCATAAAACGAACCGAGTGAGCCGATGACCGATCAGCAGACCAGGAACAACCATTACGTCCCACAGTGGTACCAGCGCGGTTTCCTCGCTCCCGGTCAATCACGCCTCTTTCATCTCAATCTGGCCCCTGATTGCAATACGCTGCCTGACGGCCGACAAGTGCCGCATCATGCGCTCCGTGAATCGGTCACCAAGAAATGTTTCGTCGAATTCGATCTATACACTACGCATTTCGGTCCGATCGTCAACGACGACGTCGAGAAGTACTTGTTTGGTGCCATCGACGACCAGGGGGCGATAGCACTCCGGGCCTTCGCGCTCGGGAATCACGCCGACGTCCACGAATCGTTCCAGGATTTCTTTGAGCACATGGCAGCGCAGAAGCTGCGCACGCCCAAGGGTTTGGACTGGATTCGCTCGTGCTACGGCGCTCTGGGCCAAGTCGATCTGATGGTCGAGATGCAGGCTTTGCGCTGGATGCATTGCACTATGTGGGTCGAGGGCGTGCGGGAGATCGTCTCGGCACATGACTCGGATGTGAAGTTTATCCTGACAGACCACCCAGTGACGGTCTACAACGCGGCGGTGGATGCTACGTCTGAGCAGTGCGCCTACCCGCATGATCCGATGGTTGCGGCCGTTGGATCTCAGACAGTTTTCGCGCTGGATGCCAACACCTGCCTGATTCTCACGCACCTGGAATATGCTAAGGAGCCGGATCAACCAGACCTGATACGGCTACGCACGAACGCCCGACACTTGGGCGTGGGCATGGCGCGCACCGACGCCTTCATCCGAGACCGACGATTGAATCGGGAAGAGGTGATCGCGATCAACCACCTGCTCAAGTCGCGGGCGAAGCGCTACATCGCGGCCGCCGACAAGACCTGGCTCTACCCGGAACTGGAGTTCAAGGGGGCATGGGCGCAGATTGCTAATGTGCTGCTGCCTAAGGACAACCTGTGGCACTTTGGCGGAGAAATCTACATCGGCTACAAGGACGGAACGTCTGGCTATTGGGACGAACATGGCCGTACGTCCAAGGTTCATGAATTCCTGACGCGCGAATCCCCCCGCAAGAACATCGGGGCCAACGACTTCTGCGGCTGCGGCAGCGCCTACGCGTTCAAGGACTGCTGCCAGCAGTTGCCATCTGGGGAGCGCCCGTCGTGGGAGGTCTACGGCCTGCGCGAGCGCAACCTGAAGTTCTGTAACGCGGTCAAGGGCATCCTGGGGCTATTTGACGGGGCGTCTTGGGAAGACGTCCGCCGCAACCTGAGTGACGAGCAGGTTAAGCGTATCCATCGCGCATTTGCGGGTCTGTGGCCCGAAGACACCGATCTGGCCTCCCTGCTACCGCGACCCAATCCGAAAGTCCTGCGCTCTGTCTACATCGGCGTCAGCGATCCGCGCACCATCGAGGCGACGGTGCTGGGATGGCTGCCGTTTGTCGATGAAATTGTATTGGTCAACCCATTCTTCCTGGGCACGCGCATGAAGCCCGAGCTCAGCCCCATCGAGTCGCCCGCCGGGCACAAGATGCAGACGCTCAAGAACGTCATGCTGCTCTTGGTGCTCGAGCCATTTATTCGCGACGGCCTCGTGCATCTGGTGCCTGATCCCGGCGAGGTCAGTGCCCCACTCGGCCAGCATGTTCAGGATGTGCTCACGCGGCGCACCGACGGACAGAAGCCCCCTAAGATTGGCGGCCTGTACCGCTTCCTGAAACTCCCGGAAGAAGACGCGCAACGCCTCATCTGGATGCTGCCAGAGGCATACCAGCGGCGCTTGATTGCCAACCACAGACCAAAGGCTGACTCCAAGATGACGGATCAGATCATCGCGGACTTCAAGCGCCAAGCTGAGGCCGATCCATTCACGCTGCTTCAGCCACTCCCTGTGGGAAGGGCCGGTGCGCAGTTCCAGATCCGCAAGGAGTTGAGCTTGGAAGCGGCGTTGTATCTGGCGGCACTTACTGGCTCGATCATCCATGTCGACACAGAGGCGAACTGGTCGCAGCTCCTGATGCATGCTCAACCTGGCGGTACACAGTCGCAATCCACATGGGAACCCGTGCGACGGGCCTTGCGCGAGATATCGTTTCCGTTGGAACTCAACTCGCAGCGGGTGAAAGAACGCATCGATAGGGACGACCGCCCACCTATCAGGACGCTCCTGCGACGGCTGGCCAAATCGATCTCTTCACCGGAAGATGGGTCCGATCCCAGTGTGCTTTCCAAGCAGATGCGTCAGGTGCGCGGTAAGGCCGAGCGCACGGGGAAACGCGCTTGCGACAGTGCCCTGCTCCACGCACGCTTGGAGCTGCACGTACCACCGGCGGGATTTGCCCGTCACGAGGTGCAGCGGTTGCTAGTGATGTTTGCCGGCGTGACCCAACCTCGGCCCATTCCATACGCGCTGCGCTTGGTGTTCGACGAGCCAGAGGATGACAGCGGACAAAGGACGACATGACGAGAATCCAATCAGTAAATCGAGGAGAGCGACTGCCCGGAGACCTTCGAGAGCGCTGAGACGGTGGCCCTGAAGCCGTCGGGCAGGCGCGCTCTTAAGGTAGTTGTTTTCATACTGATTGTCTTACAATGTGCTACAGGAAACTATACACACGGTCCAGTTAATTGCAAGGCCGGACTCAGCCACAACATTCACAGCCGGAGCCGCACCGCATGAATTTCCCCTTGGGGCACCGCCCGCTCGGAAAACGGCCGAACGTCCGAAATGAGATAGCTAGGATTAAGCGCGATCCCTTGGAGCCTTGGTTCGAAGTCTTGGGACACGACTTGAACCCGGTAATCAGTACGGACATCTCCCGCTACCGCGACGCGTATCGTCTCTACTTCCTGTCGGCTCGACGCTTCCTAACGAACATGTCGGTCGTCGCGCGCTACATGGCTTCGGCGTACTACGCCAGGAAACACCGGGTGGCTTACACGTCCCACGAGCGGAAGATTGCCGACAAGTATCGGGAGATAGCGCCATATACCGAACTGGAAATCATCAACTGCTTGATCCATGCAAGGATACTGCTTGACCGCGTAGCCGCTATGTCGAGTCGGTTTCTCAAGAGCGGAAACCGTCCGAGCTTCAATTCGTTCAGCGACCACAAGAAGTTCTTCCAGAAGCTCTCCGGCTCTTACGGCGAGCACGAACCTTACGCGAGTTACATTCGAAATGGGACTTCATGGTTCGAGATGCCGTTGAAGGAAGTGCGCGACAATTTCGTCGTCCACTCCGCACCGAAACACATGAGGTCCGTGGTCTTGCCGAATGACTTCGAAGTAGAGCTGCTTATTCTCAAAGCCGAAGGGATATATCCGGAAAAGCCGCTTGCCAAAACCACCCCGATAATTGTCAACGTCCTCAGGATGAGCCACGATATCGAAGGGTTTCTCGACTGGTATTGCGCCTACGCCGTGGGGAAAAAGGTGTAGGACAGGCCTCGGACATGTTGAAAGGTTTCAATATGTCAGAACTTGGGCGGGCTCCGGCGTGGTCCCGGCCTGAGATCCGCTGCAGGAACGTGATGGCGCCGGCCAGGCGCCGTGCAGCAGCTGGTGCGCGTCGTCGACCTGGTGCTGGCCACTGCGGCCGCCGCGCGCGGCGCGCCGGCGGCTCCGGCGTGGTCCCGGCCGGTGAGCCGCTGCGGGAACGTGGTGGCGCCGGCCAGGCGCCGGGCGGCAGCTGGTGCACGCCATCGACCTGGTGCTGGCCACTGCGGTGCTCGAGCGCGGCGCGCCGGCGGCGCCCGGGTGGTCCCGGCCGATGAGCCGCTGCAGGAACGTGATGGCGCCGGCCAGGCGCCGGGCGGCAGCTGGTGCACGCCGTCGACGTGGTTCTGGCCACCGCGGTGCTCGAGCGCGGCGCGCCGGCGGCTCCGGCGTGGTCCCGGCCTGAGATCCGCTGCAGGAACGTGATGGCGCCGGCCAGGCGCCGTGCAGCAGCTGGTGCGCGTCGTCGACCTGGTGCTGGCCACTGCGGCCGCCGCGCGCGGCGCGCCGGCGGCTCCGGCGTGGTCCCGGCCGGTGAGCCGCTGCGGGAACGTGGCGGCGCCGGCCAGGCGCCGGGCGGCAGCGGGTGCACGCCGTCGACGTGGTGCTTGCCGCCGCGCGCAGCGCGCCGGCGCCGCCGCCGTGGTCCCGGCCGATGACCAGCTGCAGGAACGTGATGGCGCCGGCCAGGCGCCGTGCAGCAGCTGATGCACGCCGTCGACGTGGTGCTGGCGGCCGTGCGCAGCGCGCCGGCGCCGCCGCCGTGGGCCCGGCCGGTGATCAGCTGCAGGAACGTGTTGGCGCCGGCCCGGCGCCGTGCAGCAGCTGGTGCGCGCCGTCGACGTGGTGCTGGCCACCGCGGCGACCGCGCGCGGCGCGCCGGCGGCGCTGGCGTGGTCCCGGCCGATGATCAGCGGCAGGAACGTGATGGCGCCGGCCAGGCGCCGTGCAGCAGCTGATGCACGCCGTCGACGTTGTGTTGGCCACTGCGGGGGCCGCGCGCGGCGCGCCGGCGGCGCCGGCGTGGGCCCGGCCGATGACCAGCTGCAGGAACGTGGTGGCGCCGGTCAGGCGCTGGCCAGCAGCTGGTGCGCGCCGTCGACGTGGTGCTGGCCACCGCGGCGACCGCGCGCGGCGCGCCGGCGGCGCTGGCGTGGTCCCGGCCGATGATCAGCGGCAGGAACGTGATGGCGCCGGCCAGGCGCCGTGCAGCAGCTGATGCACGCCGTCGACGTGTGTTGGCCACTGCGGGGCCGCGCGCGGCGCGCCGGCGGCGCCGGCGTGGGCCCGGCCGATGACCAGCTGCAGGAACGTGGTGGCGCCGGTCAGGCGCTGGCCAGCAGCTGGTGCGCGCCGTCGACGTGGTGCTGGCCACCGCGGCGACCGCGCGCGGCGCGCCGGCGGCGCTGGCGTGGTCCCGGCCGATGATCAGCGGCAGGAACGTGATGGCGCCGGCCAGGCGCCGTGCAGCAGCTGATGCACGCCGTCGACGTTGTGTTGGCCACTGCGGGGGCCGCGCGCGGCGCGCCGGCGGCGCCGGCGTGGGCCCGGCCGATGACCAGCTGCAGGAACGTGGTGGCGCCGGTCAGGCGCTGGCCAGCAACTGGTGCACGCCGTCGACGTGGTGTTGGCCACCGCGGTGACCGCGCGCGGCGCGCCGGCGGCGCTGGCGTGGTCCCGGCCTGAGATCCGCTGCAGGAACGTGATGGCGCCGGCCAGGCGCCGTGCAGCAGCTGGTGCGCGCCATCGACGTGGCTTTCCAAGCTGTCGGCTACTAGAAAATTCAAGCGTCAATCTTCGCTGTTTGAAGATCGGCTCCAGCCTCCAACATTTCCTTTACCCAGTGCGGAGGACGGCCGCGACCACTCCATTCTTGAGTGGAGTTGGCTGGATTTCGATACTTGACAGCGACCTTTTGCGTCGACTTGCTTCTTCCACTTCCAATCAAATCACTCAAAGGCATGTTGAGGCGTTGGGCAATTGCGAAGATTTCGTTGCGCGCAGCTTCCCGGTCGGATTTCGCTCGATTCTTCTCCTCCTTCAGAGCTTTTCCTAATAAATCCTTCAATTCAGCCATACTCAGTTTCGATAGATCCATTTCAATTCCTAACGTAAATTTTGAGCACTTATGATGTCACAAATTCTCATTCGTAAGTGACGGATCGTTACTTTTTCACTGAACGGTCGAATCAATTGGCGTGGAGAGCCGGCCGATGATCCGCTGCAGGAATAAGTTGGCGCCGTCCAGGCGCTGGGCAGCAGCTGGAGCCAGCCGTCGACATGGTGCTGGCCGCTGCGGTGGCCGTGCGCAGCGCGTCGGCGGCGCCGGCGCGGTCCCGGCCGGTGAGCCGCTGCAGGAACATAATGGCGCCGGCCAGGCGCCGTGCAGCAGCTGGTGCGGGTCGTCGACGTGGTGCTGGCCACCGCGGCGGCCTCTCGTAGCGCGCCGGCGGTGCTGGCGCGGGTCAGTCTGGTGAGCGGCTGCCGGGTTCAAGACGATGAGTAGGGATACCCTAGAAGAGAAAAGCCACCAAACCTAATAATGGGAATGACGGCCGGCTGTAGCCTAGACTTCGATGCTTTTGTGGTAAGTCAACTATCAGCGTCGAAATATACTCGGTCAAGTTCACTCATCCATTCGCGTTGTGTTTCTACCCGACGGATGCTTGCCGAATGCGTGATGTCCCGACAACCAAATGTATCAGCCGCTAGGCTTGCTAAACAGGGCAGGGGCCAGGCGAATCAGCATCGTGAATGATTTGGCATTCCCCGTCGCTGTACGACACAATGCAAGTGTCGCCGACCGAGGGTATGAAATCCCAACTCGTACTATCATGAATTACTAACACTGCTTTTCCTACTTCCTGAACGACCCTGTCGTCCGAAGAGTGCAGGATTAGTCCAGTGTAAACGTAGTCGTCGTCAATGAGATTGGCGATTCGCGCATCGGGGCGCGCTCGAATCGTGTCAAGTAAATCCATACGCAATGCGCCAGAATCCTTCATTGCCGCGCGGTGGGATTCAATACCATTGCGGACTCGGCGTTTGTCGTCTTCGCCTGGATAATCCATGCTGAATTTCGCCCTTGCGTCAATTTTATCAAGGTCAAGAATGCCTGCTTCAAAGCCTGCGTCAATCCATCGAAAGTCATTGTCGGCACTTCGTACATACTTCGAAATCGCAGTATCGTTGACATCCAAAAAATAGACGCTAAGATCACCAAATTCATGCAAGACCATACGCTCCATCCAACCAGGAGGAAGTACGAGTACATCTGCCGATATAGGATCGAGATAATAGCCGTGGGATTCGTGGAAGGAAGAGTCCTCCCCTAGCTCGGCACTGATTTCCTGGACATGGGTTTGATCGTGCAAAGGAAAAAAATCAATGTCGATCGACATTGACATCATTTCGGGGGGAACTTCTTTTAGCCCCAAGACCGACAGGCTTCCCACGATGACAAATTCTTTATGGGCTCCAAGCTTGATTGCCTCCTCAAGCGCAATCCGTATTTGCTCACGCCGCATGCGCTAGCGCTTGAAATTGCCGAACCGAGGCGACAAAAGGAGAGTTCTGGCGCAAGGCGGCCGCGCGGGACGACCGTTCTTCCAGAATGGAAGCTGCATCACTCGGGCGCTTGAGAAGTTCACGCCAGGCGGAAATATAGTCTTTGCTGCATAGGGAATTCAATTCCCAGCGTTCCACTTGGAGATTGGCCAAAGAGATAATTTCATTCACAACCTGGGCCGATGCATCACGAAGTGCCAATGCAACGGGCACATGTTTCGCAAGACGACGTTCGCCAATATCCGAGAACGCCATGGACGCTCCTTGATTGTATTGAATTTGCGAGTTGGTTATCATAATGTCATCTAAGAACGCTAAGTTCATAGCCAAGAACTGGCCGATGCGCTCATCATATCACAAGTGTTGCTCAAATTTGATGCACCTCCACGACAAAGTAACGGTCTGAGCATGTCGGACAGTGCCATAGAGGTTTCGAGAGCTACGAAGCCAGATAAATGCATGTCATCAACTGGGTGCTGGCCAGGGCCGCAGCGGCGCGTCAGCGGCGATGGCGCGGTACAGACCGTAGATCAGCAGCAGGAACAGCGTGGCGCCGGCCAGCAGCATGCTGGCGTGGTTGCACTGAAGTAATGAAGGTCTTATGCCACTATCCGAGGATCAGCTATTCAACATCGGTGAAAGCAAAATGGCAAAAAAGGTAATACAACTCACAGGTGGAGCATATCCGCTGTTTTCTTGGCGTTTGCCCCAGGAAATTGCAGGATATAAACAGCCCAAGTTGCAGGCGTCCCAATGGATACATGTGATTAATGGTTTTTCCCAAAAGGGTATCAAATTATCGGAAATTGAAGACTCCAATGTTGCTGAATGGCTTCAAGATCAAGGCAACCGACAAGTAACGCGCGAAGAGCTCGCTGATGTGGCTTCGTATAGGCTTCCATCGATAAAAGAGGCGAGGCTTACGGGCGCAGATACGCGATATCGTAGTTATTCATTCGCAGTCGACGGCGAGGACTATAGTGAAAGTTTGTTTTACTTTCCCACCGTCGACGAGGACCTTTCAGATCGAATTGCCGATTTGGACGATCGAATCGCATTGCTGAACTTCGATTTTGATGCGCTTGGAGAGGATCCTGATGCGGTGTTCCGGCTCGACAAGCGACGCTCAGTATTACTCGCGCAACATGATGACGTCGTTTCAGGCATCACTTTGTCCACGCACTTTTCTTCTCAGCTCCAAATGATGTGCCCGGACGCACGGGCTGATTTTGCCCACATGCGTTGGTCAGTGAAGATCGAGGATGGCATTAAGACCCTTTTTGTTCATGAGTTCCAGAGCGATTGGGCACAAAAGGGTCGCGCAAATGAATGGAAGGGTAGCTATAAGCGCGCACCGTTAGTAACTGATACTGAACATTGGACAGCGTTTTTGTTGCGTCGTGCGATGTTGTTGGCTGTAGAGCAGGGTTGCGAGCAGTTAACTTGGATCAGCGGTTCCTCCATGGCCAATGGAGGGAACTTTGGCGCTGCTGGTCTGGATGAGTTCTACATGAAGATCGTCCCCAGCTTGGCTAAGAAAATCGGGAAGCCGTTCCAAGCAGAGCTGCGCCTGGCTGACTTCGAGCTGAAGGGACAGGTGAGGCGGTTGGCGGTGATGCCTGTAACTGCTGCTATGCGAGAGAAGTTCACTGGTCGAGCGCCAGTTTACTCATACGCGCGCGTGATAGAGCAAGCAAGTTTCGACCCAATTCGTGCGCGCCAACTGGAGAACTTCCTACAGTTGCGCGCCGATAAATGCTTGGGAAGCGATGTGCGTATGCGTGTTTCGATTGTCAAGGAGGTGATGGACGCCCATGAACAGGGACGCCCGGCGGCGGCGCTTGTTGGTCGCACTGCACGTATCGCGTTCAATGCCGAAGATCCAGTTGCTGCTCTGGATCACGAAGGATTTCACCTCGTTCTGGCCCATCACTTTAGCGCGAGTGAGAGAGAGGATGTCCAGCGACAATTTGCTTATGGCGCGCCGCTTTTAGTTCGTACTGTTCGCTTGTTGCTTTCTCACGGGGAGTTCGATGCAGCGAAGCAGGCAATGGCAGATTGGGAGGAGGCGGCTGCACATGCATACTCATTATGGCGCAAGGGCCAGATGCCGCTGTCGCGTATTGAAAACCTGGCAATGAGTATCGAAGCCAAGGCCGGCGCGAGCCGGATACTCACGAAGTTCTTCCCCAAGGCACAGGAGCTAGTGAAGTCGGTGTGCAATTGGATTCGTGGAAGAGGTGTGTCACCGACGGACTTCCTTGCGAAGATTGTTCGTTCCCAGCGGGAGGGATTGTTGGACGCCCGGCGCTCCGACGATATGCCGGTTGCTCGACAAGGCAATGAAATTCGGCGACAGAACGAAGATGTTGCAGAGGCCTGTCTAGGGACAGGCCCCCCTGAGACTGCCTATAGATGAGATAGGGCGTTGGCCTTGGTTAGTAAAAACAAAGGAGTGCGACATAAATTAGCTCTTGATAACTGTGGCAGGAAATGTCTCACGCAGCCATGTTTTAGCCGCACGTTTCGTGTCCATAATCGTCTCGAGAGGGGCGGCGCATTCTGTAGTGAAAACGCCTCGATACTTGTTGTTGTCGTCTTTGTAGATCACCAGCTTCCCACCAGGACCATCGGCCGCGCACGCGCGGTCGATTTGCAAGGCTCGTTCTCCCGCAGAGATGCTACCAATGAGCACAACGTCAGTGATGATGCCCGCCACAATTCCTGGTAGCCCTTCTATGGCCACAGTGCCATTCTTTTCGGTACGAGTGCTTGGACGGTATCTGACTCTGCGTTCGGTGGTGTTTCCACGTTTCTTGACGACCTTAAGAGTACCTTGACCGAAGAGAAAGGCTGTTTCGCCGCCGCCAAGGCTTTGACTAATTCGTTGGCCGATTTCCTCGTAAAAGAGTGCACCTTCTTCCAAAGTTACACCAAAGCGGGTTGATAGCAGCTTGCAGAATTCTTTTTTGTTGAAGCCAGATATTCGGCGCTCATCAGCGTCCGATATGGGCATGCTTGTTGCTGTGAGGGGATTTTTGAGGTGAATGTGGATTGGTATGGTCATAGCTGAGAGTGCTGTGTAAATTCTAACTAGGTATGTCGTCAAGTTCGATAGGCTTGCCGTTGATATAGTGATGTACCTCGTGCTCAAGCCAGGGGATCGAAGCGTCTGTACTTTGAGGTTGGGCAATACGTAAGGGGGAGTTGAAATGATCTCCAGATGGATTTCTACCTATTGCAGAATTTGGGAGCGCGGCTCCGATAATTGACGGGTTCGGTGTGGCAGAGCGCGGAGATTGTGTGCGGCAGATTCTCGAAACGCCGTCTGGTGCCGCGACCGCGATATTTTGAAGGGTCTCGACATCTAGCTCGAGTCGTCCGCTGGCGCTCACAATGTCACCGACGGCGAAGCCGGTTGCCGGATTGGATACGAGGGCGACGAGTGCGGAATCTCTTAGCTCGATCACTACCAGCCCTTTAACGGGGCCTGCACCACCGATGACGAGCGTGAGGCCACGAATGGAGGGGATTAAGCGTTCAATTCGTCCGACAGCAACAAAGCGGTTCTCATTCATAATTATTTTTAAGTTGTTACGTATTATTAGTATGGCACAAAAATGTTGCTATGCGGGCATATACGCAAAATGTACTAGTTTTACATATGTTAGGTGAGTCCTGACACCTAACGCTACGCCGTTGACCGGGGTTGATCTTTGTGAAATCATCTTGCCTGAGGACAAGAAACGGTCCATTTTTCGGAGATTGTTTTGGAAGAAAGTGAGCGTAAAATCGACGACCATGAAGGCACAAGCGACTATCAGGAATACGTAAGACAGAGATCCCTGAATGCTGTCCTGATTAAGTCGGCCATGGTTTCTGGCGCGTGGCTCGTGGTATGTTCGATCGCGCTCGTTGTCGCGATCCTAGTACGTCCAGGCGCTGGTGTTGTGGGTATGGACCCTGCCGGTCGAGAGCATGCGCTCGTGTTAGTTGAGCCACAATCTAAAGAAGTAGGAGCAACTCGATAATGTCCAACCAACAACAAGTCGCGGACCTGTTTGGGCTCGATCTGCACGCAGAAGTGCTGCGCCTCAGGATGCTCAATGGCAAACTCGTTGCGGGCATCGCAATCGCTGTAATTGCCGGCTCCATTGGCATCGCCGCGGCCATCATCGGTCTGACTAGCAAGCCTGAGCGAGAACGAATCGCATTGGATGCTCAAGGTAGAGCATATCCGGTACTGATGCTGACAAAGGGGGATCCACCCGATGCTCGCGTAACGCGAATGGTTGGAGATTGCGTCAATGGATTGTTTAATCATGCTTTCCACAACTATCAGACGACCGTGGAGCGGACGATTGGCGACTGCTTTACTGGTGGTGGTAGCGAGTCGGTTCGGAAAGCTATAGAACCATTCCTCAAAAAGATGAGTGAGGGAGATGTTAATTTGGCCAGCAGCTATATCATCCAGCCTTTCATCAACCGACGCAGTGTGCAGGGCTCTGGCGGCAACGCGCGAAACGTGTTCCATGTGCAGGGGGTAATTGAAATCGGGTATCGTGGTGGTAAAGCGAATTCGACGTCTCGCCCAGTTGCATATGCATTTCAGTCTGATGTTGTTCGTGTCTCGTACGACTCGCATATCGAAGGAATGCGCCTCCAGAATATTGTCCTGGCGCCTTGGCAGAGGTAAAGATGAGTAGCAATGAAGTCGCAAATAAGGAAGCATTTCGCATGAATATAGAGCCCAATGTGTTGAGCGATGCCGAACTGGACGCCATGCAATCAGGCGATGAGGCCAAGGTGATCGAGCTGTGCCAGTCGGAGCACGAGCGTGTATTGCTCCAGCATCCTGAATTTGCAGACTGGATCGAGGACATCGATCCCTACATCTGCCCAAGACTCGAACTCGTGGACGCATTACGTCGCGCTCCGAATGGGTTCGTTCGCCAATATCTCTTCTCCATCTTCGCGTTCCGCCAGAGCATCAACCTCGTGGCCGGCCGTAGCTTTTTTTGAAAGTATCCACATGAAGCTTAAAGCATCAGTACTGGCTACATTTGTCTGTGGTTGTTCTGTGGTATATGCACAAAACGTACAGAGTCAAGCCGCGCCGGCTGCTCAACCTTCCGCAGCGAATGTCGTCGCTGGGAAAGGAGCTGTGGTTGAAAATTTCCCAACACGGCAAGAGGCGAAGCAAAATTGGGATAAGTTGAACCCGCCCAATACAAATTCCACTGCGAATGGACCTGGCACCGGCATTGGCCCTGCCGGTGCAGGCAAAGCCAATGCTGCTCCTGCCGACAGCCGCCGCATTTCAGGCGGTGAGTTGCCAGACCCGAAGTTGCCAAATTCAAAGATCGATTACCCGACGGAGGCTGTTGAACGGGTGTCTCCTTTGGATCCAAGCGAAATCCGGAAGTTTGAGCAACTTATGTATGAGCGCGCGCGCGCAATGGCTGAGACGCCAGGTGGTCCATATACGGTCAAGGGGAGCCGAATAATGCCCATTAGTTTCGAGCCAAATTCGCGCCCCGGCACAATTGATATCGCATTTAACCATGGCGCCTTGGTGACCTTTGTTGATCGTTCTGGATCACCACTTATCGTTGATGGCGCAAAGAGCTTTTCATATGCATTCAATGTAGGGGTTCTAGCGACTGCTGAAGTTAATGAGCAAGGCTCGTCCACGATTGATGTATCGGCTAAGACAATTAGCGGTAGCGGCAACATGATGATTCGTTTGGTTGGTGTGCCCAATCCCGTGCTGCTGCAAGTCCGCGTGGGTAATGAATCGAAATCGGTCGATAGCGTTATCCAAGCAGTGGTGCCGGTGCTTAATCCTGCCAAGAGCGTTCTTCCAGGGGATCGACTTGAAGCCGACGGTGGTACCCAGGTTGGGGAGATGCAATCATTCCTAATGGGTATTCCGCCGGAGGGTGCGGTCGATGTGAAGGTTAGCCAGGTCGCGGCAACCGCGGCGTGGATGTGGCGTGGCCACCTGTACTTACGCACTCCATACACCATTTTTAGCCCAGGTTGGTTCAGCCGCCAGGCTGCTGTAGACGGCACAGCAGTCTATAAGCTCCCTTACACCTCTTTGGTGCGTATGGGCGTTGATGGCAGGGAGGTCAATGCAGTGCTCGAGCTGCCGTATATCCCATCGGTTACAAGCGCAGTCCGGTCGAAATAACAAAAGGAAAACAGATGCAAGCTAACGATTCACTTGGTGCCGGCGCGGCACCAGCAGCTAGTGACACGATCGATGGAAGCAATGCGCAAGCCGTCAAAGTGAAGCCGCGATGGGACCCGAAGGGGAAGCGCAACATGATGATCATTGGTGGCGTCATCGGCGTCGCGATTTTGCTTCTGGTACTCCTTTTTTCAGGCAGCAAGGGCGGTCGAGACGAGAAAAAAGTATCGACAATTAATGAGGTGCAACCGGATAGATCTGTCGTGAACGGAATGTTGAGCCAAGATGACCGGGCCGCACTCGCACAACAGGAAAATGCACGTGTCGCCGCAGCATTGACCGGCGGACAGAGTGTAATTACAAATTCAGTAGACCCGCACGGTGTGCAGGTGACTGGGCAGCCGCAGTCCGCCCAGCAAACACCTAATCCAGGCTTCACGCAACAAGGTGAGATTCGTTTGGATCAGCCTCATTCCGGCGGCGGGCCACAGACTCAAGCCCAAACACCAACGGTGGGTACCGACGAAGCCAAGCTCAAGGGTTTGGAGTCGCAGATGCAAAACATGATGAGTGCATGGGGTATGGCTCCAAGCGAAGGCGGCCAACGCACGCTATCCACATATGTGCGCGAAAAAACAAAAGTAGCGGTGGAAAATGGAGCCCCTGGACAAACTGGTCAGCAAGTGGGCGCTACCTCAAGCGAGCGTTCTGCAAGCGATTTGATGGTGGTTAAGGCCTTTGATCAACCATACGCTGCAGAGCTGATCAGTGGTGCTGATTCAGACACACCAGGCAAATTGCGTGCACGCATCCTGAGTGGACCTCTGTCCGGAGCTGTCGTGACGGGCACGACTCGCCGGATCGGAGATAAAGGATTTCAGCTGGACTTCAACCAGGGTTCGTACAACGGCAAAACTATAAAGATAGCAGCGTTTGGTATGGATGCCGAAGCGCCGGGAGACATCGTCCGTGGTGATTACGACGGGCGATACATGCAAAGGTACGTCTTCCCTGTGCTTTCAGAGGGTGTGAAGGCATATGCCGGTGCGCGCGCGCAAACAGGAACACAGGTAATTGCTATTTCTGTCCCAGGGGCAGGAACAGGCGCTGTGACCGGTGCCCAGCAGACCCCAGCACCATCGGCAGAACAAGCACGAAACGCAATGTATTCCGCTGGTGCGGATCAGGTCTCACGTGGCCTCGCTACTGGTCCTAAAGAAGGACACGTAATGCTCGAACCACGTACCCAGTTTGGACTTGTTTTTGAGCAATCGATTTATCAATCCGATCTTATTGGCCAACCTCGGCAGAGCGACAACTGAGAGAAAAGAATATGTCTAAGAATGAATTGTACGAAACAGCTGACGGAGCGGAATCAGCCTTTGGTTCGCAGATGGATCCTCTTAATACAGCCAACCAGAGCGGATTCGGCCCTACAGATGGTGCCGCACCAACAGGGTTCGGAACACAACCAGTGGATTCGATCGGTGGCAATCCATCTGCAGCCACGCCACTAAAGATAGGAAAAGTAAAGATTAAGAAGAAACTGTCGACCGGCAAGAAAGCTGGGATCGCTGTAGGCGGCCTTTTGATCACCTTCTTCCTGTTGGTGATTGTTCTGGACCCCGGTCCACCGAAAGTAAACCCGTCTCCACAACCACCGGCTTCAGCTGCTACGCCCGCGGCCAGACCTATGACTGCAGAGGCAGAAATCGAAGCGACGGTGATGGGTAATGCGCCTGCCACAGCCGCTGAGGTTTCGACACCTGCGGTGTCTACGCCTGCGCCAGGAGCGGCAGAAGTACCTGCCGGTGTTCCGGCTAAGTCAACGCCGCCGGTTGCTGAGCAAACACAAGGTGTAGCTTCAGTGCCAACGCATGCCGAGACTGGTCCGGTTGAGCAAACTGTATCGGGTGGGCAACCACAGACTCAACCCGGCGTGCAGGCGGTCAACAAAGCCAACAATAAGGTTGCAACCCCGGTGGTGCCGGCGGGCCCGAGCACAAACTCCTCAGTTGCTACGAAAACGGAGTCATCTTCATTATTAGTCGATGGCCTTGCGGTCCGTGTTGCAACACTTGAGAAACGTCTGGCTCGCTTTGAACGCGTTGAAGCGGTCGAACGAGTTCAATCCACCAAGCGGCGCGCAACTGCACCGAAACCAAAAGCGGAGATATCTGAAAGCACTCGCCAGGCGAAGATGCAGAACAATCGACCGGCCAGCCAAAATATGCCTCCGGCAACCGAAGTGCGAAGTCCGGTGGTGCTCAATGGCGACAGCGTCCGCGTCCTTGGAATATCTACACGGCGTGGGGTAACAACCGCGCTCGTGGACTTTGGTGGCGTAAAACACCGGGTTTCCTCGGGTGAAGTCATTCCAGGATTGGGAGCTGTCGATCGGGTTGCTGTAGATGCCGCCGGAAATCCGGTCGTTGAAATCAACGGTATGCGCTTCCAATAAAGAAGGAGCAAATTGATGGGCCTCCCTGAATTATTAGCTTCGATCGCGGATGGTGCGCTAGCAGTTCGTGAGTTGGCGGTAGCGGTATGTTCCTACGGACTCGGTTGGTTCTTGGTAGGAAATGCTGCCCACCGTATGACTAAATGGAGTGATCCGCGCCGAACATACGGTATGGGTTCGATCTCTGCCCGATTCATAGTGGGCACTTTTTTCATCAACGCATCTGCTTACCTGAACATGCAGGTCCTTACATGGACAGGGGAAGCGATGCCGGCATCGAACTCGATGACGGTTATGCCAGGAAGCGGTGGAAGCGTGCCGATCATGATTCTTCAATGTGTTCTCGTCTGGATGGCGACGCTTGGCGTGTTGGCGATCATAAAGGGAACGCGCTTGATTGTTAAGGCGGCCGACGGTGGTCAATCTCAAGTTGAAGATCCTGGGTGGACAGCAGCAGTCTTTATCGTCGCAGGGTCGTTTGGTATCAATTTATGGCGTTGGGTGAGTCCGTTGATCTGAACTTACCCCTTCGCTAAACGAATCCGGATATACGCCGGGTAATTAGTTAAAAAACCACTTAATCAAAAGGAAGTCCAAATATGAAAACCACGAAAAAGTTCTTGAAAATCATCGTCCCTGTTCTCGCACTGAGCCTGATGGCTGTCGAGCCTGCGCAAGCTGAAACGGTCTTCGATCGCATTCGTACGATTACCAGCAACATGCCGGTGGTCAAAGAGGCGTTGATTTACCTGTTCTTCCTGATCGGACTTGGTGCGATCGGTTGGGCTGGTATGGAAATGCTCAAGAAGTCGAAGGGGCGCGATGGCGGCGATGTAACGTGGGGTGCAGTCGGTATCAAGTTCGTTGCCGGAGCACTTCTGGTAGGTTTGACCGTGACCACCGACACCATGACCCAGACCTTCGTTGGTGGCTCGGCTTCGAATAATACTGCGAACCGGTCGTAATTAAAATGAATGAGCTCATTCCAGGCGTAAGCCGCAACACGTTTCGAGACCATGATCCTCAGGCCGAGGCGGCCGACGCTGCCTACAGAGCTAAACGACCTTTGGTCTTACAGCGTGCGCAGTACACCTGCCAGGCTTGCGGAGTTAAGTCTGGTGGCGGCCTGGAAGTTCATCATAAGGATTGCAATCACGCAAACAATTCTGAAGAAAACTTCGCACCTCAATGTGTGTTCTGTCATCCCGTGAACCATATTGGCGAGCTATCGAGCCGCGTATTGCGCGCGGATGAGTCTGAGCTTGCCGGAGGTGTTTCTTTGCTGGCTTATTTGCCAGACCTAAGGCAGTCCGATTTGTCGCATTTGATGCGCACAATAGGGCATGTTTTGGCTGACAGTGGTGCATCCGCGGAAGAGAAGGCCGATGCGAGAGCGTTGCACGCAAGTTTACTCGAGTACTCGCATTACATTGAATCGGAATGGGGGTCTTCGAAAGCCGCGCACTTTGCGATCGCGATGAAGGAGATTTCAGCTCCAGTGTATTTGGCGCGTGATGAGCCAATGAGGGGACTTAGAGTCGTTTTTGCATTGGGGGTTGTGGTGAAGCAGGCCAGGAAGTTTGCCGACGAATTTTCTTCGTTGCCGCTCTCATCTTGGCCGTCGATCTTCAACCGCCGCACGGCAGTTTAATAACGCTACAACAAGT